>JBOHHF010000152.1:0-3791 GCA_050700495.1 Pseudonocardiaceae bacterium
GTGTTGACGGCGACGTCCATGGCGGCGATGCCCAGCCCGCGGATGGTCTGCACGGCGAAGGCGGCGGCGACGGCCCAAGCCAGCCCGGTCAGGAGGTTTCCCGCGCTGCTGATGGCGAAGCCGGCCAGCAGCAGCGTCCCCATCGCGACGCTGCGGTTTGCGGCTCGGGCGAGCAGCGCGTACCCGATGAACAGTCCGATGCCGACCGCGGCCAGCAGCAGCCCGACCGCGGAGTCCCCGCCGCCCAGTGTGTCGGTGGCCAGAAACACCAATGCGACGTCGTCGATGCCGTTGAATGCGACGATCGCGAAGAAGCCGAGGCCGATCGTCCGGACCATCGGGGTGGCCCAGATGTAGCGCAGCCCGGCCACGGTGTCGTCCAGGAACGTTTCCCGCGTGGTGCCGCTGGGCGAGTCTCGTTTCGGCGACGGCAGGAACGTGAGCAGGGCCGCCGAGATGAGAAAGGTGGCGGCGTCGAGGAGCAGGACGCCACGGATGTCCAGGATGGGGACCAGCAGCGCGGCGAGCAGTGGGCCGAGTGCTTCGCCGCCGTTGGTGCCGATCCCGATCGCGGCGTTGGCGCTCTCCAGGTCCCGGTCCGCCACCACGCCGGGGACTGCGGCGCGAGATGCCGGCTGGAAGATCTGCCCCGCGATCGCCCGCAGTGCGACCAGGGCGAGCAGTAGCGGCAAGGAGGGCAGCCACAGCGCGATCACGACCATCAGACCTGCTTGGGCGAGCTCGCAGCCGACCATGACCCGTTTGAGGTTGAAGCGATCGCTGATCGTGCCGGTCAGCGGCCCGAGTAGCGCGGGGGCGAAATCACCAACCAACAGCAGCATCGCCACCGCCAACGCTTGGCCCGTCGACTCGGCAACGTAGAGCATGAGCGCCACCAGGCTCAGCGCGTCGCCGAGGAACGACACGGCGCGGGCGGTCCACAGCAGCCGAAACGGCCGGTTCATCCGCACCAGGCGAAGCGAGCTCACCCCGTTGGTTGCTCCATCAGCCGACACGATCACCGCCTACATCAGCCGTAATGTCAGCGGCAAGGGCTACCGGCCCGTTGAGGCGCCCACCGAACCAGACAAGCGACCGTGCGCCGCGCTGGTGAGGGGAGGCGCACGTCACCGAGCCGGTGTACCCCGACGAATGCTGCGCCCGCCGCCGTCCTGTGGACTATCGGCGGGCCGCTGATGCTGCCACATGGTCGGCGTACACCGAGGGAGGGCTGGCCACGTAAACCAGTTCGGTGTCCTCGTCAGCATGGGAGGAGCTCGATGATCCGGCCGGCAGGTAGATGACTTCGCCTGCCCGTGCCGTGACCGCGTCGCCGTGTTCGGTGCGGACGGTGTAGGAGCCTTTGATCAGGATGAGCACTTCGTCGTAGGGGAACGAGATGTCCAGGGCCTCGCCCTTGCCGACACGCGCGAATCCCACGGTCATCTTGGCGTCGGGCTCGGTGCCCTGGTCGACGATGTCGCTCACGAAGATCTGGTGGTCGCCGACCTTCGACCAGGTCTCCGCGTCCTCGGTCGCCAGTTTCCGCACGCGCATGCGTACGTCGCTCATGGTTCTCCTTTGGACCGAACTTGTTGTTCTGGTGTGCTGGTCTTCGATCTGTGGTGACGGAATTGCAGAACCTCGTGAAAGCCCTGCACTAAACCGACCGCAGGGTCGGTGGCCACCACCCCTCCGGGCAGATCCGGTGGCCACACCGTTCAGTTCTGTGGTCCATCACCATCCAAGTCTTACGTCCGCCCCCGTTCAGGTCCCTTGACGCACCGGAGAGCCGGCGCCAGTCGAAGGCAGGTAGCAGTAATCAAATAACTTACCCAATCGAGTCCGGGCACCAGGGGGTGGTCGCAAGAAGGCTGAAGTCGCCAATCCGCAAACTGGCGGACGCGCTGGAGAGCTTGACTGAACCGGACACGCGAGGAGACCCCGAATCACCGTTGCGGTGGACCACGAAATCGACGCGCCATCTCGCCGCCACACTGACGGAGATGGTGCACTCCGTCAGCCACAGTGTCGTCGCGAAACTCCTCTGTTTCCTTGGCTATAGCTTACAAGGAACCCGCAAGAAGATGGAGGGAAGCCAGCACCCGGACCGGGACGACCAGTTCCGTTGCATCAACAAGCTGGCTAAAGAGCTCCTTGCCTCCGGCGACCCTGTGATCAGCGTCGATACGAAAAGAAGGAGCTCGTCGGACGGTTCTCTCAGGCCGGAAAAGAATGGCATCCACAGGGCGAACCGGTCGATGTGTCGACCTATGAATTTCCCGATCAAGCCGATGGTAAAGCCATTCCCTACGGAGTCTGCGACCTGACCGACAACAGCACATGGCGACTTTCAGATCGAGTTTACACCCTTCGGTCTCATTGACGGTCTTTACTTGAACGGCGGCTCGTTCCGCTCGCGCTATACTCAGTCTATGACTTCAACCCTCGGGTCCAACGGGTCTACGAGAAGTGCGGCTTTCGCCAGGAGGGCCGTCTGCGAGGCGCTGCGCTGGGATGGTCAGTGGCATGACGAACTGCTCATGGCCATACTGCACAGCGATCCCCGGCCAGACGGCTAAATCCTTCCCGCAGCGCGATCGCCAACCGGCGAGGCCTCGACCAGCTCCTCGTCGAGATGGACTCGCAGTCCGGGCAGGCGCGGAGCTACGCATCACGCCATCTGGTTTCGCCATTTTCGTGCGGCCAGGGCGGCAGTAGCGTGATCGACATGACCGTGACGAACTCCCTGTTGACAACGCTCCTGCACCAGATCTCGCCGGACATCCCCGATGGCGCTGAAGTGATGATCGCGACGGTTGAGTTGCCTCCCGGCGATCCGGGAACTCCTCCGGGCCGGTGTTCGGCTACGTGCTGGCGGGCGAGATCGTCACGCCTGGAGCCGCTTCGTCGTGGTCATGATCGGGGCCCCGGGCGAGTCGATGCTCACCCTGGTCGACGACGCCGAGCTGGATCTGCGCCGCGATCGCCGCGCCTCCCGCCCCACCTGAGGCCGGCGTCAGGCGATCCGGCGCCGGTGGCACCGAACAACGCCCTGAGGGGGAACCAGGGTCGGTGCGCTGCTGAGCGTGCGCGCCGCGACGAGCAGCCATCCGACCTGCCGACGCAGCAATCCGACACCGACGACTAAAGCATGCCGCCCATCGGCTACCGGTCGCAGTCGTGGCGGTGATGCTGTGGCGGGTCGCTGCCTGCGAACAGGCCAAGCAGATCACTGCGGATTTGGTGCCAGACGATGCAGGGAAAGGGTCGGCGGCGCCATGCCACCCGGCGGCAGGTGCGGCATCGACCCGCTGACGTGGGCTGATGATGTATCAGGATACGGCGCAGCGCGGCGATGGTGCCGGAGTGCTGACCGGTCCGCTCCAGCTCGCTGAGCTTGTCCCACACCGAGCGGACCAACCTACGAGCGCGGGGGTCCTTCGCCAGCCGCTCCAGGGTCCGAGTCGACAGGTGCAGCGTCGAGTCCACTTTGGGCATCGGGATGGTGGATGCCGCCGGGTCGATCCTGCGCCGGCCGGGCAAGGTGGAGGTCATCAGTGCCCACCCGACGCCTCGACGCGCCACGGGCCACACTGAGCTGGCCCCGGGCCATTCACCTGCACGCGGAGGGCACCGGCGTCCGGCGTTGGATGTGCCTGGCCACGCTGACTGATGGTGTGCGCCATCACGGCCCCCTCGTCTGTCGCCATGGAATGGCCAGACCGGCGACTCCAAGGCGGGGCATCGCCGGTCCGGCCATGACCCTTGGCAAGCGGTGGTGAGCACTC
>JBOHHF010000153.1:0-2805 GCA_050700495.1 Pseudonocardiaceae bacterium
GTGCTCCACCGAGACCCCTGCCCCAGGCCCGCTTCGGGACGAGCCCGCCGACGTGACGGGATACCCGCTGGGTCCTCGTTGGTCAGGCGGTGCGGTGGTCGTGTGTGGGGGTGGGCCAGGCGGTGGCTTCGTCGTAGGTGGTGTGGTGGCGCAGGCAGCCGTGCAGGATGCCGACGAGCCGGTTGGACAGGCGCCTTAGGGCGTCGTTGTGGCCGATGTCGCGGTCCCGGAGACTGTCGTAGAAGGCACGGGCACCGGGTGAGCCGGTGAGCGCGGCGAAAGCTTGCTGAAACAGCGCGTCGGTCAGGCGGTTATTGCGGGCGTAACGGGCGCAGACCACTTTTTTCTTTCCCGAAGCGCGGGTGATGGGGGAGGTTCCGGCGTAGTTACGACGCGCCTTGCCATCAATGTAGCGACCGGGGGCGTCCCCGAATTCGGCCAGGACCCGAGCAGCGAGAACGTGTCCGAGGCCGGGCTGGCTCAGATAGATCTCACCGTCGGGGTGCCGGCCAAAATGTGTGACCACCTGCTCGTGCACCGCATCGATCTGATGACCCAGCTCGGTAATGATCGACACCAGGGCACGGGCCGACGCGCCGTAGGCCTGGGCGATCTGCGGGCGTGCCTGCAGGTGCTCGGTATGCAGGGCGTGGTGGATCTTTTCGGCGGTGACGCTCAGGTACCGGCGACGCCCCGCCCGGCGCAGCAGATCGATGATCGCATCCACGGTCAGCGCGTAGCCAGCTGCGGGGGTAGGCGCGGCCGTGAGCACGGCCAACGCATCCCGTCCATGCAGTTCATCGAATGCCGCCAGGGCGGCGGGATAGAACTCGCGCAGCATCGAGCGCAGCTGGTTAGTCTGGCGTTGCCGAGTCCAGATCAGACTCTGGTGCACCCTGGCCAGCACCTTGATCGCCTCGGCCAGCTCGGAATCAGCCGCGATCAGCTGATGGTGGGCCCGGTCCAGACGGACGATCTCGGCCAGCACATGCGCATCCCCCCGATCAGACTTAGCCCCCGACGTCGAGTGGCGTTCCCGATACCGGGCGACCTGCCTCGGATTGATCGCATACACCTGATACCCAGCAGCGACCAGAGCAGCTACCCACGGGCCCCGATCGGTTTCAATACCAACCACCACCTCCAAAGCCCCAGCATCAACGGGAAGATGATCGGCGATCACCGCGTGCAATTCCGCCATGCCCACGATCCCCTCGGGAAATCGCCGGCGAACCAGGCAGCGACCGGACCCATCCACCACCTCCACATCGTGATGAGCCTCGGCCCAGTCATTACCCACAAACAACATTTCGTCCCCCTCATCCTGTCGGTCAGCCAGAGGAGAATCACGGCCCCCTAATGGACCAGTGCTCACCGGCACGACATCCCACCAGCCATCGACCCTCCCCTCCCACCAGCAGGGGCACGGTCTGGACCCTCGGTCTCACACCGGACCCGGTCGTTCGAGTGCTCACCCACCGGCGGCTGAAGAACACCACCCTGCCGCATCTCCCGACCGGCTGGTGCAACCCCATGTAGGTCGTTCATCGCATGCGGTGCTCCACCTGGCCCACTGGCCCCGGCCCGCTTCGAGGCAAGCTCGCCGACGTGACGGGATACCCGCTTTCGTCCCTCGCGTTCGCAGTGACGTCAACACCCGCGCTGGGTCGGCGGGCATAGTCCACCGTCGGTTTCGGGGTAGCGGTTGGTGGCCGGCTGGCCGCCGGGAGTCGCGAGCACGTCGGGGGGTGCTCGCTCTCAACCGACGGCCAGCCGGCGACCCGGTGGCCCGACAGCCACGACGGCGCTGATGGCGCGATCAGCGCCGGGACTCATCAACGCGGTCGCCAACCGGGCAGCCCGCACCCTGGCACGGCCTGGTGCCGGGGGTCGGATCATCATCGGGCGTTGCTGGGCCCGGGGCACGTGCAGGCTCTTGGGTGCCGGATAAGCCACGGTGGGGGCGTCGGGATGCGCCGGGTGCACCAACTTGAGCAAGGCCCGTAGCGCCTGCTGCGGCGGACCCTCGTACGCCCAGACCACCACCTCAGGGGCGAAGATATCCACCGCGTCCGGTGTCGGGATTCGTGCCGTGGTAATGCGCTCGAAATCCCGAATGGTGAGCAGATCCACATACCGGTGGTCCCACTCGTAGGAGGCCACCAGCGCACTCGGTGCCGTCGTGGGTCCACAACAGCACAGCGTGAACCCGTCAGCGACCACCTGGATGAGCAGCTCTTCCACCACCGCCGAAAGCCCCACCCGCGGAACTGCTAACCGGCGCCTCATGCCCCGCTGCCCGCCCGGCCGCAGGGGCCATCCCACGACCAGCGGCATAGCCCGGGATGCAGGTGTTGACCGGGTGCGCGAACAGGAAGCCGAGTGCGCTCGGACGCACCAGTGCTCCGGCGCAGCCGGAGCCGCGAGGCCAAGTGACTACGGTCGAGGTCATGATCGCTCACCGCGGCCACCACTAAGCCCGCGAGCGGCCCGTAAACCGGCTCTACGCTGTTCGCAGGCAGCCGGACGCAGGGCGCACCGGCCCTCCTGGGGTCTGCGCCCACATCATCCAGGCACACAGCCACGCGACAAGACTGGTCACCACCGCCACCGCCGTCCTCAACCACAGGAGCTATCTCACCTAGCGGACAAAGCCGCGAGAAGGTCCCGCTTCTAGTCTGGTCTCGCCTGATCGCGCTAGTCCCGGCTGACCGACACCCACCGCCTCGCTGGTGTCAGACCCTGCCGCATGCACACGGGGTGACAACACGGGCACGCGCTGTGAGAAGTTTCCTTACTCGGGTC
>JBOHHF010000154.1:0-61662 GCA_050700495.1 Pseudonocardiaceae bacterium
GGCCCCGCCCGCTAGCGGGCGGGGCCCTTGCGCGGGGTGTTAATTGCGGTGGCCGAGCCAGAGCACCAACTGGTCGGTGATCGCGGCAAGCGTGGGGTTGGTGGCAATGCCGATGAGTCGGCCGAACCGCTCCAGCGACACTACCCGAACGGCTTCACACATGGCCCAGCTCGACCGGTTCAATCCGCCATCATCGGTGACCGCGATGTGGTGCGGAAATCCGCGGTCACGGGTGGTCAACGGGACCACGATGGCCTGCCGAATTGGCAGGACGTTGAACCGATCCGTGGACACCACCACGCACGGCCGGGTGCCGCGTTGCTCGTTAGCCACTGTGGGATCCAGCCTCACCGACCAGACCTGACCGTGCGCAACTCTCACTGGTTGTACTCCGGCCACTCCTGCGCGGCTGCGGTGTCAGTGCCGGCGGTGACGGTCTCCCACTCGGCCAGCTCGCCGAGGTACTCGGCCCACCCGTCGGGGTCCTCGCGCTGCATCCGTTTGTAGGCGGCCTCGATGTCGGACCAGCGCTGCTCGGTTTCCAGTCGCTCGACGACATCGGACAGCAGCGTGCCCATTGTCGTGCCGCGCGCCCGCGCAAGGCGCGCCAGCCGATCTCGGACCACGCTGTCGACTTTGATCGTCGTAGTAGGCATACCATCTAGGATACCAAGCCAGGATACTCGCTATGCAGTGCTGATTCAGCCGGTTAGCCGTCAGTCTTGGTGGGACTGCTGCTGGCCGTCGACGACGGGTTGGTTCGTACGGGTATCCCCGGAGGTGATCTGCCGGATGCCATCGACTTCCGATGCGTCGGCGACCGCCTCCGCGGCGGCTTCGGCGGCCAGGGTCGCGTCTTCGGCGGCCTTCGCCGACGGCTCATCGGAGGAGTCGACCTCGCGGGTAGCGGGAGACTGGGGAAGTACCTCCGTGAAAGCGCGGGACACGCCCTGGAGCGCGGAGGTGACTTCGCTGGGGATCACCCACAACGTGTTGCCCTGGCCCTTGGCGAGTTCCGGCAGCACCTGCAGGTACTGATAGGCCAGCAGCTTGGGATCCGGGTCATTGCGGTGCACGGCCTGGAACACCTCGTCGATCGCGCGGGACTGGCCTTCGGCCTTCAGGATCGCGGCGGTCCGGTCACCCTCGGCGCGCAGGATCGCGCCCTGCTTGTCGCCCTCGGCGGTGAGGATCTGGGACTGGCGCTGGCCCTCGGCGGACAGGATTGCGGCGCGCTTGTCCCGCTCGGCCCGCATCTGCTTCTCCATCGCGTCCTTGATCGTCTTCGGCGGGTCGATGGCCTTGATCTCCACCCGGTTCACCCGCAGCCCCCATCTGCCGGTGGCGTCGTCCAGCACGCCGCGGAGCTGGCTGTTGATGCTGTCGCGGGAGGTGAGCGTCCCTTCCAGGTCCATCGACCCGACAACGTTGCGCAGCGTCGTGACGGTGAGCTGCTCGACGGCCTGCAGATAGCTGGCGATCTCGTAGGCGGCCGATCGTGGGTCGGTCACCTGGAAGTACAGCACGGTGTCGATCTCGACGACCAGGTTGTCCTCGGTGATGACCGGCTGCGGGGCGAACGACACGACCTGCTCGCGCAGGTCGATTGCCGGGTAGATCCGGTCGATGTAGGGGATGACGAAGTTCAGGCCGGGCTTTAGCGTGCGGTGATACCTGCCGAGCCGTTCCACGTTGCGCGCTCGCGCCTGCGGCACAATGCGCACCGCCCGTACCACGGTGAACACCGCGAACAGTGCAACGAGCAGCCCCGCGATCAGCAAAGCTGTGATTTCCATGATCACTCCCGGGGATAGACAACGGCAGTGGCGCCGTCGATCTGGATGACGTCAACGGTCGCTCCCGCGGGAATCACCAGGCTCTCGACGAGGGCGCGCGCTGTCCACTCCTCACCACCGATGCGCACGGTGCCGTCCCGACCTGTCACCTCGTGGACGACGTACGCCGTCCGACCGACGAGCGCTTCTACACCGAAGCGTTGGAGCTGCGGCTTGAGCATGTGCCGCGTAGCGATGGGCCGCAGGACCACGATGCTGGCCGCGGCGGCGAGAGCGAACACCAGCAGTTGGAGTGGCACGGGCAGTCCGATCGCCGCGAACGCCGATACGAGCAAGGCGACGCCGCCGAGCAGTCCCAACGCGGCGGTCAAGGTGAAGATCTCAACGACGCCCAACACCACTGCGATGATCAACCAGATGATCCATGCATTCACAGCGCCGACCCTTCTGAACCGCGGTGACGACGTCCCCCACGGCGCGTAAGGAGCGAAGGCCTCGTCCGGGTGCGCACCACCTCTCCCGCGACTCTCCTCGATGATAACCCGCGCCTGATGCCAGGCTGGATGACTCATTCGCCGCTCCGTGGCAGGACGTAAACAGCTTTGCAGTGCGACGTGGAGAACCCCTGCAACCGGTAGGATGAAGGCCCGGTCATCACACGGGCGGGAAAGTCGAGACGTGTGCCGACACGCCCGCCCCGGCGCACTACTGATCATCTTCGTACTTGTCTTGCTCGCGGGCGCGGTGAGCCTTGCCGGTCCGGTGAAGGTCCTCACTGGCGCCGCTCACCACACGGTGGGCCCGGTAAACGTCGAGCCGCATCGCTATGACGACGAGATGGCGCGCGCTGCCGCCCGGCGACCCAGTACCTCACCGCGCCGACGCTGTTCGGCTTGGCCGCCGAGGCCACTCAGGTATCCACAGTGGCCCAGGCGTCTTGCTGCGTACATCCCCGACACCATGCACCGGTCGCGCAGGAGACTGGAACTCGTCAGGACAGGGCGCCACCGGCAATCACCGATCGCTGACCCCGTTGGCCCACCGTCCTCGAGGACCACCCGTGAACCGCCCTATTGCGGTGCGCGTCGTACTGGCGCTCGCCCTCGTCGTCCTGTCCGGCTACATCGCTCTGAGTTCCACGCCGCGCCTCGGGCTGGACCTCAGCGGTGGCACCCAGATCGTCCTGGAGACCCGGGACGCACCCTCGGGCACAAGGGCGGCACTGCCGGTGATCGCCGGCAGTGCCGTCACCACCCTGCTCGCTGCTGGGCTGCTGTTCTTCCTGGCATCCGGCCGGTGCGTGGATTCGGGGTGATGCTGACGATCGGCGTGCTGGTCTCGCTGCTCTGCGCGCTGCTCGTGTCCCGGTGCTGGCCGACTTCGCGCTGCGCTTCGGGCTGGTGAACCGGCGCCCGTGGTCTCCGGGATCGCCTCCCTCTGACGGGTACGGCAATGGCTGACCGACCGGGATCCCGTGCTGATGGCCCGGCACCGGTGCTGGCTCGCAGTGTCCGGTGTGGTCGTGCTGCTGGCGCTGGCCGGCATCGCGATCCGCGGGCTTGAGCTCGGTGTGGAGTTCACCGGTGGCCGGCTGGTGCAGTACACCGCCGAACAGGGTGTGCTACCGGACCCGGAGACTGCCCGCAATGCCGCCGCCGCCGGCTTTCCGCGTGCGGTGGTGCGGGAATCCAATCCAATGACGGGGCGGGAGTGCTGGCCGGTGCAACGCAAGACCCCGTTTCAATGGGTTGGCCGACTTCGCGCTGGCTTTGCTGCTGGGCATCGTGGTCGGTACCTGTTCGACGGTGAGCATCGCGGCCCCGCTTGCAGTGGAGCTGGAATCCCGCCGCAGCGCACCGTCGCCTGAGCCGAAGCGCAAGCCCGTTTCGATCCGGCGCAGCAACGGCGCCGTGGTCTGAAGCAGACCCGACCGGGTACACCCCGCAGAACCGAGGAGGTGCCGCTTGCTCGCGCTCGTCACTGCTCATCTCGTGATCGCGGGCCTGTTGCCGTTGCTGTCGGCGCGCAGCCATCGGGCGGCGTTCCTCGCGGCGGCGGTGCTACCCGCTGCCGCGTTGGAAGTGGCGTTCGAGGCGGTTCCTGCACGGCGGTGCTGTGCGCGGCTGGTCGATCGCGCTGGGCCTGCTGGCCGGCTCGGTGTTGACTGCCGCGTACAGCGCGCGGTTCCTGTGGGGCGCGTTCGCCCGCAAGCCCGGCGTCGAGCCGACGGTGCCGCAACGGCCGGAGGCCGGGTTGACACTGCCAGCCTGGATTCCCGCGCTGGCCGGGCCTGGCGCTCGGACTCGCCTACCCGGTCACCGACGCGCTGGGGGCGTCCTACGCCGACGCCTACCCACCGGGTGACGACTACCACCTCGCACTGTGGCACGGGCTCGGCCTGCCGCTGCTGTTCTCCGCGATCGCCATCGGGCTGGGGTTCACGCTGCACCGGTGGCGCGAGGCCGCCACCGCCTTGCACCGCTGCCTGCACCATGGTGTCAGCGCGCAACGCGCCTACGAGATCGTGGTTGGTGGCATCGAGCGGGTCGCCGTGCTGGTCACCGGGCGCCTGCAGGTGGGCTCGTTGCCGACGTACCTGGCGGTCATCCTGGGCACCGCCGTGCTGCTGCCCCGGCTCGGCACTCGTGTTCGGGACCGCGCTGCCGGACGTGCTAGCCCTCTACGGTTCCCCGATGCAGGTCCCGCTCGGGATCGTGGTGGTCGTGGCCGCACTCGCGCTGATCAGGGCGCACCGAAGATTCACCGCGGTGCTGCTCGTCGGGGTGATCGGCTACGGCATCGGGGGGCTGTTCGTGGTGGACGGCGCGCCGGACCTGGCGTTGGCGCAGTTCCTCATCGAGACCCTGACGCTGGTGGCGTTCGTGTTCGTGCTGCGCCGGCTGCCCGCGCACTTCGGCCGCACCGACTCCCGGCCCGCCGTGCAACTGCCAAGGCGCTGATCGCGGTGGCGGGCGGCGTGCTGGTCGCGTTCAGCGTGGTGGTGATCAGTGCTGCCCGGCAGGCCCCGCCGTCGGCCAGCGGCGAGTTCATCCGTCGAGCCCCCGACGAGGCCGGTGCCGCCAATGTGGTCAACGCGATCATCGTCGACTTCCGTGCGCTCGACACGCTCGGCGAGATCACCGTGCTGCTCATCGCCGCCGCGGTCACCGCCAGCCTGGTGCTTGCCACCCGTCATGACCAGCGCCGCAGGGGGCGGTTCGAAAGCGGATCCGGCGTGCCCGAACACGAGAAGGTGCTGGGACGAGTTCCCCCGACTGGGTCCCCCCGGAGCAGATCCGCTGGCGGCAATGGGCCAATTTCGATGACTGGGACCGGCCGCGTGAACCGTGGCTGCTCACCGGCGACTGTCCGGATCCCACCAAGCGGACCCTGCTGCTGGAGACCACCGCCCGGATCGTGTTCCCCACGGTGCTGGTGTTTTCGCTGTACCTGCTGTTGGCCGGGCACTACCAGCCCGGCGGCGGATTTCCGGCGGGTTGGTAGCGGGCTGGCCTTCGTGCTGCGCTACATCGCCGGCGGTCGCCAGGACATCGGTGCCGTGGTACGGGTGCGGCCACCGGTGCTCGTCGGCGCGGGACTGACGCTCGCCGTGCTCACCGCGCTGGCTCCGGCACTGTTCGGTGCGCCGGTGCTCTCCACTGCGATCTTCGAGATGGACTTCCCGGTGCTCGGGCACCTCGAACTGGTCACCAGCCTGTTCCTGGACCTCGGGGTGTACCTGCTCATCGTGGGCGTCGTGCTGGACCTGCTGCGGTCGCTCGGCCACGACGAGGTGCAGGACGACGTCGAGGACCGTCGGGTCGCACGCCGGGAACCTCCCGCCGGATCGATGGGCACCGAACCCGGTACCGACGAGGCGGAAGGGGAGGAAGTGCTATCAGCACGCTAGTGACATTGCCCGTCCTGCTCCCGGTGCTTGGCGCCGGCCTCACCGTGATGGGTGGCCGGTCGGCCACGCTGCAGCGGATCATCGGCCTCGCGGTGCTGGGCACCGTGGCGGTGCTCGCCATGGTGCTGCTGGTGGCGGCCGATCGCACCGGCCCGGTGGTGGCCGAGATGGGTGGCTGGGCGGCCCCGGTGGGGATCGCGCTGGTCGCCGACCGGCTCTCGGCGCTGCTGCTGCTGATCTCGACCCTGGTCACGATTGCGGTGCTGGTGTACTCGATCGACCAGCGGATCGCCGACTACGGTCGGGAGACGCCGAGTACGACTTTTCACCCGATGTACCTGCTGCTCTGCGCGGGTGTGTCGCTGGCCTACCTCACCGGCGACCTGTTCACCCTGTTCGTCGCGTTCGAGATCATGCTGTCGGCGTCGTACGTACTGATCACCCGACGGACCAGTGCCAGCCGGATCCGCTCCGGGATGACGTACGTGACGGTCAGCCTGACGTCGTCGCTGCTATTCCTGACGATGATCGCATTGACCTACGCGGCCGCCGGGACGGTGAACTTTGCCGACCTGGCCGGCCGGGTCGGCGCACTGCCCGACGGTATCCGCACCGTGCTGGGGCTGATGTTCCTGGTGGTGTTCGGCATCAAGGCGGCGATCGTGCCGCTGCACTTCTGGCTGCCGGACAGCTACCCGAACGCGCCGGCCCCGGTCACCGCGTTGTTCGCTGGGCTGCTCACCAAGGTCGGTGTCTACGCGCTGCTTCGCACCCAGATATTGATCTTTCCGCAGGGCGGAGTGTGGACCCTGCTGCTCTACCTGGCGGTGGCCACCATGGTGGTCGGCGCCCTGGGCGCACTGGCACAGAATGACCTCAACCGGTTGCTGTCGTTCCTCCTCGTCAGCCATATCGGCTTCATGATCTTCGGGCTGGCCGTCCTCGATGCGGCGGGTATCGCGGGCACCGTGCTCTATGTGATCCACCACATCACCGTGCAGGCCACCTTATTCCTGGTCAGCGGGCTCATCACGCGCCGGACTGGCACCGTGGCGATCACCAGATGGGTGGGCTGGCACGCACCTCGCCAGCGCTGGCGGTGCTGTTCGCGATCCCCGCACTAACCCTGGCCGGCATCCCGCCGACCTCGGGCTTCGTAGCCAAGCTGTCGCTGCTGCAAGCCGGCGCGGGTGCCGGGGTATCCACTGCGGTGGTCGCCGGAGTCGTCGTCGTGACCAGCCTGCTGACCCTTTATGCGATGGCGCGGGTGCGGGTGTTTTGGGGCAAGGTACAGCCACCGCAGCCCGACTCAGACCCGGACGACGACCTCGTGGTCGGGACCGGGTCGACACCGAAACCGATGATCGCCGCCGCGGCCTCGCTGGCGGCGGTCAGCGTGCTCATCGCGGTGGCTGCCGGCCCGCTGTCCGCGGTGTCCGCGCGGGCCGCGACCGACCTGCTGGAGCGCTGTGGGGCACCTTCAGTGCCACATCGATCGTCGGCGGGGTGCTCGTCGCAGTGCTGGTCACCGCGGTCTTTCCGCTGCCACTGACCGGTGAGCGGCTCCCGGTCCGGCCGTTTCGGTTGCTCCGGCTGTTCGGTTACCTCGCCTATGACCTGGTGGTCTCCAGCGTCAATATCAGCTGGGAGACGCTGTGGTACGGACCGCGGACGACCGCTGGCATCGTCGCGGTACCGCTGCATACCAGTTCTGCGCTGGTTGCGGCGGCGGTGGCGGACGCCGTGTCGCTCGCGCCGGGCACCTTCGTGCTGCAGATCGATCGCCGGTGCGGGATTTGTTACGTCTATACGCTCGGCATGCGCAGGCCCGATGACGCTGAGCGGGTCCGCCGGGACTTGCTGGCGCTGCAGCGCCGGGTGATCAACGCGCTGGGGTCCCGTGCCGAGATCGCCGCGATCACGGCCGGGGGAGGTGACCGGTGACCGCCGTATTCACCGTCACGCTGGTGAGGTTGTGCTTGGCGGGCGCGTTGGCCCTGGCCCGGCTACTGCTCGGACCCACCACTCTGGACCGGATCGCGGCGGTGGACGTCTTCGCGATCCTCATCATCGCCGCGACGGCGGTGTACGTGGCGATCTACCAGGACGGCTCGAACATCCCGTTGCTCGCGGCGGTGACACTGCTCGGGTTCGTCGGGTCGGCCACCGCCGCTCGGCTCGAGTAGCGTTGGGAGCGGCACCGGTGAACCAGGTCTCGGCCATCCTGCTGATTGCCGGCGCGATGTCCTGCCTGCTCGGGGCGCTCGGCCTGCTGCGCTTCCCTGACCTGCCGTCGCGGCTGCAGGCAGCTACCAAGCCGCAGACGCTGGGCTTACTCCTGATCCTGCTCGTCACCGCGTTGCGACTGGACGTCGAGGACGCCGCCACCCTCGGGCTGGTCGCGCTGTTCCAGGTGCTCACTGCGCCGGTGATCTCGCAACTGATCGGCCGGTCGGCGTATCGCGCCGGTTCGATGCGCCAAGATCTGATGGTGGTGGACGAACTCGAGACGCGGCTGTCTCGGGAGCAGCCGGACCGCACTGAGTGACCGGCCCGACGCCCAGCTGTCCTCTTACGATCCACACCGGCAGCGTGGTCAGCGTCACGACGCTGAACAGCGTCATGGCGGGGGCGAGCACCACCCCGGCGGGCCCGCCGAGGCGGGAGCCTCACCGCCGGCCGGTCTGGATGGGTCGAACGCCACCATGATGGTGATCACGGAGCGCATCGGTTCTGGGTCAGCCGCACCAATTGCTGCCACCGCCTTCTCGCGGCAGCGGACCGATCTACTGCAGGGATGTCGGCTACGCTACCGGGGTGATCGGCTGGCTTGTGCTGGTACACCTGCTACCAACCTGTTGTACTTCGCTTTCGCGCACGGTCGGCTCGCGAGGTCCCTGGGGAACTGGACAGGCCCTGAGGACTGGACACGAACAGCGCGACAGCGATCACTGAAGAGCCGCCGGAGCGGGTTCTGGAGGCAGTGGGTTCTGGAGGCAACGGTGGAGTTCAGGATCCTCGGCCCCATGCAGGTGCTGGCCGACCAGCGTTGCATCGACGTGTCCAGCGCGAAGGAGCGATTGACGCTGGCCATGTTGGTGGTGCATGCGAACGAGTTGGTCTCGGCCGACCGGCTGGTCGAGGTGCTCTGGGGCGGCGAACCGCCGGCGACCGCCGCGAACACGCTGCAGACCTACATCTCCCGATTGCGCCGAGCGCTGGAGCCCGGCCGCACCGCCCGGGCCAAGGACGGGTTGATCTGCACCCGCGGTCAGAATTACACGCTGGTTATCGAACCCGATGCGGTCGATGCGGTGCGGTTCGAGAGATTGGTCCGCGCCGGGCGAGATGCGCTGCCGGGTGACCCGGAGCGGGCCGCCGACATGCTCCGCCAGGGGCTTGCGTTGTGGCGCGGTGAACCCCTGGCCGAGTTCGGTTTCGAGCTTTTCGCGCAGGCTGAGATTGCCTGGCTGACCGAGCTGCGTCTCACCGCACTGGAGGACTGCACGGAGGCCGATCTCGCGTTGGGCAGGCACGCGGCGCTGTGTGGCGAGTTGAGCCAGGCGGTGCTCGAACAGCCGCTGCGCGAACGGCTGTGGTCCCAGCTGATCCGGGCGCTGTACCGCTGCGGGCGGCAGGCCGATGCGCTGGCGGCCTACGCGCGCCTGCGCGAGCAGCTTGCCGAACTGCTCGGCATCGATCCGAGCCCCGAACTGGTCCGGCTGCACGAGGCCGTGCTCGCCCAGCGTCCGGATTTGGATTGGCAACCGGCGCAACTGCAGCCCGTGCGCGGCCCGTCGTCCGGCCCCGCCGTGATGCCGACCCCGGAGGAACTGCTGCCGCAGGCTCACGCTGCGTTGACTGCATACGACTGGCAGTGCGCCTTCGACTTGCTGTCTCGTGCGGAGCGGGCGGGGCCGCTGAGCGCTGAGGACCTCGATGGTTTGGCCGAGGCGACATACTGGTTGGGCCACGACCGGGAGGCGCAGTCCGTGTGGCAACGTGCCCACTACGCCCATCTGCAGGCCGGTGCTCCCCGCCAAGCCGCCAGAGTCGCGTTCTTGCTCACCCTGTACTCCCTTGCGCACCAGCAGTTCGCGGTGGCCGGTGGTTGGTTCCAGCGCACACAGCGGTTGCTGGAGGCCGAGCCCGACTGTGTCGAGCAGGGCTACCTGTTCTGGGGAGCCGTGACCATGGCGCTGCTGGCCGACGATCAGGAGAAGTGTCTGGCTGCCGCCCGGTCGACCTACGAGGTGGGAGTACGTCACGGTGTCGCCGATTTCCAAGCCATCGGGCTGGTGTTCCAGGGCGCGGTACTCCTGCGCCGCGGGCAGGTCGCGGAGGGACTGGCCCTGCACGACGAGGGGATGGCGATGGTCGTAGCCGGGGACCTGTCACAGCTTGCCACCGCGCAGGTCTACTGCCAGCTCATCCGTACCTGCTACGAGCTGGGTGACTATCGTCGTGCCCACGAGTGGACCCAAGCCGCTGAAGACTGCTTCACGCGCACCGGGCTGAGCAGTTGGCCCGGTGATTGTGAGACCCATCGCGCTGCGATCTTGGTCATCGGCGGTGCCTGGACGCTCGCCGAGCAGCTTGCCCACCGGGCGTGCGCAGCTACCCAGCACTTCGAGCTGCAACACGTCGGCCAAGCCTTCGCCAGCATCGGTGATGTCCGCCTGAGGGTCGGCGACCTGGCCGGCGCCGCGGAGGCATTCGCCAAGGCCGAGGAGCGATTTGCGAGTTCGCTGCCTGGTCGAGCTCGGCTGGAGCTGCTGCGCGGCCACCCCGCCGAGGCGGCGGCACTGATCAATGCCGCGCTGGAAGGCGACGGCTGGGACCGGTTGTCTCGCACCCGGCTCCTGCACGACCAGGTGACCATCGCGCTGGCGAACGACGATCTCGACACCGCCCGCGCCGCCGCGACCGAACTCGCTGAGTCAGCGCAGATGTACGGCAGCAAGGCGCTGCTCGCGGCAGCCGAAGCGGCCAGCGGAGAGTTAGCGCTGACCACCGGTTCGGACGACCCGGTGCCGCCGCTACGCCGCAGCGTTGCGCTGTGGAGGGAGGCGTACGCGCCGTATGAGCGTGCTCGTGCCCGGGTACTGTTGGCCAGCGCGCTGGACCGCGCCAACCAACCCGATGCGGCCCGGCACGAACGGACCACCGCGCGGGACTGCTTCGAACGCCTCGGTGCCCGCTTGGATGCCGAGGCCATCACCGAGCCGGCCACCGTCGGCTGAGTCCCGCTCAGCGGACTCGGATTCGGGCTCACCCCGTGTTGCGCATCCCGGCGGCGATCCCGTTGACGGTCCGCAGCAGCGCCCGACGCAGATCCGGGTCGGGCTCGTCCACCTCGCGACGCCGGGCCAGCAACGAGACCTGGAGATGGTGCAGCGGCTCCAGGTAGGCGGCCCGCACCTGCAGGGAGTGGCGCAGCAGGTGGTGGCGGGCCAGCAGGGTCGAACCGCCGGTCAGCCGTAGCACCTCACGCTTGGTCAGATCGTGCTCGTCGACGATAGTGTCGAACAGCGGCTGCAGACTGGGCTCGACGAGAACCGAGACGTAGGACTCCGCGATCCGAAGGTCCGTCTTAGCCAGCGTCATCTCGACGTTCCCGAGCAGGTTGGTGAAGAACGCCCAGTCCCGCATCTCCTCGAGCACCTCGCCGAGCCCAGCGTCACGGGCGGCCTGCAGGCCGCTGCCAAGGCCGTACCAGCCCGGCACGACCATCCGGGTCTGGGTCCAACCGAATACCCAAGGGATCGCTCGCAGCCCTTCCAGCGTGGCCTTCCCGCTGCCTGGGCGACGCATCGGTCGGGAACCGACATTGAGCCAGCTCAACTCGTCGACCGGGGTAGCGGCGGAGAAGAACTCGCTGAGCCCGGGAAGGCCGACGAAGTCGCGATAGGCCGCGTGGGCGGCCCCGCTCACCACCTCCATCGCCTCGTCCCACCGGGCCAGCACCTCCGGCGGTACCCGCGAGGTCTGGTGCAGCAAGGTGGCCTCCAGCACCGCGGCGAGGAGAATCTCAAGATGATCGTGGGCCAGCGCGCTCAGCGAGTATCTGTCGGAGATCACCTCGCCCTGTTCGGTCACTTTCAGCGTCGCATCGACCGTGCCGTACGGCGAGGCGGCCACCGCCTCGCCCGCCGGTCCGCCGCCCCGGCCGACCGATCCACCGCGGCCGTGAAAGAGCCGCAGCCGGACTTGGTGCGCTGCGGCGGTGTCGCGCAGCTGGCGCTGCGCCTTGTGGATGTCCCAGTGGGAGGTGGTGATTCCGGCGTCCTTGTTGGAGTCGGAGTACCCGAGCATCACCTCCTGTAGGTCACCCCGGGCTCGGACCAGTTGCCGATAGGCCGGATCCCGCAGCATCACGTCGAGCAGCTCTCCAGCGCAGCGCAGCTCGGTGGCCGTCTCGAACAGCGGCACGAGATCCACCGTGCACCTGGTACCACCGGCCGCCGTTTCCTGCGCTGGTGCCAGTGCCACCAGACCGGCTTCCCGGGCCAGCACGGCGGCGGCCAGCACATCGTCCACACCCTTTGCCATCGAGATGATGTAGGTGCTGGCAGCGGGCTCACCGAAGGTCTGTTGGGCACAGCGGATCGCGTCGAAGACGGCGAGCACATCCGCCGCCGCGGGTGGCAACTCGGCGGAGCGGGCGGTCAGCGGCCGCCGTCCGGCCAGCTCACGGGACAGCAATGCGGCTCGCTCGCCGCGGTCGAGCTCGGCGTAGGGTCGTGGGAGCTCACCGAGCGGGTCGTAGAGGGCCGCGAGGGCGGCGTGGTGCCTGTTGGCGTGCTCGCGCACGTCCAGGGCTGCGAGGTGCAGGCCTAGCGCTCCGGCGCTGCGCAGCGCCCTGGCCAGCGTGCCCTCGGCGATGCGTTCCCCGAGATGTCCGCGCAGCGAGGTATCCATCACTTCCAGGTCGGCGAGGTAGGCCTCTGGACCCAGATAGTCGCGTCCCTCCTGGTGCGGGGCGTCGTCGCGAATTCGCTGCTGGGTGCGGATCAGGCGGGCGCGAACGAAAGAGCACTTCAGCCGGTAGGGCTCGTCGGCGTTGAGTCGGAGGAAGCGGTCATAGACCTCGGGCAGCAAACGCCGGTCATGGGCGAGGCTGCATCGCAGTGCCTCGGAGACGCCGACCATGCGGGTGGACACGCTCAGCTCTTGGATGAGCTGATCGATCAATGCCACCTGAATGTTCACTGCCCGCTTCGCGTAGAGCCGCAAGACATCGAGGGTGGCTTGTGGCGAGACGTTGGGGTTGCCGTCGCGGTCGCCCCCGACCCAGCAACCGAGCACCAGCGGCCGGGACCGTGGCGGTAGCGCGAACGAGGCGCGGGCGAGCTCATCGCCGAGGTCTTCCAGGAGATCCGGCACCGCGTGGGTACCGAGCTGTTCGAGGTAATAGGCGACCGCACGGGCTTCGTCGAGAACCGTCGGCGGCCCGGGTCGAATCTCGTCTGTCTGCCACAGCAGGTCGACCAACCGCGCGAGGTGTCGTTGCGTCTGCTTCTTGGGCAGGTTCTGATCGAGGACGTCGGCCACCCGGCGCAAGATGCCCTGCACCGAGGCGCGGGACGCCTCGGTCGGGTGAGCGGTGAACACCGGCCGCAGCTCCATCCGCGC
Source organism: Pseudonocardiaceae bacterium (assembly GCA_050700495.1). Classification (GTDB taxonomy): domain Bacteria; phylum Actinomycetota; class Actinomycetes; order Mycobacteriales; family Pseudonocardiaceae. The sequence goes on from JBOHHF010000154.1 coordinate 13,342, forward strand.
CAGCACCGCCTCCACCTCGGCGCGGTCGACGTCTCGGGCCAGTCGGGTCACCACCGCGCGCAGCGGGCCGTGCCGCCAGTTGACCTGGACTCGCTGCTCCCGCGAGCGATGCAACTGCTCAGCCACGTTGGCGAGCTGGAAGTAAGTCGAGAACGCTCGGGCAAGCTGGACGGCTGTGCCGATGTCCAGCTTGGACAGCAGTGATCTGATCTCTGCGCTGCCGTCCAGCAGGGTTACCCGGGCCAGCCTCCGCACCTCTTCCACCAGCTTGAGCAGTTCCTCGCCGCCGTGGCGGACCAACGTCTCACCGAGCAGCGTCGACAGCAGGCGGATGTCAGCGCGCAGCGCGAGGTGCTGCGATTCCGAGAGGACACCGGCGTGAGCAGCCGCCGAGTCCAGCCGCTGGCCCTGGTCGGTGCTCGACTCCTGACGGACTGTCGACGTCATCAGCTCCTCCTCATTCAACGCCGCCGAGCAGGAGCGCAGACCGGGCAGGAGCGGGCGTGGCGATGGTTACTCGACGGACGTTTCCCAGTAGCCTTGCGGATGAAACGCCGATCCAGTCGCATTTGGTGCCACGAACTCCGCCCGCGGAACCTGCACGTTGCCCATCGGGACCTTGGCGATACCCACAGCCGACACATCCACGGCGTAGATAGTCACGCGCTCAGCTGACAAGCCCACGTCCACCTGTAGATCGTTACACGCTCAGTCGGCAACCCCAAGCACAGTCCCGTAGGCTTTTCACATTGGTAACACCGTGGTAATGCCACTTGCCGGCCCGGCGAACCGGCCCTGCGGGGGAACCTCCGTCAATTACATCAGGAGTTCGGCTTGGCCGCGGCTGATGCGTCCGTTCGATCGGACGCTTTGCCCGACTCCGAGCGCGGCGCGGGCTGGCGATCTACTTCGGGATGGTGGTTCCGCTCTCGGCGGTGTTCCAGGTTCTCCTCGTCAGGACTGGTGAGCTGGCCTGGATCATCCCGCTCATGTGGTCGCCGGCCGCAGCCTCGATAGTCGCCCGCCTAGTGCTGCGTGAGGGTTTCACTGATGTTGTCCTTCCGCGTCGGCGGACGCTGCGGATGGCAGGCCGTTCTGGTGGCCCTGGTCTTTCCGATCGTCATCGGGTTGATCGTCTACGGCATCGCGTGGATGACCGGCCTGGCAAGGTTCGATCCGCGGCCCGGTGAGTTGGCGGCCCAGTTTGCCGCAGACAGCGCCTCACCCGTTACGTGTTCCTGGCCATGCTCGCCGTGGCCGCGACCGTCGGGACCGTCGTGGGTACCCTGACGGCCGCTGGCGAAGAGCTGGGCTGGCGCGGCTACATGCTTATCCCGGGGCCCGTCCCCCGCCGCCTCGGCCGTGCTGCTCATGGCGCTGGCAACGGCGAAATACGAAACGCCACCGCAGGCTAGCGGCCCTATCGCCGGCAAGGTCCGGTTCGGGCCGCGGTGTGACCTTCAGAGTTGCATGATGCGAATCTCAGTGCGGTATGGCCACCACCCACTACGACTACGAGAAGGACCGCTCCCGTCTCGAGCAGATCGCGACGGTCCTCGGCCCCACGACGACGGCCGACAAGGAGACCTGGCAGCAGACCACAATGCGGGTCGGCGAGGCGGTCGGGCGCGCGAATGAGGCCCGGCGGCTGGTCGAGAACACCGAGGCCACGCTGGCATCGGTCCGCACTGAGCACCCTGACTGGGCGGGCCGGACCTTCACCACCGGTCCGGTGACCCCAGGTGAACAGCTATACACGGTCAGTTCCACCGATGACGTGTCGGCAGCGCTGCTCCAGCAACTCGGCCTCGTGCTCTCGCCGGAAGTCACCGCGCTCCCCGTGTCGGACACGGCGGGAAGGGCAAACGTGAGCCTGGAGCAGCTCAGCGATCTCGGGCTGCTGGACGGGCGGGCGCGTCAGGCGGTAGCGGAGTCTGCGTTCGCGTCCGCAACGGGACGACTTCTCGAAATACCGTCGCGCCATGGTCAGGAGCGGCTGAGTCGGGTACTTGCCGGTCGCGGGTTCGGTCTCGGCAATGACGGTCGTCTTGCCGTCCGGGCGGGACCGGTAGTGGTGGCCGGTGAAACTGAGGTCGGCCATCCCCAGCAGCGTACTGGCCAGCGCTCGCTGGCCGCCGACGCGTCGTCAGCGTCCATCGCTGCGCACCTTCACTTCGTGGAGCGAGGCATTGCCTGTGGGTACGCTCGGCCACCATGCGGATCAAGAAGTGCCCCGTCGGCGTCGCCTTGGCGGGCGTCGCACTGACGACGGTGGCCTTATTAACGGCCTGTGGCGGCTCCTCAGGCTCGGTGCAGGACTCGTCGGCGCCCAGCGACTCCATCGGTGCCGTCCCTGATGCCGGCTGGACCGGAATCGACCCCCTGATGGGACGGGGCGACGTCGAGCAGGTCCGCGGCGGGTTCACGTTCGCGGAAGGTCCGCTCTGGATCGCGTCGAAAGGCGTGCTCCTCTTCACCGACATACCGGCCGACACCATTTACCAGCTCCAGCCACCCGCCACCGTCACCGTCTTCCGGATGCCGAGCGGCAAAAGCAACGGGCTGGGGCTCGACGCGCAGGGACGGCTCATCGCGAGCGAGCACGACAACCGGCGGGTGTCGCGCACACTGGCCGACGGCACTGTCGTGACGGTGGCGGACCGCTGGCAGGGAAAGCGACTGAACTCACCCAACGACAACATCACCCGCAGCGACGGCACCATCTACTTCACTGATCCTCCCTACGGCGTACCGGTCGACCAGGCACGCGAACTCGACTTCCAGGGCGTGTTCCGGGTCGAGCCGGCGGGCGCGCTTCACCTCGAGTCGCGGGACATGAACCGTCCCAACGGGGTGGCCCTCTCGCTGGACGAGAAGACCCTGTACGTGGCCGACACCGAGGATGGGCTGGTGCGCAAGTTCCCCGTCAGGCCCGACGGCTCGCTGGGATCGTCCACGATGTTCGTGCCCTCGACGGGCGGCGGTGGCGACGGGATGGCGATCGACGACGCGGGGAACCTGTACGTGACGACCAACGTGGGCGTGCAGGTGTACAAGCCGAACGGCACGACCTGGGGCACCATCCCCGTTCCTGAGGTGCCCACCAACTGCACATTCGGTGGCTCCGACCGGAAGGCGCTCTACATCACGGCCCCGACATCGCTCTACCGCGTGACGCTGAACGTTCCCGGCCTGCCGTAATACTGTCGTGCTACGCTAATCACCATGGTTGCGGAACGGCTGTCGGTGTCGCTGTCGGCGGAATCCGCCGCTGCTGTGCGTAAGGCAGCGTCTGACGCTGGCATGAGCGTCTCGGGCTGGATGGAACGGACCGTTGGCAGCATTGCGAAGCGGCAGGCGGGGTTGCGGGCCATGGACGAATACGAGGCCGAGCACGGCGCCTTCACCAACGAGGAGCGAGAGCAGGCCCGCCGGACGTTGCGCGAGTTGGGCTTGCTGGATGTCCGTGCGGTGGGCTGACTTGCCCACCATCATCTACGACGCTGGCGCGTTGATCGCCGCCGAGCGTGGGAGCCGAGAGTTCCTGGCGATGCACCGGGAAAGCCTTACCGCCGAGATTGATCCGATCGTGCCTGATGTTGTGCTGGCGCAGGTCTGGCGCGGTTCCGCTGGCCAGGCGCTGCTGGGTCGGGTACTCGCCGGCTGCGATGTGGCGGCGACCGGCGAGCGCACAGGGCAGGCAGCCGGCGTGGCGTGTGGTCGGGCGCAGACGTCCGACGTTGTCGATGCGGTGGTCGTGGTTACCGCGGTCCGGTTGGCGGCGCCCGTCGTGACCGACGATCCGAAAGACTTGCGCCGGCTCGCCGATTCACTCGGCGCACCGCTCGTCCTGTGTGCCCCATAGCTGGGTGGACGCGGATCTCCACCGTGGGGCTGACTACGCAGACCCCACGGTCAGTGACCGGGCCAGTACGATCCGCTACAGGTTCCGGGGACACGGCGAACGCCGGTCGTGGGAAGGAGGGGCAGTTGAGGGCATTCGTCTACAATGGGCTCCTGGCGCTGACCGTCACCGCTCTGTTCGTGGTGTCGTTCGACTTCGATGTCGGCCGAGACCCGTCCGGGTCCGCAAGGGTCGGCCAGTGGATACCGATGTCGATCGTCTTCCTGGTGACCGCTTTGATCGCGCGCTGTCCGCACCGCTCGAGCACTACCGCGTGAGGCGGGACCGGAAACGCTGGACGATCGTGGCGAACGTGCTCGCGATCACCGTGATGATAGCCCTGCTGACATTCGAGATGATCGTGAGCGGCGTGGTATACGCGATCCTTGAGCGCGTAGCACCCAGCGTGAGCTCCCGAGCGGTGTTTGGCGCCTTCGACACCGGCTGGCACGAGCTCACCACCTTCGCATTGCGCTTTACCTGGTTAATCGCATTCAGTCAGCTGCTCTGGGTCCTGCTCGCTCTCATACCGCTGGCGCTCCTCGCAATCGTGTTCCCCGGCCCGCTCCGGCGTCACGACCGGGCGATGAGGGTGTTTGCGACGTCGTACCTGGTCCAGGACAAGAGGTATCAGTTCGCGAATCGGCGGGAGATACGTGAGGGCCGGAAGGGGCGACACCTCGAGGTGTCGGATCAGCGAATCCGCCCGTACCTTCCATCGTGGCACGTCGAGTCCAGCCCGAGACCAGCGATCGGGATCGGACTCGGGATGGCTGCGGTCTCGATCTACCTGCTGCTCGCCCGACGCGGGGGAGTCGAAGTCAGGAAACGGAGACCCATACAGGTGTGACGCTCATTCGGACAGGTTGCATGGCGCCGGTATCGCGATCGCCTGCGACTCGCTCGTGGGTGCGCTCGCGCGGCGGCTCGCCGACACGATGGCCGGGGAGATCGACAGGAGATCAGCGGACCGCGGACAGAAACATGAGCTGTTCGCCAGCAGAGAGATCAATTGTCCGCCCAGAGGGAAGTCAACCTGTCCTTGACAGTTCCTGAGGCGATGCTCGCCGAGCGCCGCCAGCTGGGTCTCGACGAGGATGCCAAAGACGGTGCCGCTCTGCTCGACGGTGGGTCAGAGGTGAGGCAGCAGCACGGCCACATCGGCGACGTCGTCGAGCACCTCGTCGCTGACTAGCCCAGTCGCGGGCTCGGCCTCGGCAATGACGATCGTCTTGCCGCCCGGGCGTGACTGGTAGTGGTGGCCGGTGAAGCTGATGTCGGCCAAACCCAGCAGCGTACTGGTCAGTGGGGTGACGTTGCCGGTGCCGTGGACGTCGTCGAGCCGCTTGAACTCCCGTGCGTCGCCGCGGGTGTGGAAGCTGACCCATGCTATGGAGACCACGACGGAATTGCCCTGGTCGTCGCCGATGCCGAACAGCATTCGGTCTAGCGACTTACAAGGCGTACGGGCGAAGAACTCGCGCACGTGCCCGAAGGAGTTCGCCGCGCACTTCACATCCTGCTTCACTGCCTTTTTGAGGGTGCGCATCCCCATGCGCCGCCACGCCTCGTCAGCATTGCCGTTGCGCGCTGCCTTCTTGCCCTCGGCCTTTTTCGCGCTGATGCTTCTCCCGGCCGCAGTGTCGACAGCTTGACCGGTCGAGGCCCCGCCCAGCGACGTACTAACGCCGACACCAGCCCCCGTGGCAATGACCGCGCCAGTGAGCACAGCCACGGCGATGAAACGATCGGTCTTACCCGAGCCGGGATCCGACCCGCCACCTGCACCGCCGATCCGCCGTCTCATTCCGTGCCTCCCTGGACTGACTGATGAGTTGCCGATTCTGTAAATCGGTACCGACCGCGGTTATGTCGACTACGCAGTGCACCGAAGATCCGGCGTGGGGTCGGGGTGGGGTTTTCCGGCGCCGGGAGCTGGTCCTGACGGTCGTGCACGTCGATGACCGCCGGGGACGTCGCGCCAACGATGAACAGGCGCCGCGCTCCTGACCGGGCGTCAGGGCGCGAGGCGCCAGAGTGCGTCCATGGGTACCGCTCTGATCTTCTCGCCGAACGGCAGGGTCTGTTGACCGGTGTAGAGCACGTAGCCGGCGACGAAGCGGTCACCGAGGAGTCTTGCCAAGTTCCGCAACCCGGCGAGGTCTTCAGTGCGTATCGTCGCGCCGGATTTCACCTCGACTCCTATCACTCTGCCGTCGGGTGTCTCGATCACCGCATCAACCTCGAGTTTGTCCTTGGTGCGGTAGTGGTATAACCGGCCACGTTCTTCCGACCAGGTCAGCTGCCGGGCGAGTTCCATGACTACCAGATTCTCCATCATCGGCCCGGCCGAGCCTCCCGGTTCGCCCAGCCGGGTGGCGTCCTGGCCGATGAGATGGCACGCGACTCCTGTGTCCACGAAAGCCAGTTTTGGTGTGCCTACGGCTCGTTGGGTCTGCCCGGAGGACCATGCCGGGATGGTCTTGATGAGGAAGACGGACGACAGCAGTTCCAGGTAACGCACCAGGGTGGTTCTCGGGATGCCGGATTGGCCGGCCAGTGCCGCCGGGACGAACAAGCCACCAGCCCGTCCGGCAAGCAGTGCGAGCAATTTGAGCAAGTCACCATGGCGCTCGATGCTCGCCAGCTCCAAGACGTCGCGTTCGATCAGGGTGGACAGATAGGAGTCGAAGAATGCTGTTCGGCGGCGGGAAGCACGGCGTACTGCTTCGGGAAAGCCGCCGACGACGAGGCGATCCAGGTAGTTCCGGCGGCGCGCAGCGGCGACGAGTGGTCGATCCTGGGGCCGTGCCGGAAGGCCGCATCCACGAAGCGGTCCGGTTCGCCGCTGATCTCACCTTGTGAGAACGGCCACAACTCGATCACTTCCATGCGGCCGGGTAGCGCGTCGGGCAGGGTTCGCAGCGCGAGGACCCGGGATGAGCCGGTCAGCAGGAAGCGGCCGGGCGTCGGGTCCAAGTCGACCACTAACTTGATCGGCCGGAGTAACTCCGGCACGAGTTGGATCTCATCGATGACCATGAGCCCCTCGCGATCCACGAAACCCGTCGGATCGTCCTTGGCCGCTTGGAGCGTCGCTGGGTCGTCCAGCATGCGGATCACTGCGCCTGGTCGGCGGCCGGCAGCCAACCTGGTCAAGGTGCTCTTGCCGGCCTGCCGGGCACCGTTGACGAGGACGACGCGGGTGTCTGCCAGCGCCTCGGTCACGAGGGACTCGGCATGCCGTGGCACCAGGTCCGGAAGCTCGATCACGGATCGAGTGTGCCGTACAGGCAAGATCACTGGTCAGATAGGCGGACAATGTGTGGTCATGTAGACGCTCGGTGGTGGTCATATGGACGGTTGTTTCGCGTGCTCCGCGCCGAGGGTGGAGTCCTTCCCATGCTCTGGGTCACGTCTCGTCCGCGTTGGCTACGCCGACGGAAGGAGTAGACGTGACTCGGGGACGGTGCCCCAAACCAACTCGGTCCACTGATCGCGAGCGTTCCACGTGCCCACGTAGGCCACTGTGGACAGCAGGTTCATGATCTCGAGACGCCACTGCGGTGTGGCCTCGTCATCGAGTACGACAAGCTTGCGCTCAGTCGGAAGGTGCCCGTTGACGTCGGAGAACATCGTGAAGCAGTGTTCCATGGCGGACCGCTGTGCGGCGGTGTTCTGCCCCCGGCGTTCTCTACCCGATGTTGACCCGGATGCTTTCCGAGGGGTGGCTCACCGACGGGTGGGAGGACCCCAACACGATCACGAGAAAGCGCCCGCCCCGCCGCTACTACGAGCTGACCGAGGAGGGCCGGATCGCGCTCGGCGGCGTCCTGCGGGAGGCGCGAGGTGATGGCCGGTTCGTCGGGCTTCCCGGGCTTGTCGGGAGGCTCGCGTGAACGTCGTCGAGCTGCTCGACAGCCTCGCCTCCTGGTCGACGCTGCTGTTGGCGATCATCGTGTATGGCTTCGCCCCCGGCTTCCTGTTGCGCCTCATCGTGCTGGCCTACGAACGCGACGACCCGCGACGGGGCGAGCTAATCGCAGAGCTGTACGCCGTGCCCCGCTTGAAGCGACCCTTCTGGGTGGCCGAGCAGCTGGAGAAAGCCCTGTTCGGCGGTCTGTCGCTGCGGATCAAGCGGGCCGCCACCGGTCGGATCATCCTACGCCGGTGTCTCGAATCGGGCGTTCTCGCCGGGACGGTGTTCGCCAACGGCTATGGCATCTACCGGACCCTGGCGGACCTGTTTCCGACGGACCAAGGCCTGATGTTTCTTTCCCGGTCGCGCTCACGCTTGGTGTCTTTCTCGTAGCGCATGAGAGCGGTCGGCTGATCCGATCCCGCCGCGAGGGCTGGGGTGGCCACGCGGCCTGGATCGCCGTGCTGGCGACCTACTGGCCAAGCATGGGTGGTATCGTCGCATGGCTTCGAAGTACACAACCGCTGACCGGGATTGACAAGATCGCGGGCCTGGAGTCGCTGCAGTTCGGACTGCTGTTGTTTGGTCTCTATCTGCTCACCGGTGCGCTTGTGATGGCCACCGCCTACCGGTCGTCTATCCGTCGCTGCGGAGCTGAGGCGGCCAACGATCTGATCCCGCCGCACAGGCCAAATCCGAACCGGTGATGTCGCTCCTGTCCACCGAAGTTCCGGAAAGTTCCCCTCTCCCTCGTGCCCCGTCCCTTGTTCATCAGTGTTGGACCCAAAAATTATATAGGGCGGAAATGGTGCGCAGTTTGGAGACGGCTGACCTCGCACACTAGGTTCCGTCAGTGCCTCACTGGCCTGGTTGCCAGCGCCCTGGCTAATGCCGCACTGGTCGCATAAAGCCTGGACTCGATTGCGCTGTGGCCGCTACTCGGTGCCCCGGCGCCACCGTCAGCGGTGAGCACCTCGGCGCGCTCGGCGTCAGTGATGTGCCCGAACCGGCGCTGATTGGCGCCCCAGGAACGCCGCTCAGCGCCTACCTCGTCAGGTTCGAGATCTACCGCGAGCGTCCTGGACAAGGCTGGCCCCGACTAGCAGCGCCTCCCGGACGACGACCCACCGGCTGTGGAGCGCCCGCTGGTCTAGCGCGTGCTGGTAGCCAGGGCGGCCGGCATGCGCGGCCACTTGCTCGTCGGTGAGTGGCTCACCGAGGCCGTGGTGGTGCTCGACCAGGCGCAGAAAGTGGGTGTGGTGACCGTCTGCAAGAGCGTGCAGTGATACATGGCCGATCTCGGCGGGTTGGGTGGGCGTTGCTACCAGCCCCGTTGGCGCCATTTGGCGAGGTGGGGGTGCTCCGTGCCGAGGATGGAGTCTTTACCATGCCCGGGGTAGAACCAAGTCTCGTCGGGGAGCTGGTCGAATACCCGGGACTCCAGGTCATGTATCAGCGAAGTGAAGTCCGCCGCTGACCAGGTCCGTCCAGGACCGCCGGGGAACAGTGAGTCACCGGTGAACAGGTGTGGCGTGCCGTCGGCGTCTCGGTGTAGTAGGGCAATCGAACCGGGTCCGCGTGCCGATGAGTGGTGACGATCGTCCGCAGATCGGACCGGTTCGGGCCATGGCCCAGCAGGTCCATCAGCCGCTCGGCGTCGTTGCCGCGTCGATCAGTAAGGCCTCACCGGTGGACCGGCACATCAGCAGGTAGGCGTTATTGTCCATCGGTCCGACCGAGATCTTGGTGATGGCCAGAGCGTCCAACATCCGACGCTGCGCCGGCCCGCCCGGCTCGACGGCACCGTCATAGTCCTCGAAGATGTCCACAGTCGCCGACCGTAACCCGCCACCAGACCCCACCGCGAGACCGGTTCTGTCAGACCGGGCGCATAGCATGGGCGAGGCTGTCTGGCCCGCGACACGCCGGATCGATCTGCAGGGGTCGCCGGGTTCGAAAGGAGCACCCGATTCGATGGAGAACAGTGGCTGACCGACTCGTGGTTCGCGGCGCGCGCGAGCACAACCTGCGCGGCGTCGACCTCGACCTGCCCCGCGACAGCCTCATCGTGTTCACCGGGCTGTCCGGTTCCGGCAAGTCCAGTCTCGCCTTCGACACGATCTTCGCCGAGGGCCAGCGCCGCTATGTCGAGTCGCTGTCGGCCTATGCCCGCCAGTTCCTCGGACAGATGGACAAGCCCGATGTCGACTTCATTGAGGGCCTGTCGCCCGCGGTGTCGATCGACCAGAAGTCCACCAGCCGCAACCCCCGGTCCACCGTCGGCACCATCACCGAAGTGCACGACTACCTGCGGCTGCTCTACGCCCGCGCCGGAGAGCCGCATTGCCCGGTGTGTGGCGAACCGATCTCCCGGCAGACCCCGCAGCAGATTGTCGACCAGGTACTGGCGCTGGAGCCTGGCACCCGGTTCCAAGTCTTGGCGCCCGTGGTGCGCACCCGCAAGGGCGAGTTCGTCGACCTGTTCGCCGAGCTGCAGTCCCAGGGTTACTCCCGGGTGCTCGTCGACGGCACCGTGTACCAGCTCACCGATCCGCCCAAGCTCAAGCGGCAGGACAAGCACGACATCTCCGTGGTGGTCGACCGGCTGTCGGTCAAGGACAGCGCCAAGCAGCGGCTCACCGACTCGGTGGAGACCGCGCTGCGGCTGGCCGACGGCCTGGTGGTGCTCGATTTCGTGGACCGCGACGAGCACGACCCGCACCGCCAGCGCCGGTTCTCCGAGCGGATGGCCTGCCCCAACGGCCACCCCATCGGCGTCGATGACCTGGAGCCGCGGTCGTTCTCGTTCAACTCGCCCTACGGCGCCTGCCCGGAGTGCACCGGGATCGGGGTGCGCAAAGAGGTCGATCCTGAGCTGATAGTGCCGGACGTGGAACTCTCGCTGGCCGAGGGGGCGATCGCGCCGTGGGCCACCGGGCAGACCGCCGAGTACTTCCAACGGCTGCTCGAGGCGCTGGCCGAGAGCGTCGGCTTCCGGATGGACACCCCGTGGCGACGGCTGCCGGCCAGCGCCCAGAAGGCCGTCCTGCACGGCACCGACGTGCAGGTACATGTCCGTTACCGCAACCGCTACGGTCGCGAGCGCTCCTACTACGCTGCCTTCGAAGGCGCCATCCCGTTCCTCGAACGCCGGATGAACCAGACCGAGTCGGAGTACATGCGCGACAAGTACGACGGCTACATGCGGGAAGTGCCCTGCCCAGCCTGCCGTGGTACCCGGCTCAAGCCCGAGATCCTCGCCGTCACCCTCTCGCATACCACGGACGGCAAGAAGTCCATCGCCGACGTCTCCGCGCTGTCGGTCCGCGATGCCGCGGAGTTTCTCGAGGGCCTGCAACTGGACATCAGGCAGGCGATGATCGCCGGTGCGGTGCGCAAGGAGATCCAGGCCCGGCTGCGTTTCCTGCTCGACGTCGGGCTGGACTACCTGTCCCTGGACCGTGCCTCAGCCACGCTGTCCGGCGGTGAGGCGCAGCGGATCCGGCTGGCCACCCAGATCGGCTCCGGGTTGGTCGGGGTGCTCTACGTGCTGGACGAGCCGTCGATCGGCCTGCACCAGCGGGACAACCACCGGCTGCTGGCCACCCTCACCCGGCTGCGCGACCTGGGCAACACACTGATCGTGGTCGAGCACGACGAAGAAACCATCCGCACGTCCGACTGGGTGGTGGACATCGGTCCGGGGGCGGGGGAGCACGGCGGTCAGGTGGTGTACAGCGGCCCATTCCACGGGTTGGAGCAGCATGACACGTCGATCACCGGCGCCTACCTGTCGGGCCGCCGAGGCATCCCGGTCCCGACCACCCGGCGGCCGGTGGACCGCTCGCGGCGGCTGACGGTGATCGGCGCGCGCGAGCACAACCTGCGCGGCATCGATGTGTCCTTCCCGCTCGGCTGCCTGGTCTCGGTCACCGGGGTGTCCGGCTCGGGTAAGTCGACGCTGGTCAACGACATTCTCGCGACCGTGCTGGCGAACCGGCTCAACGGCGCCCGGCAGGTGCCCGGACGCCATACCCGGGTGACCGGCCTGGACCAGGTTGACAAGCTGGTCAAGGTCGACCAGTCACCGATCGGGCGGACCCCGCGGTCCAACCCGGCCACGTATACTGGTGTGTTCGACCGGATCCGCAAGCTCTTCGCCGCTACCACCGAGGCGAAGGTCCGCGGGTACCAGCCCGGGCGGTTCTCCTTCAACGTCAAGGGCGGACGCTGCGAGGCGTGCGCCGGCGACGGCACCATCAAGATCGAGATGAACTTCCTGCCGGACGTGTACGTGCCGTGCGAGGTCTGCGGGGGGGCCCGGTACAACCGGGAGACCCTCGAGGTGCACTACAAGGGCAAGACCATCGCCGAGGTGCTCGACATGCCGATCGAGGAGGCGGCCACGTTCTTCGAGCCGATCTCGGCGATCCACCGCCACCTCAAGACCCTGGTGGATGTCGGGCTGGGCTATGTGCGGCTCGGGCAACCCGCGCCGACGCTGTCCGGTGGGGAAGCCCAGCGCGTCAAGCTGGCCAGCGAGCTGCAGAAACGTTCCACCGGCCGCACCGTCTACGTGCTCGACGAGCCCACCACCGGCCTGCACTTCGAGGACATCCGCAAGCTGCTCGGCGTCATCAACGAGCTGGCCGACAAGGGCAACACCGTGATCGTCATCGAGCACAACCTCGATGTGATCAAGTCGTCGGACTGGGTGATCGACATGGGTCCGGAAGGTGGCGCCGCCGGCGGCATGGTGATCGCCGAGGGCTCCCCTGAGCAGGTCGCTGCCATCGACGCCAGCTACACCGGCCAGTTCCTGCGCACCGTCGTCTGTGCTGAGCTTACGGTAGCGCCGCGGCGTAGGCGGGCCACTGCTGCCGCGGGCTGGTAAGCGCCCGTCAGCGGGTACGGACTTTGAGAAGATCGCAGGCCTTGCGGCTGAGAACGTCGAGTTCGGTGTTCTTCCCCAGGTATGTGCTGTTCTTCGGCAGGGACTCGCCGTCGCGCTCAAGATCGCTGCGTTCCAGGATGGTGTAGAGGATGACAGGGACGCCACAGAGCTGAGAATCGTCGGCCAACAGGCGGGCGCAGCGCAGCCCGGCCCGGTAGTAGCCACCACTGGCGACATCCTCGGGCGGCGCGACGGCGTCCGGGGCAGGGAAGGTCCACCGCAGCATCACGTCCATGACCACGAGGTCGGGAACGCGCTTGCGCAGCGCGGGCAGCAGGGTGCGGAACTCCAGTTCCGTGCAGATGGCCTCGATCTGGGCGTCAGTGATGGTGCCGGTGAGGTAGTCCTGCAGCGGTGCTTCCTGAAGATGGTCGTCCTCGACGATGACGATATAGGGCGCCATGGCGGTCCATGCTCCTTGGTGGGACGGGTCAGGCGAGCGGCAGCACGAGTTGGACGGTGGTTGTGTTCCCCTCGGGGCGCAGCTGCACTGTCCCGTTCATGGATCGCATGAGGTGATCGACGATCCAGAGTCCGATGCCCGAGCCTTCGCCGGTGGTGTTGCGGGCCATCTTGCCGCGCCAGTTCCGCTGTAGGCAACGCGCGGTGTCGCTCGGGTCCAGCGGTATGCCGGTGCTGGTGACATCGATGGCGAAGTGGCTGTCTGTCACCGTTGCGCCGATCCGTACGCAGGTGTTCGGGTAGCCGTACTTGCCGGCATTGTCGAACACGTTGCCAATGCATTGCTGCAGGAAGGACATGTCGATGTCCACGAGTCGGCGGCCGAGCTGCCGCACGGAGTCGCGATCGACCTGGAACGTGATGCCTAGCACGGGGTTGCCCAGCACTTGCGCATCATCTGCCCCGGCGATCAGCAGCCGCAGCAGGTCGTCGATCCCGAGTAGTTCGGTCTTGGGCGGGGGCTGCTGGCCCCTGCTGAGGGCGGCGAACACGCCGGCAGACATGGCGATCCGGCGGGCTTTGCGGCACAGCCCCCGGACGGCCTTGAGCTGGGCCTCGGCCCTGGTGTCGAACCGGCCGCTACGGATGACGAGGTCGGTGCGGTCGGTCGCGGTGCGCAGTGGACTGGCCAGCTGATGCTTCAGGTCCTCCATCGTCTCGGCTTGGCTGCGCAAGGTGGCTTGCAGGACCTGACGCGCCTGTTGCAGCTGCCGGTAAAGGCCGAGCTGGTCGGCGACGATCTCGCAGACTTGGGCGGAATTGGCCGGCAGCTGCGCGGCTGGCCCGGTGGCCTGCAGGACGCCGTACACCCGGTGGCCGACGCCGACCGGGGTGCACAGCAGCCACCCGGTGTCCGGGCCTGCCCCCTCGCGGGCTAGCTCGTCTGGGTCGGTCGTCCACGACTGACGGCAGGTGCCGAGTACTTGCTCGGCGAGCGTCGGGCCGGGACCGGCCGGGGATGCCGGCCCGACCTCCCCGATGGTGCTCACCGGCACAAGCTGGTAAGCCGACCCGCTGGTCGGTTCCGCGCGGCTCGCGACCACCCGGGTGGATTCGGGCACGACGTCGCGCACGATGCGCAGCGCGGCGTCGCAGACGCGCTTGTCGCGCCGTGGATCCCAGGCCGTCTTCCCGCGGAGTTCCTTGGCGAGCAGCTTGTTCAACGCACTGATCCCGGCCGCCAGCTGGCGCCAGGAGTCGTTCTCCGCCGAGAGGGCCTGACGGTGCAGCCAGGAGCGCCAGTACTGCGCTACGGCCGTGGCGATGGGGCGCAGCAGCGGCAGGTCGGAGCTGGTGAAGTGCAGCGGCGACTCGGAGGCTCTGGTGCACCGGATCAGGCCCCAGACGTGGTTGCCGCTGCGCAAGGGCAGCTCCATGAGCCGACCGTCCACCTCAGTTCGCGGCACCGTCGCGCCTGCCGGCCTGGCCGGGCTCGTCGACTCACCGTGGCTGCCCTGGCCGGACGGGCCTGAACTGGCGAACAGCGGGTACCGGCCATCGACGGCGGGGGTTTCCTGGAGGAAGATCGTCACCTCGGTGCCCTCCAGGGCCTGCGCAACTAGACGGCACACGCGTGCCAGATGCTTGCGCAGCTGCTCGGGGGGCAGCGGCTGGTCCGGGGACTCGACGTCCGCGTCATGCAGGATGGTGTGGCAAGCGTGCACCAGGGCGAGTGTCTGGCGCTCCCGCAGAGTGCCGCACAGCTCGGGCAGGATTTCGACGAGCTCGGCGGCGACGTTGAACGCGTCGTCGGAGAGTTCATCCGCATCCAGCAGGGTCAGGACCCCCGCGGCCCCGTCTGTGTAGTCGACCGGCAGTGCTGCGGTGACCGGCAGCTCGAACAGCGACGGCGGGTCGCCAGATAGGTCGGCGGGCAGCGCCAGAGACCGGACGCGGAAGGCGATCTCGGTCACCGGATCGGGGATGAGGGTGCCGCGGAGTTCGGACCCGGCCGGGCTGTCGAGCCAGCGGCAGAGTACCGACGCCATCGACACCGTGGTGGAGCCGCCGCTGCGGGCCTCCCACAGCACGGCCCCCTTGACGCCGGCGGCCTGGCCCAGCACCCGGGCCAGGTCCCCGAGAGTGCCCGGTCCGTCCGGGCTCAGGGCTACCAGGGTGAGTTCGCGCCTCCAGCGGCGGGCTGCCCCCAGGGTGTTGCTGGCTGCGAACGGGGTCACAGGGTCTCCTCCCTTGCGGTCCCAGGGGGTGCGGTCACCGGGCGCCAGATCTGCGCTTTGGCGAGGGTCAGTAGCTCGGAGCGGGTGCGGTCGGAGCGGGCCCGGACGCTGCCGTCGAGGCTGGCGACCTGCTCGGCCAGATCCTGGAAGACGTGCACCGCCTGGCCGATAAGGGCTGCGTCACTGCCAAAGGGTGAGCGTGCTAGATCGTACTCGAGTGCCTTGGCACTATGGGTGAGGCAGGTGGTCGCCGTTGGCTCGGTCACGGCCTCGACCAGTGCCCCCGGCACAAGCTCGGCTTCGGCCTGCCAGGTGCACTGGCGGGGCAGAATCTGCAGCAGGTCGGCATACACGATGACGCGGTCGCGCCCGTCGGGCAGGTGGCCAAGCATCTGGTAGAGCCCACGCTCGCAGGCCAGGCCGGACCGCCCGCTGAGATTCTTCAGCAGGGGCACCAGGGAGTGCATCGCTGCGCCGACGCCGTGCTCCACCAGGGCGCGGACCCGCCTGCGCGCCACCGCGGTGATCAAGCGTTCTGGTGCCGGAACGCTGCTGCGGTCTCTCGGTACGAGCTGTGCTATCACCAGGTCGAAGAAGCGGCCGACGAGGCCACGCAGTTGCGGATCCTCCAGGGCCGTGGCCAGGGGCTGGAACCGCAGCACGGTGTCCACCAGGTCTCGCGCCGGTACCGGGTGGCCTGCCGTGTCACGCTCGGCGAGGCACGCCAGCGCGACGTTGAGCCGCAGGCGAGTGGACGCCGGGGAGTCCGGATGCCCTTCGATGGCCTCACCCAGCCCCTGCAGCGAGAGCTCCACCGACCACCACGGATGCTTTCCGGGTAGGGTACTGGCGACGATTTGGCGTAGATGGTTCTTCGCCGTCGCCACCAGGATGCGTCGCTCGACCAAGGATTCCGTCGCCGCGCACTTGGAGAGCGTCTGCTCGGCCAGCAGGAGGCGGGTGGCGGAGGGGGTACTGACGGGGCGGTAGGGCTCGGCCGGCGCCTGGCTGGGCCATGACTGCTCGGCGCGGGCGGCGAGGTCGCCGCGCAGGCCGTCGAGATCCACCACCCGCCATCGCGTTACCGAGGGATCGGCGTCATCGTCAGTTCGCTCGACGCGGTCCTTGGCCGCGTCGAGGATGGCCACAATGGCCGGTGACTGCTCGTCGCAGAACGCGGCGAGCTCGTCGACGGTGAAGCTACGCAGCGCCGCAGCCGCCGCGAGAACCCGTTCGACGCTCATGGCTCGACCCTGGCGAGCAGGTCTCGCGCGATCATGCCGCAACCGCAGTGCACAGGAGGGCACCGGCGGCGGTCCGGCCCGCCTCCCAGTCCTTGAGGGCGGCTTGCAGATCTGGCGGGATCGGCGAGGCCAGCCGGGACACGAAGTAGTCCTTGTCCCGCAGCGGCCGCTCGAACTGGTTTAACTGCACCGCGAGCTGCGCCACCCGCAGCTGGCTCTCATATGGCCCCAGGCAGCAGTCGTTCTCGAACCAGGCCAGCAGTGTTTCGGCTGCCTCGTGGCCCACCATGCGGGCGCGGCCCTCAGGTGTGTCGGTGCGGCGGGTCAGCAAGTACCGCAGCTCGCGGGCGTGCCGGCGGGCAGCTGGCGCGAGCGCGGTGTCGAGCTTGCCGGCCCACTGGTCGAGGAAGAAGTACGCCGCCCAGTCCAGGAAGCCCTCGGCAAACGCGCTGTCGTTCTTGGCCCGGTCCTGCCGCGCCGGGACGTGGCACACGCACTCGTGCGTGAGCAGTATCGGTACAGCGGCGTAGGCGGCCGGGCCGAACTCGTCGCAGAAGATGTGCAGCTCGACCGCGGCCTCGGTCGCGTCGGGCAGCCAGGGGGTGGTGGCCGTGACCGCGTAGGGATCCAGGGGCGGCGTACCGCCGCGTGGGTGGCTGCGGATGTGCGCCAGCCCCAGAGTCGCTGGGCGCCAGGCGGATCCGTAGAGAGTGCTGGCCAGGGTGCTGATCCCGGCGAAGATCTCGCGGAACGGGTCCGCACCGCGGGCACAGCGCACTAGCACTTGAAGTTCGGTCAGCAGATCGCGCGCCCCTGGGTCCAGCTGGTGCAGGCCCAACGTCCGGGCGAGAGCGGCGTCCCACTGCTGCACGACCCAGGCCACCAGCGTCTCGTCGTCGACTTCCTGGGCAGAGCACTCCTGCGCCCACATCTCCAGGTCGCGCAGCGCCCCCTGGACGGCGCCGCCTTGGCTCATATCGCAGAGCGCGGAGAGCTTCGTCCGGGTGGCGTGAAAGACGGCCGCGCGGGCCAGCAAGCTGCGCCACATGTACGGCTCGAGGCCGGTGTACGGCGAGGTTCCGGGCATGCTCAGGTTGTACTCGTCCCGGTGGTCCCGGGTGCAGTCGTGCGCGCCCCGAGTGCTCTTGCCCCCAAGCGGCGGCGCAGGCGCGGCCAGATGACCTCATCCCAAAGCGTCCCGGCGATCTTCGAACCGGCGGCCACGGCGATGCCCACGACGATGGTCGTCAAGATGGGTTCCGCCCCCTGCTCTCCCTCCCTCACTTCGACGCGGACTCCCGACAGTTCGGCTGGCTGCAGGTCCGCGGCCCGTGCCGCATGAGCGGCCTCGCTGTCCGGCTCCGCCAGTTGCTCAAGGACCTCGTCGATCACCTCCTGGAGCTGCGCGGCGCTCGCGTCACCGCGCTGGTAACGCTGCTCGGACATAGCCAGTGTCATCGTGACCCCCCATGTTGCGTGCACCCACCGTACTGATGTTATTAGAGTCGCGTGGTCCGCCATGTGATACGCATTCCACGGAATCCGGCTGGTTATCCAGCTGTGCTGGCTGATCGTAGCTATTCAGCAGGGTGCGGGTGTTGGTGATAGCCAGGTGCCGGTGGTGAACAGTTGGGTGAGGACGTCGTGGGTGTCCAGGCCCCATTTGGTGGCGGTGGACAGGTAGGACTGCACGACGGCGAAGTCGGCGATGCCGGTCAGGGTGCGCCAGCAGCCACCGGAGGTCCGTTGTTGGATCTTGACTGGGCGGACGTCTCTTTTGGCTTGGTTGTTTGTCCAGGGCACGGCGAGGTCGACCACGAAACGCAGGATCATGTCTTCGTGGTTGCGGAAGCGCCGGGCCAGGGTCAGCGCGTCGGCGGCCAGCGGCCCGGCGCGGGCGTTGTTGTCGGTGATGCCCAGCCCGGCGGCGCCGCGGTAGTGGTTGCGGATCGTGGCCAGCTGTTCGGGTTCCAGGGCGTCGTGTCCGGCGGCGCGGGCGGCTTGCGCGGTGTGGTGGGCGTCGGTGAGGGTGTCGGCCATCGCGGCGGCCCAGAGCTGGTGCCGGTGTAGCCCAGCAGTACCCCACCGGCGTCGATGTCGTCTTGGGATCGTCCGCCGGTGTGCATCGCGGTGAGGAACTCCGTCGACGCGACGTGTAGGTATTCCAGGCAGCCGGCGGCGCGGCCGGGGGTCTCATCGGCGTGTAGTACCCCGACCTGGCGTAGCAGCTGTCGGACCCGGGGTAGGAACGCCTGCTCCAGCAGGGCGGCCGCCCGGTGCCGCACTCCGGCCATGAACCCGGTCGAGACCCGCACCCCGAGAAGCGATGCCATCAGCCTGCTCGCCCGGGCCACCGGCAGGTAATGGGCGCACAGCAGCTCCGCCGCCCAGGCCAACACCGCGGGCTCGTAGGACGCCCGGGCGGGTGCGCACGCCGGTGCGGCGCCGGTGGCGCGTGCCGCGCATCCCGGGCAGGTCTGGGTGACGATCTGGTACTCCGTCACCCACGGTGGTGGCGGCGGCCGGACGTCGGTGACCTGTCGACGCGTCACACCAGTGATCGGCGCCCCGGACAGATCCGCCCCGCAATTGGCGCAGCACTCTGGATCGCAGCGGAAGGTCTCGTCCGGATCGTCCACCAGCCCCATCGTGGCGCCCGGCCTCCGGGCTGTTTGCCTGGCTTACGCCCCGAAGCCCCTCGCGCCGAGCGCCTGGTCGGCTTGCGGTAGGGCGAATCCGAGCTCGGCGGTTTGCTCGACGTCGAGGAATCGGCGCCCAACCGGCGCTCCAACTCCACGATCCGCGCCGCCTGCGCGGCGATCACCCCACCAAACTCGGAATTCACCGCCCGAAGCTCCGCGTTGACCCCGCGCAGCTCGATGACCAGCACCCTCAGCTCCTCCACGGAGGAAGCCGGCGACGCCGGTGGCTCAGACACCCCACCATGATCACGACATCCAAAGGAAGATCAAGCCGACACGCACACCGAGCTACTCGCTACACCCGAGCTGCGACGATCGGGAGTGCTGAATAGCTACAAACGAAGCAGGTCGCCGCGCAGTACGGAAGGTAGGAGGAGCCCAACAAATAAATGCTCCGAACCAGGGGCTGCGACAGTGCATTCCAAGCATGTTCTGCGGCGTCCAAGCCTGCATATGTGTCCCCGAGATCTCCAATCCGGGCGCTGGCGCGGGCTTCATGGGTGCAGGACCGGACCAGGGCGGCGGATCCGATGGGCGCTATCTGCTGGCCTGCTTGGGCAAAAGGCAACCGCTTCCCGTGAATCCCCGGCGTATAGCGCGATCTGTGCCTGGGTACCGCGTACCCAACCGGCGAGATGCGCATCTCCCACTTCCTGAGCCAGCGCCAGCGCGGCCACACAGTGCGTCTCAGCGTCGTCGCTCACTGTCAGTGATGCCTCGGCCGGGCCGGACAGTCAGCCGGCTGGCCCGGATCACCACGGCTGCCTTCGCAAGGCGTTCGTATCCTTGCGCGATGGAAACAAATGAGCTTACCGGCCCGGCGGAGGTCGTCGTAAGTCTCGTCGCTGCGGAGGCCGCTGGGAGAGGGAGGGCACCGCAAAAGACTGAGCACTCGTGACACCATCCGGACACAGTTCCGTCGTGATCTGGGCACTATTCTTTCCCTCCGCATAGCAGGAATGGAAGTTCGCCACGATGGTTTCCGGTAGCTAGCCTTTCGGGCCTTCCTTTTCCCTGCTTTTTCTCGGCGGCACTGCTTGGCCGGCCGTGGGACGAGATCCGCGCCGCCAATAACTGGTGGATCGAGCAGGGACGATCCGACGAGTAGGACCGAGTGTTCACTGTCAACGCTAACCAATGGAACATCGTCCTAATCTAATTGTTCACTCGCTAAAGGGCGAGTGGAGCGGGTGGTTACCGAACATGCGCTCCAGTCCGGTGACGGTGGTGACTGGGTCGGTGGCGTGGATGGTGGCCATGCCCAGTGCTCTGGCTGCGGGAAGGTAGCGGGCCACGTCGTCGACGTACACGCACCGTTCGCCGGGCAGCTTCAACCGTGTCAACGTGAGAGTGAATATCTCTGGGTCCGGTTTGCGCAGCCCGACCTGGTCGGAGATGACGACCACGTCGTAGTGGTCGCCGAGCTGGAAGCGCGCGTAGGGATCGAATGGTGTGCTGCCCCAACCGTTGGACAGTACGGCAACCTTGATCCTGCGGGCCCGCAACTCAGCGACCGCCTCAACCACCAGTGGCTCCGAATGCAGGTCGGCGAGCATCCGCTCCAGCAGTCCGTCGGGATCGACACCCAGTGTCGCAGCGATGTGGGCGACGAACTGAGCCTGACTGATCCGCCCCCGCTCTAAATCCACCAAAGCACCCTGGGCGCCTTGATCGAGATTGAAGATATTTTCTAAAGCGCCTGGGGTCAGCCCGTCGCGAACGCAGTACGAGCGCAGCGCGCCGTCGAATGACGTAGTGAGCACACCGCCGAAGTCAAGGACGAGGCCCTGATACTGGCCGTCCGGCGCGGAGGTGGATTCGACCGAGTTGACCCGCTCACTGCCCGACATGCAATTCCCTAACGGGACGGCGAGGAGTGTGCGGAGGTTGGAGTCACGGCCACAACCTCGGCCCACAGCCGTCGCGCAGCCGCAGCTTTGGTTGGCAGGGCGGCCTCAGCAAGACGACGTACTCGCGCAACGCTGAGCACGTGCTCGGTGTGTACCGCGATACTTAACGCCGCGGCTGCGTCAACGCAACTCGCATCTACCTGGTCGGCTGCCAGGTAAGCTTCGGCGCGGTCGATCAGCGCGGTGCAGCGGTGCCTGTGCATTGTCGGCTCCAACGCCGCAAGCGCCGTGTCAAGCACAACGACAGCATCGCCATACCGGCCCAGTCGCACCAGGTTGCCGCCCTCATAGGCAGTGGTCTTCGCGGAGTCGAACGTTCCGACCCCAGCCCACGCGGGGTCGGGGTCGCGTTCT
The DNA here is from genome assembly GCA_050700495.1 of Pseudonocardiaceae bacterium. GTDB lineage: Bacteria > Actinomycetota > Actinomycetes > Mycobacteriales > Pseudonocardiaceae. The sequence continues at coordinate 34,968 of JBOHHF010000154.1, forward strand.
GTTACCGCGTCGAGGGCCATGTCGAGCCGGGCTCGGGATCCTCGCTCGTTACCGAGGACTGACCTGCCCATGTCGACACCGCGAATTGGTTATGGACCGAGATCGATCTTGAGGAGGACAGTCATCATCGTGGGAAACGACTCAGGCGACGTCTCGGCCACGTCGCCGGCCCGGTCGACGAGGCACTTGATATGGGGCGGGGAAGGCAGGTGACTGGTGTCGTGGGCCGCTGCCTGTTTGCCATGGTGGTCGGCCTGGTGCTGGTCGTCAGCGGCTGCACGGCTACCCAGTCCACCAGCGCTCCACCTCCCGCTGCGCCGCCCGCCTCCAACGAGGTCGGCCCGTTGCCGGCGGACTGCGCCGACCGGATCACCGAATCCGATCAGGCCAGCGCGGCCTTGGCGCGGGTCCGCCCCGGCAGCACCGTGTGTTTGAGCGGCGACGGTCTCACCGACGCTGAGTTGGAGGTGACCAACTCGGGAACGCGCCAGCAGCCGATCACGATCATCGCCGACGGCGCGACCATGCGCAGCATGAACGTCAAGGCCGACTACGTCGTCATCCAGGGCCTGACGCTGCGGGATGGGGATGGCCTGACGATGACCGGTCGCGGGCTCGTCGCGCGGGATAATGTGATCTACAACGCGGCTCAGGACGGCCTCGTCTGCCAGGGTTGCCTTGATACGATCCTCCAGTCGAATACCGTGCAGCGGGCCGACGGGACCGGGATCCACCTCGCCGGCCAGCGGATCACGGTCCAAAACAACACGGTGAGCGAGTCGGTGGCGCGCACTCAGAACGACGCCGACGGCATCCGGTTCTTCGGATCGGGGCACCGATTGATCGGCAACGAGATCAAGGACATCAAGGCGTCGGGCTACCGCGACGAAGGCCCGCACACCGACTGCTTCCAGACCTACAACAACGGCCAGGGCCCACCCACCTATGACGTCGTCATCGCCAACAACATCTGCACGAACGTCGACGTCCAATGCCTGATCGCCACCATCGACGAACGCGGTGACCGTGGTGCTCCGGGGCAACCGGCCACGATCATCTTCGAAGGTAATACCTGCGAGGTCAACGGTTCCCAGGCAGTCTTGCTACGGAACTTTTCCGACGTCGTCGTGCGGGGCAACAGCTTCTCCGGTCCCGGTAGCCGCGCGGTGCAGCTCACCGGTGCGTCAAACGGTGTTGCCGTGATCGACAACACCGTGACGGGTCAGATGCGCCCGTTCGAGATCGACCGGCAGTCCGAGGCAGGGTTCCAGGAGTCCGGCAATACCTCGCGTTGAATCCTTCGCCGAAGTGTGCCGGTACCAGAGCGCCGTCCGGGGACCCCCTCGCCCCCGGGCGGCCGTCCTATGTGGGCAGGTAGCTGCGGGTCAACTGCGCACCGCGAGTCTTCGATTCGGCACCTGCTCGTTCTAGTGTTTTAGTGGTGGTATTGGTGCACCACGGCGTGGCCCTTGCCACGGCGGATCAGGGCTCGGTTCACCGGAACGGTCACCACGAACGCGACGGCCAGCGCGACGGCAAGCGCACCCCAGAACAGCCACGAGGTCAGGCCGGCGTCCATCGCTCCGGGGATGACCAGCATGATCGCATTGTCGACGATCTCCATGACTGTGATGGACACGGTGTCGGCGGCCAAGGCCACCCCGAGCGCGGCGCCGAGCGCGAGGCCGGAGCGCAGCACCGGGACGATGGTGAACGCGTAGCCGAACAGGAACGCCAGCGCGACCGCCAGGACGATCGTTGGGCCGTTGCCCCAACCCAAGGCGGTGCCGATGACCAAGCCCAGAATCTCACCGATGGCGCAGCCGGTGAGGCAGTGCGCGGTCGCTGTCACCGCCAGCCAGTTCAACTCCCGCCGACCTTGAGCTGTGTCCGAGGAAACACCGTGCCCGGCGTGCGGATGTGCGTCGTGACCGATCTCATGACCGGGCATGGCCAGACCCTCCTCGAATTCGCTTGCCGGACTCTTGCCAGCACTGCCAACTATATACCCCCGGCGGGTATTTTCATTATGGTTGTGAGGCGAAGCTGCGCAACCGCAAGCTGTTTGCCACCACGAACACCGAGCTGAACGCCATGGCGGCCCCGGCAAGCATTGGATTGAGCAGCCCGGCTGCGGCGAGCGGCAGGGCGGCGATGTTGTAGGCGAACGCCCAGAACAGGTTGCCCTTGATGGCGCCCAGTGTCCGGCGGGACAGCCTGATCGCGTCGGCTACCGCGCGGAGGTCGCCGCGGACCAGCGTGATGTCACTGGCCTCGATAGCGACATCGGTGCCGGTGCCCATGGCGAGCCCGAGGTCGGCCTGGGCGAGTGCGGCGGCGTCATTGACCCCGTCGCCGACCATCGCCACCACCTTGCCCTCGGCCTGCAGCCGCTGCACGACGTCGACCTTGCCGGCCGGGAGCACCTCGGCGATCACCTCCTCGATACCGACCTGGGCGGCGACCGCCCGCGCGGCGGCGGTGTTGTCGCCGGTGACCAGGATCGGGGTCAGGCCGAGACCGCGCAGCTGCGCGACGGCCTGCGTCGAGGTGGGCTTGACGGTGTCGGCAACAGCCAGCACGGCGCGGGCCGCGCCGTCCCACGCCACCGCGATCGCGGTGCGACCGTCCGCTTCGGCGACTGCTTGGGCTGCGGCGAGCTCGGGCGTGAGTGGAAGGCTCCACTGCTCCAGCAGCGCCGAGCGCCCGACGAGCACCGCGTGCCCGTTGACCACCCCCTGCACCCCGAGGCCGGCGAGGTTGGCGAACTCCTCGACGTCGGGCAGCGTGCCGAGCCGTTCGCGTGCGCCACGGGCGACCGCGGCGGCGATCGGGTGCTCGGAGGCGCTTTCCAGCGCTCCGGCCAGCCGCAGTACCTCGGCCACGTCGATTCCCTCGGCGACGTGGACGTTGCCGAGCGACATCTCCCCGGTGGTGACGGTGCCGGTTTTGTCCAGCACCACCGTGTCGATCCGCCGGGTCGACTCCAGGACTTCCGGCCCCTTGATCAGGATCCCCAGTTGGGCACCCCGGCCGGTGCCGACCAGCAGCGCGATCGGCGTGGCCAGACCCAGTGCGCACGGGCAGGCGATGATCAGCACCGCGACCGCCGCGGTGAACGCCGCCGCGGCGCCGCCGCCCGCGCCCAGCCAGAACCCGAGAGTGGCCGCGGCCAGGGCGATGACGATCGGCACGAACACCCCGGAGATCCGGTCGGCCAGGCGCTGCACGGTGGCCTTGCCGTTCTGGGCGTCCGCCACCAGCTTGGCCATCTGGGCGAGCTGCGTGTCGCCACCGATCCGGGTGGCACGCACGACCAGCCGGCCGCCGGCGTTGACGGTGGCTCCGATGACCACGTCGCCCAATCCGACCTCGACCGGCACCGACTCGCCGGTGAGCATCGAGGCATCCACGGCGGACGAGCCGTCCTCGACTACGCCGTCGGTAGCGATCTTCTCGCCGGGCCGGACGACGAACCGGTCGCCCACGGCGAGCTGGCTGGTCGGGATGCGCTCCTCGGCGCCGTTGCGGAGTACGGCGACGTCCTTCGCGCCGAGCTCAAGTAGCGTCCGCAGCGCCGCGCCCGCGCGACGCTTGGAGCGGGCTTCGAAGTAGCGCCCGGCAAGGATGAACGTCGTGACGCCGGCGGCGACCTCCAGGTAGATATTGCCGGCGCCGTCGCTCGGAGCGATGGTCAGCTCGAACGGGTGGACCATCCCGGGTACGCCCGCGGTGCCGAACAGCAGGGCGTACAGCGACCAGACGAACGCCGCCAGCACGCCCATCGAGATCAGCGTATCCATCGTGGCGGCGCCGTGGCGCAGGTTGGCCCATGCTGCGCGGTGGAAGGGCCAGGCCGCCCACACGATCACCGGCCCGGCGAGCGCCAGGGAGATCCACTGCCAGTAGGTGAACTGCAGCGCCGGGACCATTGCCATCGCGATCACCGGCACCGAGAGCACGATGCTGGTGACCAGCCGGTCGCGCGAGGGCCGCGTCGGGTCCGGCTCGTCCACCGTCTCGGCCGGGGTTGCGGTCGGGAGTCGGGGCAGCTCCGCGGTGTAGCCGGCGGCCTCGACCTGGGCGATGAGGACCGCCGAGTCGACGCCGGCCGGGGAGCTGACCCGGGCCTTCTCGGTGGCGTAGTTGACCGTTGCGGTGACGCCGTCGAGTTCGTTGAGCTTGCGCTCGATCCGGTTGGCACAGGAGGCACAGGTCATGCCCGTGATGGACAGTTCGATGTCGATGACAGGGACGCTGGATCGCGCTGTCGCGGTGCTCATACTCGAGTCCTCCTCTCGCGGTCAGCGGTCGTGGCCGTCGACGGAGTGCCCCACCGGGGGTGCAGCAACGGTGATGGAGGCGGCCGCCACGGTGAACTCCGCGGTGCGCACCATCCCGCCGTGCTGGAAGTCGAGGAACAGCCGGTAGTTGCCTGCGCTGGGAACCTCGGCAACGAACTCGATTGCCGGCCCGGCTGGCGTGCGACCGTCGCTTGGTGACCCCTCAGGGTGCACGTGCAGGTAGCCCAGGTCGCCTTCGCGCAGCGCGACCAGGTGCCCGTAGGCCGCCAGGTAGGGCTGCAGATCGGTGACCGGGCGCCCCTCCTTGTTGATGGTCAGGGTTAGCGGTGACGCCTGGCTGGGTACGAGGTCACCTTCGAGCTCGACGGTGTACTCGTCGGTGTGGGCGGTGCGGCTTGGGACATGGGTGACCGGTTCGAACGTGCCGGGCGAGATCAGGTCGACGCCCAGCGTGGTGCCCTCGCTCCCGGTGGGGGTGAAATCGGCGAAGGTGCGGTAGGAGCCGGCCGCGGGCAGGGTCAGCGGGACCCGCCAGGTGCCGTCAGGCGTCATTTCGGGGTGTACATGCTGGAAGTCAGTGGTGTCGCGGCGCACGACGATCAGGTGCATCCGTTTGTCGTGCTCGACGTCGAACGTCGTCACCGGCGCACCGTCCGGTCCAGTGATGCGGAAAGTGAAGTCCTCGGTGGTCCCCGGGGTGAGCGTCGGGTCGGTAGGCGTGAGGGTATAGCCGCCCCTGCTCGACGACAGCCCGCCAGGCTGGCCGCCCGCGGTCTCCGTGAGGGTGCCGCTGTGCGTACCCCCGTGCCCGGCCGATGCGGTGGTTGCGGTGGATAGGGGGCCGACACCGGTTCCGGCCGCGTACCCGCCCCCGACGAGCAAGGCGAGCGCCGCACCGTAGGCGGAGAGTTTCGCAGCAGTGTTCATGCGACATCCTGTCGGTGTGGGCCAGACCGGGCGGCTGGTCGTCGCCCGGATCGGGTCCTCAGTTGGCGAGCTGGTAGCCGGCGCCCTCGACGGCGGTGCTGACCTGCGCCTCGTCGAGGGGCTTCTCGCTGGTGACGGCGCCGGTCACTCGGTTCTCTTCTGGTCGAGATCCAACCTAATATACTATAGGGGGGTACCGTTTCAATAGAGGAATTGGTCGGCCCTACCGGTGTCGTAGCCGTTGTCGGGGAAGGGCGAGTGAGCACGGGATGCGGTCGGTGACGATGTCGCAGATCGCCGAGGAGACCGGCATCGGACGAGCGACGCTCGCGGCCGTGGCAGGCGGTCGACGTTGAGTCACGGGCTTACGCTTGCTTGGCTGGTGTACCTGATCGCCTCGCGGATGTCGCCAGAGGTAGGCGAGCGCTTCGCGAACGGTGATGCGGGAAGCGCGGGTCGCTGCGGCTTCGGTGGCGAGTGCGGCGCCGAGGATGACGAGTGCGAGTCAGATGCCGACACCGAGCAAGGAGACCCGGAAGGGTAGCGATGCTGAAAAGAAGAGGTTGCCGAGCCCGGCGCCGAGGACCGCGGCGCGAATACCTCGGGTGGGGTGTCTTCGCGCTGATGAACCGCTGGCCCTGACCCAGCCGAAGGACCACCTGATTCAGGCGACACTCTGAACCAGCTGACCATCAATAATCTTGCTCCAACCCTCACTCGGAGCGCTTGGCGTCGGCGGGTGGGCCGTGTCGAGGTGACGGAGGACGTGGTCAGCGACGGCGACGAAGCCGGCGAGGTCGGCGACCGGTAGGTATCCCAGAAGCTGGTGGGCGGCGCGCGCCGCTCGGTGTCCATCCGGTTGGCTGCGGCGGTGCCCTGTTCGGTGAGGGAGACCATGGTGGCGCGGCGGTCGGTGGGGTGCGGTCCGCGGATGACCAAGCCGTGGGCTTCGATGACGTCGATGGGGGCGGTGACGGCCAGTTGGTTGGTGACCTGAGTGCGGGCCTTCACCGCGCCGCAGCGAGCCACTCGCAACGCGCGGATCGCCTCCACCGCGCCGTCACGGGTCTTCGGGGCATCGGCGCAGCGGCGGGTATGACGCACCGCCTTTCCCGCGGGAACTCAATGATGACTCCATCGTTCTGTATCTCAGAAGCTTCACAGGCGACGCCGAACTCGACAGACCGCAAAAGCGGCCCGGGACACCCGTCCTGAACCAGTTCCTGATCTCCGGGCGCAGCGAGGAGGAAAAGCTGGCGCGGGCGTTAAAGAGAGTTGGTCGGTTCGTCGCGGTCGGGGCGCCAGGCGAGAAGATCCCCTACGCCGGTGCGGCGCGCATGTATCTGCCGCTCGACAATTGGCACGATCCCATTCGGCAAATGCTGAGCGGGCCAGGCTCGTGGTCCTGGCATTGGGGCCCGGCGAGGGCGCCATCTGGGAACTCATTGAGGCCATGAGAATCCTGCCGCCAGAGCGGCTGGTCCTGCTGGTCCCGATCAGGGAGCAAGAGTACAAGAAGTTCTGTCACGAGGCGCGGCAGCGACTTCAAGTCCTCGCCGACCCGCCTCCTCTTTCCGAATACACCCCGGACTCGCGAATCAGATCCTCAAATATGTCGTCACGACTGAAAGCGCTGATCTACTACAGCTCCGATCTGGGATCCTCCAAATGGAAACCCGCCTTTGTCTGACTTGAATCAGAGACCATCAAGATACTCCGATTCCCCGAGTTCCGCGACAAACTATATGTTGCACTCAAATACGGCTTTCTCCCGGTGGTCGAGCGGTTGGCTCCTCGGCAGGGTGGGTCGCTCCCGGAATGATGTTGAAGAATCCAGATAGGTCTGGGTACGTGCCCCTGGCCGGTAGGAACGGGCAGATCCTGGTGGGAGTGCTGTACCGGGCGCGGTGCGCCATTCGCCCGCGATACTCTCCAACCGAGTGCCACCCCAGGCTGGATCCCGGGCACCGGGAGATCGGATTGTGTCAGCGGGGTCGCCGTCTTCGTTTATAGGGTGTGATTTCCTGGCGGTGAGGGTGCACATGAAAACATCCAGCTGATCAACGGCGGACGAGATACAGTGCCACGCGAGGTGGCTGACCGGGAACAGCGAGTCATCAGCGGCAAGGCTGTTGCCAGTCCCGTTACCGTCCCGATCGGGTACGTCGTATTTGATGACCCGGACCAGGTGTGCAACCTGGGGGTCGAGATCGCACCCGGCTCGGGCCGCGGCGATGATCCGGTCCCGGCGGGTGCCGCGGATCGTCGGGGCGACCATGATCGAGGTGTAGGTCCCGCAGAGACGCGGATCAGGCGATAGGTGTGTCTCAACCGAACGATCGTGTACCCGACGCTGCTGGCCGTGATCGGCGACGTCGCTCACCCGGCTCGGCGGGCCCGCTCGGTCGGGGTCTACCGGCTCTGGCGCGACGGCAGTGGCCGCCGGCGCCGCTCGGCGGTCACCCCCGGCGGTCACACCCGGCTGTCGCTCAGCAATCGCAGCGGCAGTTCGGATCGTTGCATTCGGGGTCGCATTCGCACGACAGCATCAGCTCGGACATGGTGGGTTACCTCCCTCCTGGGGCGGGCACTAGGCGCCGGGAGTCGGGGGTGGGCAGTAGGCGGCGGCCAGGGCGTCGAGCATGGCCACCATCTGGGTGCGCAGCGCCGCAAATCGGGCCATCTCGGCGTCCAGATCGGCCAACCGGCGGCGTAGCAGTGCCTCGGCGGGTTCGCACGGGCAGACACCGGTGTCGCGGACGGCGAGCAGGTCGGCGATGTCGCGGAGACGCAGGCCGAGCCGCTGGGCTCCCTGGATGAACTTCAATCGGTCCACCGCGCTGGCGTCGTAGGCGCGGTACCCGCCTGCCGTGCGCGCCGGCGGCGGTAGCAACCTTGCCCGTTCGTAATACCGGACGGTGTCCGCCGCCACGCCAGCGGTCTTGGCCAGCTCGCCCACTCGCAGGCCGCGGGGCCAGACAGTCGTGGTGCTCATGATGGCACCTAAACCTTGGATCCAACTCCAATGTCAAGATTCCTTGTCCGGCAGTTGGACACCGATGCGGCCGCGGTGACGGCGATCACAGATGAGGCGATCCGTATCTGCCTCGGTCCGCCGGCGGTTACGGTAAGCGGTGAGCCGAGCCGGCTCGCGGCGGTGGGGCCCGCCGCCCGCACGGAAACTGCGGCCAGTCCGCCAACGGTCCCTACCAGATCCCTGGTAGGAGTGCGCCCGTGACCGACATTCACGCCCAACTCGCCAGCCAGGGGCACGCCGACACGCGGGCTGATGTCGATTCCGATCTCGACCCCACCGCCACGAACGACAATGTCGCGGCCGCGGACCGCCACTCTCCGGCCGGTGTGCCGTGGTCGGTGCTGGCCGCGATCTCCGCTGGCGGGGTAGCCGGCGCGCTGGCTCGCTACGGCCTCGACACGGCGTTCCCGCACCGGCCGGACGGGTTCGCATGGGCCACCTTCGGCATCAATGTCTCCGGTTGCCTTCTCATCGGCGCGCTCATGGTGCTGATCACCGACGTGTGGCCCAACCGGCGGCTGTTGCGCCCGTTTCTGGGCACCGGGTTGCTCGGCGGCTACACCACGTTCTCCACCTACATCGTCGAGACGCAACATCTACTTGCCGCCGGCGCTGCCCGTAGTGCCCTGGCATACCTGGCCGGCACGCTGCTCGCGGCGCTAGCCGCCGTGTACGCCGGGATCACCGTCACCCAGTGGGCCGTGCACTGCATCCGCCGCCGCAGGGAGGTCGGCTGATGATCGTGCTGCTGGTCGCCCTCGGCGCCGCAATCGGGGCGCCGTTGCGCTATCTGGTCGACCGGGCCGTGCAGGCCCGCCACGACACGCTGTTCCCGTGGGGCACTCTCGCGGTCAACGCCGCCGGTTCGTTCGTCCTCGGCGCGCTCGCCACCACCGGTCTGCACGCCCCCGCACCGGTGATGGCTCTGATCGGCACCGGACTGTGCGGGGCACTGACCACGTATTCCACCTTCGGATACGAAACGGTGCGGCTCCTGCAAGACCGCGCCCGAATGTTCGCCGTCTTCAACGCCGCCGCCAGCGTCATCGCCGGTCTGGGCGCTGCCGCCCTCGGCGCCGCTCTCGTCCAAACTTTGACCACCTGAACACACCGATCGGCCCCCCCTTTGTACCCGCGTGCTGCACACCGCTGCGGTGACTCTTTCCGTCGGACAACCGGCCGGGCGAGGTTCGACGCGCTGGACAGACTGGCGGAACCTCGGCGGGTCGTTGGCCTGCTAAGATGTGTGGGCGACCAGCTTCCGCTTCGGCGGAGGCGGCAAAGTGGAGCCCCGCTCCCACCCGAACCGCCGCGAGGCGGCCGGGTCCGGTCCCGGAATCTCTAGGTGGGTTCCGGCGTTACGCCGTGCAGTGTTCACTGAACACGAGCGGCGTCGATCGGTCGGATCTGCGGGCCCCGCACGCCATGAGGCGGCGGGGCCACGCTGCGTCCAGGGGTTCCTGCTGGCACAGGTGTCAGCAGGCTGGGTACCCACGTGGCCCGGTCGCACCGCAGTGAGGACGACCCGAGGAGGCCCCATCACCGTCGAGACACGCATCAACGACCGCATCCGCGTTCCCGAGGTTCGATTGGTCGGACCGAATGGCGAGCAGGTCGGCATCGTCCGCATCGAGGACGCCCTGAGACTCGCGCAGGAGGCGGACCTCGACCTGGTCGAGGTCGCAGCGCAGGCCCGCCCGCCGGTCTGCAAGCTCATGGACTTCGGCAAGTTCAAGTACGAGACCGCGCAGAAGGCCCGTGAGTCCCGCCGTAACCAGCAGATGACGGTCATCAAAGAACAAAAGCTCCGCCCCAAGATCGACTCGCACGACTACGAGACGAAGAAGCGCCATGTCGTGCGGTTCCTCGACGCGGGGCACAAGGTGAAGGTCACCATCATGTTCCGGGGTCGCGAGCAGTCCAGGCCGGAGTTGGGTTTCCGGCTGCTGCAGCGGCTGTCCGACGACGTCGCCGAACTCGGCTTCGTGGAGACCTCTGCCAAGCAGGACGGCCGGAACATGACGATGGTGCTGGCCCCGCATCGCAACAAGCCACGCGCAGTCAAGGTCGAACGGGATACGACCCAACCGGCGGAGCAACAGCCGGTGGAGTAGCCGCCGGAGCAGTGACACCTGGTGGCCCGTCCGGGCCGCCGCAGCAGGCCCGCCGGTGCGCGGGCCGGCTGGAGTGCGCCTCATAGCGCGCCGACGAGCAGATGACCGCTGCCCACCGGGTGGCAGGACGAGGACGGACATGCCGAAGAACAAGACCCATCGGGGCACCGCGAAGCGCGTGAAGCTCTCCGCCGCCGGCAAGTTGCTGCGGCAGCGCGCCGGCAAGCGCCACCTGCTGGAGAAAAAGTCCTCCAGGGTCACCCGCCGGCTGGACGGAGTGGTTGAGGTGGCCGCCCCAGACGCCAAGCGGATCCGCCGGCTGCTCGGTCGCTGACCGACCGCTGCCCGACCCCGACCCTGACCGAAGACCTGGGCGACTACTTTCGCCCCCGAAACCGACAGGACGAATCCAGTGGCACGCGTGAAGCGAGCGGTCAACGCCCAGAAGAAGCGCCGTAGCACCCTGGAGGCCGCCAGTGGCTATCGCGGCCAGCGCTCCCGGCTCTATCGCAAGGCCAAGGAGCAGATCCTCCACTCGATGCAGTACGCCTACCGTGACCGGCGGGCGCGCAAGGGTGACTTCCGGAAGCTCTGGATCACCCGGATCAACGCCGCCGCGCGGCAGAACGGGATGACCTACAACCGGCTCATCCAGGGGTTGCGTATCGCCGAGATCGAGGTAGACCGCAAGAACCTGGCCGAGCTCGCTGTCTCCGATCCGACCGCGTTCACCGCGCTGGTCGAGATCGCCAGGACCAACCTGCCGGCGAGCCGTGGGGCCAGCGCCCCGGTGTCCCAGGATGGCGACGCCGCCTGAGCGCAGCAAACCTCGCTGGTCCCTTCACCGAACGAACCCCCCGGGTGGTCGCTGCGCGTGGACTGCTGAGGCGCCGGGACCGGGAGGGCGCGGGGCGGTTTCTCGTCGAGGGTGCCCAAGCCGTGCGCGAGGCGCTCAGGTACGGATCGGTGCATGAACTGTTCGTCACCGAGCGCGCCGCTACCCGGCATCCTGATCTGCTCGAGGTGCCCGGCACCCGGGTGTCCCTGATCACCGAGCGGGCCGCCGCGGGGCTGTCCGAGACGGCCACGCCGCAAGGCATCGTGGCTGTCTGCCCTGCGCTTGGACGGTCTGCAGCGGACGCGCTGTGCGGTGCCCGGCTGGTCGCGGTGCTGGCAGACGTGGCCGACCCGGGCAATGCCGGCACGGTCATCCGGGTAGCCGACGCCGCCGGGGCCGGCGCGGTGCTCTTCGCCGGGGACACTGTCGACCCGCACAACGGTAAATGCGTTCGGGCCTCCACCGGCAGCCTGTTCCACCTCGCGCTGGGGATGGAGCCCGATTCTCAGCGCGCCATCGCGGCCTGCCGGCAGGCCGGGCTGCAGGTCCTGGCGGCCGATGGTGGCATCGGCCGCGACCTCGACGACGTGGTCGACGCCGGAACTCTGGCGGCGCCGACCGCATGGCTGTTCGGCAGCGAGGCACACGGGTTGGACCGTGCCCTGCTCGCGGCCGCCGACGGCGCCGTCGCGGTCCCGCTGCACGGGCGCGCGGAGAGCCTCAACCTGGCCACCGCGGCGGCGGTCTGCCTCTATGCCAGCGCGCGGGCGCACCGTCGGCGGCCTGCCACCGGACCGATCACCTAGGATCTGGCAAGAACTGTCCGAAATACCGGCACGGCAGGCCCCCGACGTCGAGGGTCGGTCGGAGGCCCAGGAGTTCCTATCCTCATGTCTGGACCCAACGACGCATTCGACCCCAAGCAGGTCGCCGTGCTGGCCCCCGAAGCACTGGCCCAGGCCGTCGAGGACGCCGAGAAGGCTTTCGCTCAGGCGGTAGACCTCGAGGAGCTGGCCGCGGCCAAACCGGTCCACCTCGGTGACCGGTCGCCGCTGCTGACCGCCCGCCGCGAGATCGGTGCGCTTCCCCCGCAAGCTCGTGCCGAGGCCGGCAAGCGGCTCAACCATAGCCGGACGGTCGTGCAGGCGGCCTTCGACCAGCGCCGCGCCGCGCTGCAGGCGCAGCGGGATTCCGACGCGCTGCGGATGGAGGCAGTCGACGTCACGTTGCCGTGGGACCGCGTACCGACCGGCGCCCGGCACCCGATCACTACGCTCGGCGAACGCATCGCCGACGTGTTCGTCGCTATGGGCTACGAAGTTGCCGAGGGCCCCGAGCTCGAGGCCGAGTGGTTCAACTTCGACGCACTCAACTTCCCCAAGGATCACCCGGCCCGCACCATGCAGGACAGCTTCTACGTGGCACCCGAGAATTCCGGGATGGTCCTGCGCACCCACACCTCCCCAGTACAGGTGCGTACCCTGCTGGAGCGGGAGCTACCGGTGTACGTGGTGTGCCCGGGACGGACTTTCCGCACTGACGCGCTGGACGCCACCCACACCCCGATCTTCCACCAGGTTGAGGGACTCGCGGTGGACCAGGGCATCACCATGGCGCATCTCAAGGGCACCCTGGATGCGTTCGCCCGGGCGATGTTCGGCCAGACCTCCCGGACCCGGTTGCGGCCCTCGTACTTCCCCTTCACCGAGCCCTCCGCCGAGGTCGACGTGTGGTTCCCGGAGCGCAAGGGTGGCGCCGGTTGGGTCGAGTGGGGCGGTTGCGGGATGGTCAATCCGCATGTGCTGCGCGCCTGCGGTATAGACACCGCGGTCTACTCCGGCTTCGCCTTCGGCATGGGCATCGAACGCACCCTGATGTTCCGCAACGGGATCGCCGACATGCGGGACATGGTCGAGGGCGACGTCCGGTTCACCTGCGCCTTCGGAACGGAGGTCTGAGCCGATGCGCGTTCCGGTGTCATGGCTACGCGATCACGTCGCGCTGCCCGAGGGCAATGCCGCTCCTACCGTGGCGGATGTTGCTGGTGCCCTCGTGCGGGCGGGCCTCGAAGTCGAAGCGGTGCACCAACTCGGCCCGGTGAGTGGGCCGCTTGTGGTGGGCCGGGTGCAGGAGATCGAGGAGCTGACCGGCTTCACGAAGGTCGTCCGGTACTGCCTGGTCGACGATGGCGAACCGGTACCACGTGGGGTCATCTGCGGCGCCACTAATTTCGACGTGGGTAATCTGGTAGTGCTGGCGCGGCCTGGGGTGATGCTGCCAGGTGACGTTGCGATCGCGGCGCGCACCGCCTACGGTCGCACGTCCGAGGGGATGATCTGTTCGGCCGCCGAGCTCGGGCTCGGCGACGACCACACCGGGATCGTGGTGCTCCCGGCGGGCACCGCCGTCCCCGGGACCAGTGCCGTCGACGTGCTCGGCCTGGATGACGCGGTGATCGAGTTGGCGATCAACCCGGACCGCGGTTACTGCCTTTCGATGCGTGGGCTGGCCCGCGAGCTGGCCATCGCCTTCGACGCTCCTTACGGGGACCCGGGCCTCCTGGAGGTGCCGCAGGCCCCGAGCGCCGCCTGGCCGGTGCACATCGAGGATGAGCGCGGGTGCCGCCGGTTCGTGGTCCGCCGGGTGTCGGGCGTGGACCCGACCGCAGGGTCTCCCTGGTGGATGCGCCGGAGGTTGCAGCTGGCCGGGATGCGGCCGATCTCCTTGGCTGTCGACGTCACCAACTACGTGATGCTGGAGCTCGGGCAGCCGCTGCATGCCTTCGATGCCGCCAAGCTGAATGGCGATCTCGTCGTCCGGCGGGCCATCGAGGGCGAGAAACTCACCACACTGGACGGGATATGCCGCGAACTGGATCCGGACGACATGGTGATCTGCGATACCAGCGGACCGGTGTCGCTGGCGGCGGTGATGGGCGGGGAGAGCACCGAAATCGGTCCGCAGACCACGAGCCTGCTGCTGGAGGCGGCGACCTGGGAGCCGGCCTCGGTGGCGCGCAGCGCCCGGCGGCACAAGTTGCCCAGTGAGGCGGCCAGACGCTTCGAGCGCGTGGTGGATCCCGCTCTACCACCGGTGGCCGCCGAGCTCGCTGCGACGCTGTTGACCCGCTACGGCGGCGGGAAGGTCCGGCCGGGCCGCACCGACGTCGGAATCCTCCAGCGGCCGACGCCCGTGACGATGCCGATCGACCTGCCGGATCGGGTGGCCGGTCGGCGCTACGAGAACGGCGCCGCGGTCCGCCGGCTTTCCCAGATCGGCTGCGCGGTAGAAGTCGGTGGTACTAACGGGACCACGACGGTCACCGTCGTTCCGCCGTCGTGGCGGCCCGACCTGAACCAGCCTGCCGACCTCGTCGAGGAAGTGCTGCGTCTGGAGGGTTACGACACCATTCCCTCTGAGCTGCCGCCGGCCCCGCCCGGTCGCGGGCTCACCGCGCAGCAGCGCCGCCGCCGGACGATCTCCCGGGCGCTGGCCGACGCGGGGTACGTGGAGGTGCTACCCAGCCCCTTCGTCTCAGCCGGCACCTGGGACGACTTCGGCCTGCCCGCGGACGACCCCCGGCGGCGCACCACGACACTGCTCAACCCGCTGGAGGCCGACCGCGACCAGCTGTCCACCACGCTGCTTCCCGGCCTCCTGGAGGTCCTGATCCGCAACGGCGCCCGGGGTCAGCGCGACGTGGCGCTCTACGGGATGGCCCCCGTCGTGCAGCCGCGCACCGCCACCGCGCCGCTGCCGGACGTCGGAGTGGACCGACGACCGAGCGGCGCCCAGCTCGCCGCCCTGACTGATGCGCTACCCGTGCAACCGCTGCATGTGGGTGTCGTGCTCGCCGGGCAGTGGGATCGTCCCGGCTGGTGGGGTGCGGCCCGAGCGGCTACCTGGGCCGACGCCGTGCAGGCCGCGCGACTGGTCGGGCACGCCGCCGGAGTCGAGCTCGCGGTGCGCGCTGCCGAGACTGCGCCGTGGCACCCAGGCCGGTGTGCGCAGCTGATAGTGGATGGCCGCGTGATAGGGCATGCGGGAGAGTTGCACCTCGCGGTGATCGAGGCGTTGGGACTGCCGACGCGGGCTTGTGCGATGGAGCTCGATCTCGATGCGCTGCCGTTGAGCGAGCGGCGGCCCGCGCCGGTGGTGTCGCCTTACCCGCCGGTGCTGCAGGACGTCGCATTGGTGGTGGACGCTGCCGTGCCAGCCGCCGACCTGACTGCGACGCTGCGCCGCGGTGCCGGGGATCTGCTGGAGGACGTACGCCTGTTCGACGTGTACACCGGCGACCAGATCGGTCAGGGCAACCAGTCGCTGGCCTTCGCGCTGCGGTTCCGCGCCCCGGATCGCACCCTCACCGTCGCCGAGGCCACCGCCGCCCGCGACGCCGCGGTCGCCGCCGCCATCCAGGCCCACGGCGCCACCCTGCGTTCCTAACCCCCGGCGTGTGGTGCCGTCGGCCCACGGGTGCGCGGTGGCACCGCACATCGTGTGGCCTCGCCGCACGCCGGCGGCCGCTCGGCGGCCCGGCAAGTGCCCCGGCGTCACCGTGCTGGCCACCAAGCCGCGCACCGCTCGACCTTGCCGGCGAGCTGGCACCGAAGACGAGAAACAGTATTGAATGAGATTGCATGAGTGTGCATAATTATCCGTATGGCGTTCAGGGTCGCGGTGGCTGGCGCGAGTGGGTATGCGGGTGGCGAGCTGCTGCGCCTGCTGCTGGGCCACCCGGAGATCGAGATCGGCGAGCTGACGGCGGGTGGCAATGCGGGCAGCACGCTGGGCGAACACCACCCCCATCTCATCCCGCTCGCCGATCGCATCCTGTCCGACACCACGGCGCAGCGGCTGGTGGGGCACGACGCGGTCGTCCTCGCCCTGCCGCACGGTTATTCCGCGGCTCTGGCCGCCGAGCTACTCGATGACACCGTGGTGATCGACTGCGGCGCCGATCATCGGCTCGTCGATCCAGCAGCCTGGCAACGCTGGTACCGCTCCGCTCACGCCGGGACCTGGCCATACGGCCTGCCCGAGCTGCCAGGTGCACGGGACAAGCTGCGAGGAGCCCGCCGCATCGCTGTACCGGGCTGCTACCCCACGGTGGTCAGCCTGGCGCTGTCGCCGGCGCTCAACGCCGAGCTTGTCGAGCCCGAAGTCGTGGTGACCGCCGTGTCCGGCACGTCGGGCGCCGGCCGCGCGCTCACGTCACATCTGCTGGCCTCGGAGGTGATGGGCTCGGCCAGCGTCTACGGGATAGCCGGCGCGCACCGGCATACGCCGGAGATCACCCAGAACCTCTCTGGCGTCGCCGGTCGTCCGGTCGCCGTGTCGTTCACCCCGGTGTTGGCGCCGATGCCGCGCGGGATCTTGGCCACCTGCACCGCAGCGCTACTCCCGGGCACCGACCAGCAGATGATCCGCAACGCCTACCACGCCGCCTACGCCGTGGAGCCCTTCGTACACCTGCTGCCGGACGGCCGCTGGCCGGTGACCGGCGCTGTGCAGGGCTCCAATTCCGTGCAGGTTCAGGTTGCAATCGACGCCGACACCGGCCGGCTGGTCGCAGTCGGTGCCGTCGACAACCTCACCAAGGGCACGGCGGGGGCTGCGGTGCAGTGCCTCAACCTGGCGCTGGGGCTTCCCGAAGCCACTGGTCTGCCGGCCTGGGGAATAGCCCCGTGATCAACATTTAGGGGAGGACCGATGAGCGTCACCGCAGCCAGCGGGTTCCGGGCGGCCGGAATCACAGCCGGCATCAAGGCCAGCGGCGCACTGGATCTGGCCCTGGTAGTCAACGACGGACCCTCCAGCGCGGCCGCAGGGATGTTCACCCGCAACCAGGTCAAGGCAGCGCCGGTGCTGTGGTCGGCGCAGGTACTCACCGGCCGGAGGCTGCGCGCTGTCGTGTTGAACTCCGGCGGCGCCAACGCCTGCACCGGCCATGGCGGATTCCAGGACACCCACGCCACCGCTGAATGGGTCGCCACGGTGCTGGACTGTGGGGCGGTTGAGGTCGCGGTGTGTTCCACGGGGCTGATCGGTGAGCGGCTGCCGCTGGACGCAGTGCTGTCCGGAGTCCACACCGCCGCAGCAGCGTTAGACGCGACGCCGGAAGCCGGCTTGGCCGCAGCCACCGCAGTGCTCACCACCGACACCGTCCCCAAGCAGGCCGCGGTCACCGGCGCGGGATGGACGGTGGGCGGGTTCGCCAAGGGAGCCGGCATGGTTGCTCCCAGCCTGGCCACCATGCTCTGCGTCATCACCACCGACGTGGCTGTCGATGGGTCCACTCTCGATGCCGCGTTGCGTCGCGCCACAAGCGAGACTTTCGAGCGCTTGGACATCGACGGCACCTGCTCGACCAACGACACCGTGCTGCTCCTGGCGTCCGGCGCCTCGAAGATCACGCCGGACTGGGCGGAGTTCGCCGCCGCGGTGCAGCAGGTGTGCCACCAGCTGGTCAGGAGTCTGCAGGTAGACGCCGAGGGCGTCACCAAGGAGATCTCGATCACCGTCCGCGGGGCGGCCGGCGACGCCGACGCGCTCGCCGCGGCCAGCGCGGTCGCCCGGGACAACCTGGTCAAGACCGCCTTCTTCGGCTCCGATCCCAATTGGGGACGGATCGCCGCCGCGGTGGGCGCCTCGGCCGCCACCGTGGCGGCCGACACACTCGACATCCGGATCAACGGAGTGCTGCTTTGTCAGGGTGGTGCGGTGGCGGCCGACCGCTCAAAGGCGGACCTGTCCGGCCGGGAGATCACCGTGGAGATCGACCTGCACCTCGGCGAGGGCGAGGCCACCGTGCTCACCACGGACCTCTCACACGGCTACGTCGAGGAGAACAGCGCGTACTCGTCATGATTCCCGAAATGATCCCTGAAGACCTGCTCGCAAGGTCAGGAATCAACACGGCAGCCCAGAAGGCCGCGGTGCTCGCCGAAGCGTTGCCCTGGTTACAGCGCTTTCACGGGACCACCGTCGTGATCAAGTACGGTGGCAACGCGATGCTGGACGACGAGCTCAAGCGGGCCTTCGCGCAGGACATGGTCTTTCTGCGGCTGGCCGGACTACGCCCTGTCGTGGTGCACGGCGGCGGGCCACAGATCAACACCATGCTGGACCGGCTGGGCATCGCCGGGGAGTTCCGCGGCGGCTTGCGGGTCACCACTGCCGAGACGATCGACGTGGTGCGCATGGTGCTGTTCGGTCAGGTTGGCCGGGAGCTCGTCGGACTGGTCAATGCGCACGGTCCGCACGCCGTCGGCATCTCCGGCGAGGACGCGCACCTGTTCACCGCCGCGCGGCGTACCGCCACTGTGGACGGCGAGCAGGTCGACGTGGGGTTGGTCGGCGATGTGGTTGCGGTGAACCCCGCCGCGGTGCTCGACATCGTCAACGCCGGGCGCATCCCGGTGGTGTCCGGATTGGCCCCGGACACCAATGGAGTGGTGCACAATGTCAACGCTGATACCGCGGCGGCGGCGCTGGCCGTCGCGCTGGGCGCCGAGAAGCTCGTCATGCTCACCGACATTGAAGGCCTCTACACCGACTGGCCGGACCGGTCCAGCCTGCTGTCCCAAGTGACAGTGGACCGGCTGGAGCAGCTGCTGCCAGGACTGTCCGCCGGAATGGTGCCGAAGATGGAGGCTTGCCTGCGCGCGGTGCGGGGCGGAGTGCCCCGGGCTCATGTCATTGATGGTCGAGTGGCGCATTCAGTGCTCCTGGAAGTGTTCACCACCGATGGGGTGGGGACGATGGTGCTGCCCGAGGAGGGGCCCGACTGATGCTTACCGCGAATTATCAGCGGCGTTGGGAAGCCGCGTTGATGGCCAACTACGGCACGCCCCTGTTGGCGCTGGCCCGTGGCGCAGGTGCGGAGGTATGGGACGTCGACGGCCGCCGGTACCTGGATCTGCTCGGTGGCGTCGCGGTGAACGCGCTGGGCCACGCTCACCCGGCCGTAGTGCATGCCGTTACCGAGCAGATCAGTACCCTCGGGCACGTCTCGAATCTGTACCTCAGCGAGCCGGCGCTCACCCTTGCCGAGAACCTGCTGGGTCTCCTCGGTGCCGCCGGGTCGGGCCGCGTGCTGTTCGGCAACTCCGGCGCGGAGGCAAATGAGGCTGCATTCAAGATCGCTCGGCGCACCGGGCGGCCGAAAATGGTGGCCGCCTACGGTGCCTTCCATGGTCGAACGATGGGGGCGCTCGCGCTCACCGGCCAGCCCGCCAAGCGGGACCCCTTCGAGCCGATGCCGCCCGGCGTGGTCTTCGTGCCCTACGGCGACCCTGCCGCCTTGGCGTCGGTGGTTGACGGGGACACTGCCGCGGTGTTCCTCGAGCCTGTTCAAGGCGAGAACGGCGTAGTCATCCCCCCGGACGGCTACCTGCACGCTGCGCGAGAGATCACTGCCGCACAGGGCGCGTTGCTGGTGCTGGATGAGGTCCAAACGGGCATCGGCCGAACCGGCACCTGGTTCGCCCACCAGTCTGTAGGGGTGACTCCAGACGTGGTGACGCTCGCCAAGGGCCTCGGCGGGGGTCTCCCGATCGGCGCGTGTATCGGTATCGGACCAGCCGCCCATCTGCTGCAGCCCGGTCAGCACGGCAGCACTCTTGGCGGTAACCCGGTCTGCTGCGCGGCGGCGCTGGCGGTGCTGGCGACCATCGCTTCGGACGGGTTACTCGATCACGCTGCACGACTCGGCAAGGAGATCGCCGCTGGGGTAGCGGCGCTGCACCACCCACTCGTCGGGTCGGTCAGCGAGGCGGGCCTGCTCATCGGGATCGGGTTGACCTCGCCGGTCTCCGCCGCAGTCGCCACTGCTGCGCAGGAGGCGGGCTTCCTGGTCAACCCCGCCGTGCCGGACCGGGTCCGGCTCGCCCCGCCGTTGATGCTCACCGAGGCGCAGGCGCGGGAGTTCTTGGACGCCCTGCCGGCCATCCTGGGTCGGGCGCGGTAGCGATGCCGAGGCACTTCTTGCGCGATGACGATCTCACCCCGGCCGAGCAGCGGGAGATTCTCGATCTGGCAGACGAGTTCAAGGCCGATCCATTCGGGTGCACTCCGTTGGCCGGCCCGCGATCCGTCGCGGTGATCTTCGAGAAAACCTCGACACGAACCCGGCTGTCTTTCGAGATCGGTATTGCCCAACTCGGCGGCAATCCGGTGATCATAGACGGGCGCGGTATGCATCTGGGCCGCGAGGAAACCATCGAGGACACTTCGCGGGTGCTGTCCCGTTACGCCGACGCCGTGGTGTGGCGTACCTTTGCGCAGCGCCGCATCGACGCGATGGCCAGGGTCTCGCGGGTGCCGGTGGTCAACGCGCTCACCAACGAGTTCCATCCCTGTCAGGTGCTTGCTGACCTGCAGACCATCCGAGAGCGGCACGGCCGCCTGACCGGGCTCACGCTGACCTACCTGGGTGATGGTGCGAACAACATGGCACATTCCCTGCTGCTGGGCGGGACCACCGCCGGGCTACACGTCCGGGTCGCCACACCGGGCGGTTTCCAGCCGATGCCCGACGTGCTGCTCGCGGCCAAACACCGTGCTGCGGAGACCGGGGGAAGCGTCACCATGCTCACCGATCCGCACGCGGCGGTCGACGGGGCCGACGTCCTGGCGACCGACACCTGGACCTCGATGGGGCAGGAGAGTGACGGACTCGACCGGGTCAGCCCGTTTCGGCCGCTGCAGATCAACGCTGAACTGCTGGATCGCGCCTCCGGAGGCGGCGCTAAGAAGATCACAGTGCTGCACTGCCTGCCTGCGCACCGGGGAGCCGAGATCACCGACGAAGTACTCGACGGTCCGGCCAGCGCAGTATGGGACGAGGCCGAGAACCGGCTGCACGCGCAGAAGGCACTCCTGACCTGGTTGCTGGACCCGGAGCGCGCGGCATGACACCTACCCGAGTCCGCCGGCAGGCCCGCATCATCGAGTTGGTGACCCACCGCGCGGTGCGCAGCCAAACGGAGCTGGCCGCGCTGCTCGCTGGTGAAGGCATCGAGGTCACCCAGGCCACGCTGTCCCGGGACCTCGACGAGCTCGGTGCGGTGAAGTTGCGGGGTGTGGACGGCGGTGCGCCGGTGTATGTCATCCCCGAGGACGGCAGCCCGGTGCGTGCTGTGGAAGGTGGTACCACCCGGCTGGCCCGGATACTGACCGAGCTGCTGGTCTCCGCTGACGCGAGCGCGAACCTGGCCGTGCTGCGCACGCCCCCTGGCGCAGCACAATTCGTGGCCAGCGCGCTGGACCGGGCAGCACTGACCGATGTGGTCGGCACCATCGCGGGTGATGACACCATCCTGGTGGTCGCCCGTGAGCCCCTCCCCGGGGCGAAACTCGCGGAGCGGATCATGGCGCTGGCGCGCTCGTGAGTGCGAATCAGGGCTATGACACTGTTCGCCACTCACGCGCACGACCGAAGGGAGAGCAATGAGCGAGCGGGTGGTGCTGGCCTATTCCGGTGGGCTGGACACCTCGGTGGCGATCGGGTGGATCGCCGAGGAAACCGGAGCCGAAGTCGTCGCCGTCGCAGTTGATGTCGGTCAGGGTGGTGAGGACCTGGAGACGATCCGAAAGCGGGCACTGGCCTGTGGCGCGGTGGAGGCCATCGTCACCGACGCCCGTGACGAGTACGCCGAGCAGTACTGCCTACCGGCGCTGCAGGCCAACGCGCTGTACATGGACTGCTATCCATTGGTGTCGGCGCTGTCCCGGCCACTGATCGTCAAGCACCTGGTGGCAGCTGCGAAGTACCACGGCGCCGGCACCGTGGCGCACGGTTGCACCGGCAAGGGTAACGATCAGGTGCGTTTCGAGGTCGGCATCGGTGCGCTCGCCCCGGACCTGCAGGTGATCGCCCCGGTCCGGGACTACGCGTGGACCCGGGAGAAGGCCATCGCCTACGCCGGCGAGCGAGACCTGCCCATTGACGTCACGAAGCGCTCACCGTTCTCCATCGACCAGAACATGTGGGGTCGGGCAGTGGAGACCGGGTTCCTCGAAGACCTGTGGAACGCCCCGACCAAGGACGTGTACTCCTATACCAGCGATCCGACCGAGTGGAAGGCACCGGACGAACTGGTGATCACTTTCGAGTCGGGTGTGCCGGTCGCTATCGACGGCGCCCCGGTGACGGTGCTGGAGGCGATCCAGCAGCTCAACGGGCGGGCCGGGGTACACGGCGTCGGCCGGTTGGACCTGGTCGAGGATCGGCTGGTCGGGATCAAGAGCCGTGAGGTCTACGAGGCACCCGGGGCGATCACTCTGATCACCGCGCACCAGGAGCTGGAGAACGTCACCGTCGAGCGTGACCTGGCCCGGTACAAGCGCAACGTCGGGCAACGCTGGACCGAGCTGGTCTACGACGGGCTGTGGTTCTCCCCGCTCAAGCGGGCACTGGACGCTTTCATCACCGACTCGCAGCGCCACGTCACCGGCGAGATCCGGATCGAACTGGCCAGTGGCCGGGCCACCGTGACGGGGCGACGCAGCCCGCAGTCGCTCTACGACTTCAACTTGGCCACCTACGACGCAGGCGACAGCTTCGACCAATCCTTGGCCAGGGGCTTTGTGCAGCTATGGGGACTGCCGTCCAAGATCGCCGCAAAGCGAGACCTGCTTGGCAGGGTCGAGCCATCGACACGAGACATACCAGGAAGGATCGAGCCATCGTGACTGCGCCGCGAGACCTGCTTGCAGGGTCGAGCCATCAACTCTGGGGTGGCCGATTCAGTGGGAAACCGGCCGATGCGCTGACTGCGCTAAGTCTTTCGACGCATTTTGATTGGCGCCTCGCCCGGTATGACATCCGCGGCTCCCGGGCGCACGCCCGTGTGCTGCACGGCGCTGGGCTGCTCAACGACCGCGAGCTGGACGCCATGCTCGACGCACTGGACCGTCTCGACGCCGACGTCAGTTCCGGCGCGTTCGTCCCGGTGCCCGAGGACGAGGATGTGCACACCGCCTTGGAGCGTGGCCTGATCGAGCGGGTCGGACCGGATCTCGGCGGCGCGTTGCGCGCCGGCCGCTCCCGCAACGATCAGGTCGCGACGCTGTTCCGGATGTGGTTACGCGATGCGGCCCGCCGGGTCGCTGCCGGCACGCTGGACGTCATCGACGCGTTGCTCGACCAGGCGCAGGAGCACCCCGACGATCCCATGCCGGGCCGGACTCATTTGCAGCACGCCCAACCTGTGCTGCTCGCCCACCACCTCGGGGCCCATGTCCAGGCTTTGCTGCGTGACGTCGGGCGGTTGCGTGACTGGGACGCTCGGGCCGCCGTGTCGCCCTACGGTTCGGGTGCCCTGGCCGGCTCGTCGCTCGGCCTGGATCCGGCGGCGGTGGCCGCCGAGCTCGGCTTCGATGCCCCGGTGGAGAACTCAATCGATGGCACAGCATCGCGGGACTTCGCAGCCGAGGCCGCGTTCGTGCTCGCGATGCTCGCCGTTGACCTGTCCCGGATCGCCGAGGAGATTATTCTCTGGGCCACTGCCGAGTTCGACTATGTCGCACTGGATGATGCCTACTCCACGGGCAGCTCGATCATGCCGCAGAAGAAGAATCCCGATGTGGCCGAGTTGGTCCGAGGCAAGGCCGGCCGGCTGATCGGCAACCTCACCGGGTTGCTGGCTACGCTCAAGGCGCAGCCGCTGGCCTATAACCGGGACCTGCAGGAGGACAAGGAGCCGCTGTTCGACTCCGTCGACCAGCTCGAGCTGCTGCTGCCCGCGATGGCCGGAATGGTCGGCACCCTGACCTTCTGGACCGACCGACTCGCCGAGTTGGCGCCGGCCGGATTCACTCTCGCCACCGACCTCGCGGAATGGCTGGTACGCCAGGGAGTGCCGTTCCGCACCGCGCACCACGCAGCCGGAGCTTGCGTGCGGCTGGCCGAGTACCGCGGGGTGGGGCTGTCGGAGCTGTCGGAGATGGAGCTCACCGCCATCCATCCTGAGCTCACCACCGACGTCCGTCGGGTGCTCAGCGTCGCTGGATCGATCGGCTCCCGCGATGCCTACGGGGGCACCGCGCCCGAGCGTGTCGCCGAGCAGCTGCAGCGCGCCCGGCACGCGGTTGGCGAGCACCGAGATTGGATCGCCTCGTGACGGTGGAGACGTTCGCCCGTGAGTGTCTCGCCGTGGACGTACTGCCAGCTGCTCGGCTGCTGTTGGGCTGCCACTTGGTAGCTGACCGACCGGACGGCCAGGTGGCCGTCCGGCTCGTCGAGCTCGAGGCCTACCGCGGCTCCGACGATCCGGCGGCGCACTCCTACCGTGGCCGCACCGCCCGCAACGCCGTGATGTTCGGCCCGCCCGGGCACCTGTATGTGTACTTCGTCTACGGGCTACACTTCTGCGCCAACATCTCATGCCTGCCCGACGGAGAGCCGGGCGCCGTGCTGCTGCGCGCTGGCGAAGTCATCTCGGGCCTCGACGGCGCCCGGCTGCACCGGCCCACCGCCCGGTCCGACGCCGAGCTCGCTCGCGGCCCGGCCAGGCTGGCGACGCTGCTCGGACTGCGCCGGGAGCACAACGGCCTGAACCTCACCGATCCCCTGTCGCCGGTGCGGCTGCTGCCCGGCGATCCGGTTCCCGTCGAGCAGGTGCGCACCGGTCCCCGGGTGGGCGTTGCCGCGGCGCCGGACCGGCCGTGGCGGTTCTGGATACACGGCAGCCTCGCAGTGTCGGTGTACCGCCGGCATCGGCAACCCGCCTGACCGGAGAGGGCCAGCCTGATCCAGAATGCATAGCCCGGTGCGGGATGATGGCGGGGTGGGAGAGCACATCCTTGACGAGCTGGGCTGGCGCGGCCTGATCGCGCAGAGTACCGACCTCGACACGTTGCGCCGTGATTGCGATGTTGGCCCGCTCACGTTGTATTGCGGGTTTGATCCCACCGCGCCGAGCCTGCATCTGGGTAACCTGGTGCAGATCCTCACCCTGCGCCGGTTCCAGCGTGCCGGCCACCGCCCGCTTGCCCTCGTGGGCGGCGCCACGGGACTGATCGGGGACCCCAAGCCGAGCGCCGAGCGGGTGCTCAACACCAAGGATGTCGTCGCCGGCTGGGTGCAGCGGATCCGACTCCAGATCGAGCCGTTCCTCGATTTCGGAGAGGACTTCGAGGGGGATTTCGGTGCATCTTACGCCGCCGCCATGGTGAATAACCTGGACTGGACCCAGCGGATGTCGGCGATCGACTTCCTTCGTGACGTCGGCAAGCACTTCCGGGTGAACCGGATGCTCACCAAGGAGGCGGTCAGCGCGCGGTTGAACTCCGACGCTGGGATCACCTTCACCGAGTTCAGTTACCAACTTCTACAGGCGATGGACTTCCTCGAGCTCTACCGGCGGTACGGTTGCACGCTGCAGACCGGTGGCAGCGATCAGTGGGGCAACATCACGGCAGGGGTGGACCTGGTGCACCGGACCGAGCAGCGTTCGGTGCACGCGTTGGCCACACCGCTGATCACCAAGGCGGACGGCACCAAGTTCGGCAAGACGGAGAGCGGCACGGTGTGGCTGGATCCCGATCTGACCAGTCCATATGCCTTCTACCAGTTCTGGATCAACGCCAACGACCGGGACACGGACGGTTACCTGAAAGTATTCACCGAGCTCTCCCGAGACGACGTCGCTGACCTGGACCGGCAGACCGTCGAGCGGCCGCATGCACGAGCAGCGCAGCGGGTGCTCGCCGCGGAGATCACCACTCTGGTGCACGGCTCGGCGGAGGCGCACCGCGCGGCCGCGGCCAGCCAGGCATTGTTCGGCCAGGGGGAGCTGCGCGAACTGGACGAGCGCACGCTGGATGCCGCTATGGCGGAGGCCCCCACCGGCCAGGTGCTGCTGGCCGACCAGCCCACGATCGTCGATCTGCTGGTAGCCAGCGGCCTGGCCGACAGCAAGGGCGCCGCTCGTCGCACGGTTCGCGAAGGTGGCGCGTCGGTGAACAATGCCAAGGTCGGCGATGAGGGCTGGACACCCGCGGAGTCTGATCTGCTGGCGGGCGGCTGGCTGGTACTCCGACGTGGTCGGCGGCATACCGCTGGCGTGCGCGTTCGGTGATCTCCTCCGGCACGTCGGCCTGCTGTCTGACCTGCACGACACGCCGATTTGACTTCTACCGTGTGGTCCGCGTAACTTTCCCTTCGCCCCGCAAGGGAAACGGACCAAACGCTCAGAGCACTGATGGCGCCGAGAGGTTAGGCCGGGCCCCGGGGGAAACGATGACTCGGACGGCTGGTAAGCTTGATGAGTTGCCGGGACCGTACGGATGCCTCTTGTGAGGTAAACTCCAAGCGGGACCGGGCAAGTCCGAGTGAGTCATCCCGGAACTAGCCGCCGTTTCGGTGGTTTGTGATGGTGTGTGCTTGTTCTTTGAGAACTCAACAGTGTGCCGAAATGTTAGTGCCATGTTTTGTTTTGCTAGTGGGTTTGTTTGCTAGTGATCAGTT
>JBOHHF010000155.1:0-37793 GCA_050700495.1 Pseudonocardiaceae bacterium
CCAGATCACCATCGCCGCCGTGCCGGTGAATCGCAACGCGAACACGCTACTGAACATCGGCACCGGGACGTCGCTGGACAAGCTTGCGACGACGCCATCATCGACCAGCTGCACCCCCTCGGCTCAACCCAGATGGCGAGGAACGCATACGGATTGGTGTCGATGGTGTCCGTCGCGCACGGCAGGTCCTCGACGTCCATCCCTCGTCCCGCCACGGCGCGGTTGTCGCCGGGAGGAGGTCATGGGTGTGGGGATGTTGTGGTGCTGATTAAATTGGTGATCTCGGTGGCGCAGCCCCAGGAGAGGCTGACGCCGGCTCCGCCGTGGCCGTAGTTGTGGGCGATGGTTGCTCCACTGGGGTGCTGTTGGAGATCGACCAGGACGTGGGGGCGGGTGTCGCAATCCGACGAGGTGGTCGATGACCTGAGCGTCGGCGAGGCGGGATTCGAGGCGGGTGCAACGCTCGAGGATGGCCTGGCCGATGGCGGGATTGGGGGTGCGGTCCCACTTGCCGACTTCGGCGGTACCGCCGAGGACCACGTGGCCGGGGTGGGGATAGATCGCGATGAGGTCGGGTGAGTCGCCGGTGTCGGTCTCGATGAAGTCGGTCAGCCCGGGGTTGCTGACGATGACATGGTGCCCGCGGACGGGGTGGACCTGGTGATCGGGGACGAGGGCGTGCGCACCGAGTCCAGTGCAGTTGACGATCAGCGGCCAGCTGTGGGCGACGTCGTCGAGAGACTCGATGGACTTGATCTGGATCGCGCCGCCCGCCACGGTGAGCCGTTCGGTGAGGTAGGTGGGCATATCCACCAGGGGGACTGTGCAGCGGGTGCCGTAGCCGTAGCCGGCCGGTATTTCTTCGCGCGTGCAGGGGCGGCGGTCGGGAAGCAGGTGTGCCCAGTCGGGTGGGTCGTGGGGCACGTCGGAGGCGTCGATACCGGCGGCCAGGCGCACGCCGGTGTCACGGTGCGCAGCGAGGTTGCACAGCGTGGTGAGGGTGTGCTCGGCCCAGCGCAGCACCCGGTGACGCGGCTTGACCAGCCACGGGCCCCAGAGCGCGCCGGCCACGGCGGACGTGGTCGCTTCGGACGGCTCGGCCGTGCGGACCACGACGGGGTAGCCGGCTTCGGCGAGGGTGACGGCAGTGCTCAGGCCGATCACTCCGGCGCCGATCACCAGGACCGGGGGCAGGGTGACCATCAGGCGGGCACGGGTTGCCGGGCCAGGGCGGCGTCGAGGGTGGGGAGGAAATCGCGGACGTACTCGTTGCGGGCGCAGCGGTGTAACCGCTTGGCCAGCAGGCGAAGAACCTGGGCACTTTTGACGGACCGGACCCGGTTCAGGCGCGTGACGGCGAGGCTGCCGATCATGCATGCCTGCTTCAGATCGCCCTGCCCGGCGGCTGCGACGGACAGCCAGGCTCCCTCGAACAGAGCGCGACGCTGGTCAAAGTGATCCTCTGGCAGGGCGTGTGCGCCGGTGCGGAGCAGTCGCTCGCCGCGGCGCAGCAGTACAGTGCCGGTCTGTTGGTCACCAGCTGCGGCGGCGAGGGTGCCGGCATGGGTCAAGGCGTAGCCCGCTCGGGAGTCAAAGTGGTTGGGCGTGAAGTGGTCCATCCAGAATGGCTCCGCGGCCGGGTCGCGGCCGGCGAAGGTGTCCAGCACGGTGGCGTGGGCGCGGTCGAAGTCTTTGAGCTGGCCAGCGAGGGCATGGCCGTAGGCGAGCCGGGTCTGTACGAGGGCGCGCACTCCCGCTGAGCTCCCGGTGGCAATGCGGACCGCTGCCTGCCCCAGGATTATCGCGTCACGGGAGTGTTCCCGGGTGGCGGCTTGAGAGGCCAGGTCCGCCAGCACAGAAGCGGCCATCGCGTGGTAGTCGGCCTCCCGTGCCGCGCGCAGCGCGGTGAACAGGTACCGCTGAGCCAGCCCGTGTCGGCCGGCGTCCAGCGCCATCCATCCGGCGAGCTGACCGATCTCAGCGAGGGCCGCGAACAGCCGGCGCTCCACCCGAGCGGGATGCCCACCCTGGCGTAAGAGCAAAGCGACCGCCCGGAACTGCGCCCCCACATAGGGAAGGTAGGCGCCGCCACCGTGAGTGTCGTTGAGGCGCTGCAGCAGCGGGATGCTCTGCTCAATCTGCGCGAGCAGCAGGTCACCTACCGAGCCTCGTTCCAGAGCCGCCGCAAGCCTGCCAGGGCCGCCCGTCGGGTACCTGGTGGCGATGTCGAGGATCGTCGTGCCGGAGACGGCGAGAAAGTGCCTGCGGTCCAGGAGCCCGGCAACGACCCAATCCTCGAGCAGGCCCAGGGTGCTGGCCCGGGACCACGGGCCGTCCATGTCGATGTCGGCGGGGAGCACCAGTGGTGATCCGCTGGCGCGGCCCTGCCAGAGTTCGGCCACAGTCACCGGGCGGCCGAGTTCGCGGGAGAGAACCCACGCTGCCAGCTCCGGAAGCGGTGGCCGCGGGATGCAACCGCTGTCGCGCCAGTGGTACGGAGCGGTGTCGGCTACCGTGCCGGCCCCGAAAACGTGATTGATCCGCCGGGCCAG
The DNA here is from genome assembly GCA_050700495.1 of Pseudonocardiaceae bacterium. Classification (GTDB taxonomy): domain Bacteria; phylum Actinomycetota; class Actinomycetes; order Mycobacteriales; family Pseudonocardiaceae. Next base: position 2,553 of record JBOHHF010000155.1, read on the forward strand.
AGTGCGCGGTGACCAGCCCAGCTCATCGAGCAGCGAGGCGAGCACCTCATTGGGGCCGTCCGCCACGCCCGTATCCCCTCTGCCACTCCTGCCACGTGCTCCTGTCCTACCCAGCCAAGCACTGTTCTACCGAACCGGTTGTCCAAGTTGACGATCTTGACGGCTGGCCAGGCTTCCACCAGGCCATCCGGGCCGGTGTGCTGGGGCCACATAAGTCGACAACGGAGGGACGGTCTCAAGTGGCAAGATTTCGAGGTGATGAGCTGGAGAGTCGCCGGTTTCGTCGACCATGCCGCCAATGGTTGATGGCGGTACGGCAGATCGTCCTCACGGGGCGATCAACAGAGGATGCCCGCGGTGCTCGATGACTGACAGCATCTCCGACGAGACGTTCCGTGGGGCGATGCGGGGCCGTACCCCGGAAGGCGAGCCCAGCACTGTGATCGTGACCCGGCAAGGCATCGGTCATTCCGGCCGGGTCTGGCTGACCTTCAACGGGGCAATCAAGACCACCGTCGTGATGACCAACCCGGAGACGGCGCAGCTATGCGAGCTGCTCAACAAAGCGACGGCGGTGCGCAAATGAAACCGGCCCTTGTGGTGGAGCACGTCAGAGCTGGCGCCGACAGTGATGACCGGCGCGTGAAGCTGTCCCCGTCACCAGACCCCCGCATCGGTGATCAGGTGGGCTTACCGCCAGTGGTGGAGGGGTTGCTTGTTGACGTCGTCGCCGACGGGTTTGTCTTGTACTGCTGCGGACCCCGAGCCGGACCGAACGCCCTGGTCGCGTCCTACCAATGGGAGCACTTCCTCGATCTGGTCACCATCCGGAACTTCGATCGGGTCACCGCGGCCAGAGTCCCGACGCCGAACCGGGGACAGGTCGATGTATTCGCACCCGAGGTCGTGGTGTGGGCGCGTGAAAGCCCGCCGCAGTGGACGCTGCAGGCGATGCTGAACCTGCTTCACCCGGAGCACCCCGAAGCCCCCAGTACCGTCTCCCCCGCGCCACGATCCCTCCACGTGTCCCGTGCTGAGCAGCGCCCCTTGACGATCCGGCCACCATCATCGGTCCGGGCTGACGTGCGAGCCACCCGGCTCGCCGCCGCACTACCGGCTGGCAGCGTCCGATGAGACCGGAAACCGACCACACAGTGCAGCATCAGATACCTCAGAAACGCTGAAATGGATCTTTCGCACTCAATACCCCGGCCAAGGGAGGGACCAACCATGGCCAAGCACGACCAGACTCGCGACGGTGGTAGACCACAGGACCAGGTCGATCCGTCGAAGATCGTTCGGCCCAGAGATGACGACGACGGCAAGCACAGCGGCGACCGCAGCGAGGACACCAGCCGCGACGACGAAGGCGACACGTGATCCAAGCGCAGCGGGAACTGGCTGTTCGTCTCGGCGCCCGGCTACTTGCCGACTGGCGGGCCGCCTACGAGGCCAACCCCCGGCACCTATTCCTCCCCGACCGGGTCTGGCGAGCAGTCGACGAGCCACTCGACCGCGCCACCGACGCCGACGGCTGGCTCGCCTACGCCTACAGCGATGAGTCGGTCATCACCCAACTTCACGACGGCGCGGAGTGCTCCGAGCACGGCTACCCGATCAGCAGTTCCTGCTCCATGCCCGCCGTCGTGTTCACCATGCTGTCCCACCTCGACGTGCACCCCGGGCAGCGGGTCCTGGAGATCGGTACGGGAACCGGGTGGAGCACGAGTCTGCTGGCTCACCGACTCGGCGATGACCAAGTGGTCAGCATCGAGATAGACCCCTCAGTGGCCGACGCCGCGCGGCGCAACCTCGCAGATACCGGCCGGGCACCGCTGGTCGTCACCAGGGAGGGAGCCGACGGCTACCCCACGGCCGCGCCCTACGACCGCGTGATCGCCACCTGCTCGGTGGAAACCGTGCCCTATGCCTGGGTAGCGCAGACCAGGCCGGGCGGCATCATTGTCACCCCGTGGGGCACCACCTTCGAAAACAGTGCCCTACTGCGCCTGATCGTCAACGACAACGGTGATCAGGCCGTCGGACGGATTGTGGACTGGGCCACGTTCATGCGCCTGCGCGCGCAACGACAAGCGATTCCCGACGAGCCTGGCGACTTCGATGCCATCGCCGATCACTCCATGACAGACGTCGACCTCGCTGACCTCCTCGGTGAGGACGCCCGCTTCGGCATCGGCCTTCACCTGCCCGACTGCCGGCTGACCTGGGAACTGGGCGACGACGGCTACCTGGAAATCCTGTGGCTACTGGCCCCCGACGCCTGGGCCTCAGTACACAACACTGTGGTTCGCCAAGCCGGAGCACGCCGACTCTGGGACGAGGCCACCACTGGGTACGCCTGGTGGCTCCAGTCCGGAAGACCACGACGCGACCGCTACGGAGTAACCATCACAGCCGATCACCAGTATGTGTGGCTCGACCACCCAGCAAACCTCATCCACGCAAAGAGGTTCGTGGATTAAGGCTACGCGTCCTACTGTTTCGGCAACACGTAGGAATGACGGTCCTCGATTTCCACAGCCACGTTGGTACCTTCGGTGAGCATGGCGGTCGGGTCGGGGCGCGATACGCTGGCGACAAGGGTGCCGACGGCCGTCTCGATCTCGTACTCGGCTGTTGTTCCGCGGAACACCGAGTTCAGTACGACGCCGTTGGCGCCGTGGACCGTCGGCGTGAGCGACACAGACTCCGGGCGCACGACGAGATAAGCGGTTCTGCCGGCCTGGACTTCTCGGTGGCAGGCCGTTGATATATCGCGACCGAACGCGCTGAGCATGGCAAGGCTGCCCTCGATTTCCCTGGGTGAGACCTCTAAGAAATTGGCGCGACCGACGAAGTCGGCGACGAATACGCTGGCCGGGCGCAAGTAGATGTCGCTGGGAATCCCGACCTGTTCGATGCGGCCCTTGTTCATCACGACGATGCGGTCGGCCATGCTCATGGCCTCGTCCTGGTCGTGGGTGACGTACAGGCTGGTGATGCCGAGCCGCTGCTGGATACGGCGGATTTCGGCGCGCATCGAGGCGCGCAGCTTGGCATCGAGGTTGCTCAGTGGTTCGTCAAAGAGCAGCAGCCTCGGTTGAACGACCAAGGCGCGCGCGAGTGCGACGCGTTGCTGCTGGCCGCCGGAGAGCTCGTGTGGGCTGCGCCCGCCGAGGCCGGCAAGATTCATACTGGTCAACGACAACGTGACCGCTTCGTTGATCTCGGTGCGGTTGAGCTTCTTGAGCCGCAGTCCGTATGCGATGTTCTCGGCCACCGTCATGTGCGGGAACAGCGCGAAGCTCTGGAACACCATAGCCGTGGGTCGTTTCTGCGGTGGGACATCGTCCAGCAGGCGCCCGTCGATACGAACATGGCCGCTGGTGGCGTATTCGAAGCCGGCGACGATGCGCAGTATGGTCGTCTTGCCGCAGCCGGAAGGTCCGAGCAGGGTGATGAACTCGCCAGGTTCGACGGTGAGGTCGATCCCGTCGACTGCGACGGTCGATTCGTTGCGGCTGGTGAAGGTCTTGCATAGCTGCTCGAGGTGCAGCTGGCCAGTGTTAGTTGGAGTAGGAGTAGCAGTGCTGGTGGGAGCAGTAGCAGTCATACTCATGCACCGCCGGCTGGGCTCGTTGCGACCCGGCTCAAGTTGGCGCTGCTGCCGACGATCAATCTGATCAGCCCGAAGCTCGCGAGCACGATCGCCGTGAGCACCATGCAATAGGCGAACGCGACGCCGTAGCTTCCGTAGTTGACCGCATCGAGGATCTGGGAAGCCATGATCTTGGTCTCCGGTGTGACGAGGAAGACGACGGTCGACACCGACGTCATGCAGCGGGCGAAGCTGGAGCACAGGCCGGTGAGTAGCGCAGGTTGGATCAGTGGCAGCGTGACCTTGCGGAACGTCGTTGCCGGGCTGGCCCCTAGGTTCATTGATGCCTCCTCGATCGATGGGTGCAGCTGGGACAGTGACCCGACTGCGATTCGCTGCCCGGCCGGCATGCTGCGGATGACGTAGGACACCACGATGGCGAACGCGCCGCCGAAGATCGCCGTGCCACCGACCAGCGCCGGGAAGACAGTCACGCCGCCGATCGTGGTGTCTGTGCGATAGGCCAGCACGTAGCCGATCCCCAACACGGTGCCCGGTACCGCGATACCCAGAGTTGCGGCGAAGTCCAGCCACGGAGCACTGGTTCGCAGGTGCCGGACAACGAGCCAGGCGATGACCATGCCGGCCAGCCCGGCCACCGGTGTGGCGATCACGGCCACGATGGTGGTGTCGATGACCGCCTCCTGCCCGGCGCCGAACAGAACCTCGCGGAGGTGGGAGAAGGTCAACTCGAAATTGATCCCGAATACCTCGGTGACCGCACCGAGAAACACCGCCGCGTACAAACTGAGAATGACCGCGCTCACTAACAGGGCCACACCGAAGATCGGCCAGCGGGCCCACCCTGCGATGAGGTGCACGCCACCGGAGGGATTTCCGGTGACCGTGACATACACCTTGCGCCCCACCCAGTACCGCTGGGCGAAGTACAGCGACACAGCCGGGAGGAGCAAGATCAGGCTGTAAACGGCGCCAGTGACCGTATCGAACTCGCCGTTGATAGCGAGGTAGGCGCGGCTGGCGAGCACCGTGTAGTCCCCGCCGAGCACCAGCGGGTTGGCCAGATCGGCGATGCCCTCGACGAACAGCAGCAGGAATGGCGCGGCCAGGCCGGGCGCAAGTAACGGCAGGATCACGGTGCGGAAACTGCGCCACCGGCTCGCGCCCATGTTCATCGCCGCCTCCTCCAGCGCCGGGTCGAGCGCCCGCATCATGCCGAGCAGACCCAGGTAGGCCACCGGGAAGGACGACACCGACAGCACGAAGACCAGACCGTCCAAGCCGTAAATGTCGTAGTCCAGGCCCAGCAGACCGTTGCTGATCAGGCCCCTGCGACCGTAGAGCACGATCGTGGCGGTAGCGATGGCGAACGGTGGGCTGACAATCGGGATCAATGCGATGACGTGCAACGTCCGCTTGAACGGCACGTCCAAGCGAGCCTGGACGAAGGCGAAAAGAAAGCCGAGCGTGGTGCCGAACAGCCCGATCAGCAGACCCAGCAGGAGGGTATTTCCCAGGACGGTGAGATCGACCGGTGACGTGAAGAACGCCGCGTAGCGAGGGAGTGCGTCTGGGCGCAGCGCAGTCCCGATGACAGCGCCGAGCGGGTAGAGCACGCCGACCACGACCAACGCGACGCAGGTCACCACAGCGGCGGCGACCCACCGGTCGCGGTGGCCGACCCGGCGCGGTAAGCGGGTAGTCCGGGTAGTCGCTGCCATGGCGCGGGTCACGGTCCTGGGGCCGACGCGATCTCGGCGTCGAAGCGCTTGACAAGCTCGGGCTTGGCGGCACCGGCCGCCGCGAAGTCGTAGTCGACGAGCTTGATCTGGTCGAGTGTCACCGACTTACCGGAGATCTTGGCGTTGGGTAGGGTTGGTACCTGGTAGGACTTGACTGTTGCGCCGATCTCCTGAGCCTCGGCGGTCAGCGCCCAGTCGACATAAGCCTTGGCGGCGCGAGTGTTCAGCCCACCCTTGATGACCGCCAACCCGCCGACCTCGTACCCGGCGCCTTCTGCGGGAAAGGTCACCTCCAGGTCGGTGAACCCTCCCTCGCGGCTGGCCACGCAGTCGTGGGAGAACAGGACGCCGGTAGCGATCTCGCCGCGCCATGCCTGATACAGGGAGTTCAGGCCGGACTTGGCGAACTGCAGGACATTCGGCCGCAGCGATCTCAGGTAGGCCAGACCCCTGTCCTTGTCACCACCGGCGAGAGCGACCTGGGTCCACAGCGTCACGTATCCTGTGCCCGAGGTTCCTGGATGTGCGACGCCGATGTCCTTCGCATAGCGCGGGTCGAGCAGCTCAGCCCAGGAGGTCGGCGGCCGCAGACCCTTTTCAGCCAGTCGCTTGGTGTTCGAGCAAAACCCCAGGACCGCAACGTACACACCGGTCCAGCTACCGTCCGGAGCTTTCCACTCCGAGCGGATGGCGCTCGCATTCGGCGAGATGTATGGCTCAAGCAAGCCTGCGTTGGCCGCGACGACATAGCCTTCGGCCGGTCCGCCGTGCCATACCGAGAATTCGGGACTCGACTTGCCTGCCTGCAGCCGCGCGACGGCCTCGCCGCTGGAGAGGCGGACAAAGCCAGCCTCGATACCTGTATTCTTGGTGAACGCCGTGGTATGGGCGGTGCACCAGTCCTCAGTCGCGCCGCACAGGACAGTGATCTTTCCGCGGCCCGGCCCAGCGGTGGCGTCGTCTGGTTGGGTGCCAGCACAGCTGGCCGCGAGCACAGCAGCACCGAACAGCGCGATACCGCGGCGCAGGAATCGGAAAGCTGAACCGGACATCGTCGGAACCTCCCGGAATCGGTGCTGGCCGAGACCGCAAATCGATGGTGATCGGAAGGCTAGGGAAGGAAACGGCATCGCGGGGTGATGGTCGGGTGAGACTAGGTGATGCGTCAATCACCATCCGCTGGGAGATTGGGCATGAGATAGCCGTCGGGGCGCCGGGTCACCACGTACTCGGTACCGTCGCCCACGCTGGCCAGCCGCGATCGCAACCGGTATATGGCTGACTTGACCACGTCCCGACCACCAATGAAGTCTTGCGTACCCCACACGTCGCGGAGCAGATCCCGCCATGGCTGCGGTGTGCCGCGATGGGCGGCCAGGTGCGCGAGCAACTTGAACTCGGTGAACGGCAGCTCGACAGGTCGACCGGCCAGCGACACAGTGCGGTTCGCGGAGTCGATTCGCAGCCGACCGACATGTACGGTGCGTCCGGCTGTGCCACGGCGGTGCCGGCGAACCAGAGCGCACGCCCGTAGCGCGACCTCACGCGGGTGGAACGGTTTGGTCACGTAGTCGTCGGCGCCATGTTCGAGGCCGGTGATGACGTCCTCGGGTTGAGCGAGCGCGGTCAGCATCATGATCGGAACATCCGAGTTGCTGCGAATCTTGCTGCAGAGCAAGATACCGTCCAAGGTTGGCATTAGCACGTCGAGCACGATGAGGTCGACTTGTCTGGTGCGCAACATGTTCAGCGCGGTTGCGGCGTCGTGAGCCACGAGCACCGTGAAGCCCTCGGTCTCCAGTGCGAAGCCGACGATCATGGTCATCTGTGGTTCGTCGTCGATAACGAGAGCGGTGGCCGGCTCGGTCATGTCTGCCCCCCCCGGGGCAACGTGAACAGGAAAGTTGTACCGCGCTGGGCGGTGGTGTCCACCATGATCGAGCCACCGTGGGCCTCGATCACTTCCTTGGTGATGACCAGCCCGAGGCCGGTACCGTCCGCCAACGGGCGCCCGGTGGCGAAGCGTCGGAACAGCCGCCGGCGTTCCTCGCGGGTCATGCCGGCGCCGTCGTCGGTCACGTACACCGCGACCCCGGAGTCGATCTCCATGATCCGCACGCTGATGCTGCCCCCCTGGGATGTGAAGCGGCTGGCATTGGACACTAGGTTCGTCAAGGCTTGTAGCACTAGGGTGGGATCCGCGGCGATGGCCCTGGTGACCTGCGGGGTGTCCAAGGTGATCCGTTGCCCGCGCTGGCCACAAAGCGGACGCATCGCGACCACGACATCTCGGGCGAGCCCGGAGACGTCGATTGGTTCCAGCCGGGGGGTGAACAGCCCCGCTTGGATCCTGGCCTGAATGAGTAGTCCCTCGCTCAATCCGATGACCTGGCTGCACTGCTGAGCGATCACCTGGAGGAACCGCTCCTGGGCTGCGGTCAACAGCCCCGGCTTCTGCTCCAGCAGCAGTTCGGCAGCCGCTTTGATCATGCTGAGTGGAGTACGTAGCTCGTGACTGAGCGCTGCAACCTGCTCCGCGCGCCGCTCTGCGAGCATGCTCAACCGGGTCAGTTCGGTTCGCTGCTGGTGCGCTGTCCGCCGTCCTGCTCCGACCGCGATGGCGGCACCGCCAACCCCAGCAACGACGGCGATTCCCCACGACCACTGCCCAGCGGACGCCAGAATGATCGCCGCCACCGCGACAAGGCCGCCGACCAGCAGCAAAAGCCGCCGGACGAGCACCTCCGGCGTACTCGCCACCTCGGTCATTCTGCCAGGCCTAACCCCCGTCGATCGCTGTCAGCGCTTAGGTGGCGTCGTCGTAGCGGGGTGTCGGGTTATCCGACCCCGCATCATCCTTCGATACCGGCTCCACCCGGTGGTCCAGCGGGGAGGGTTCATCGGGATCGAGGTCGTCCCAGCCCTGTTCGGCGCGCCGCCGCGCCAGGGTGCGGTCGTGGGCGCGCGCGACCAGCACCGATGCCTCGAACAGCACGACCAGCGCGCCGGCCAGCGCCAGCATGGAGATCGGGTCACTGCCGGGAGTGGCCACGGCGGCAAGCACGAACAGTCCGAACAGGATGCCGCGCTGCCAACGTTTCAGCTTCTCGTACGGCAGCACTCCGATCCGGTTGAGCATCACGACCAGCAACGGTAACTCGAAAGCCAGGCCGAAGACCACCAGCATGGTAAGCAGGAAACCGACATAGGCCTTGCCGGTCAGCGCGGTGATGAACTGACCGGCGCCCAGGTTTGCCAGAAAGGACAGACCGGTAGGAACCACGTAGTAGGCGAGAACCGCACCTGCGGCGAACAGCACACTGGACACGCCGACGAAGGTGACGCCGAACCTGCGCTCCTTGGCGTAGAGGCCGGGAGTAATGAACGCCCACAGCTGGTAGACCCAGATCGGGGCGGTGAGCACCGCACCCGCCGCCACACCCACCTGCATTCGAAGGGTGAATACCTCGAACGGGCTGGTCTGCAGCAACTGGCACCGGCCGTTCGGGGTCAGCCGCAGTGTCTCTGGCAGGCCACAGTACGGACGGGTAATCAAGTCGCCGAGGCTGGGCAAGCCAAACGGGGATACTCCCCACCAGATGAATCCGAGGACTCCGCCGACTGCAAGCGCCGACAGCGCGATGAACAACCGGTTGCGGAGCTCGTAGAGGTGCTCCATGAGGGGCATGGAGCCGTCCGGGTTTGCCCTGCGTCGGCGACTCGACCCAGCGAGGAAACGTCCAGCAGGAAAGCGCATCCCGCTCACCCGATCCTCGTCGTCAGCGGGTGGTGTCGTTGTGCCGCTGGGGCTCCTCGACCGGCTTCGCGGCGACACCCGACGGTGGCAGCGCCTGCTGGGGGGACTGCTGGGGGGATGCTGGCGGGGGCGACTCGTCCTCCGAGCGCATGCCCTTGGTTTCGGCCTTCAAGATGCGCATGGACTGCCCGATGGCCCGGGCGGCCGCCGGCAGCTTGGTCGCACCGAACATCAGAACCAGCACGCCCAGGAGAATTAGCAGCTCCCAGCCACCCAGATTAGGCATCGTGGCATCCTCTCTCGTTTCTCTTGCGAGCTCGATGCTACGCGGCCGGGGGTCTGCTGGGAGCTTTCGCGTCGCGGGGACGGCGTCGCCGGGCCAGCTCCATCCGCAGAGCCGCGATCCGGGCAGTGAGCAGACCGCTGCGGTCAGCGAGTCTGGCCTGACCGGCGCGGGCGGTCCGGGCTAGCCCACGGGCGGGACCTGCCAGCCGCATCAGCAGCGCGATGAGCACGACGACGCCCGCGGCGGCGGCCAGTGCGCTGATCAGATAGGACACGGGGCAACTTAACCCAGCTGGCCGGGCGGCAGATGGCTGGATCTGTGCACCGCCGCACGGGCGCGCTGCGCTACCGCCGCCGCCAGCTCCGCGGGCTCCCGGACTATCACGTCGGCGCCCAGCCCCAGCACCAGCCGTACCATCCAGCCGGTGTCGGCGTACCGCATTCGCACGGTTGCCGCTCCCCCATCGCCCTCGATCAGTTCCTCTATCGGGTAGTACTCGGCGATCCAGCGGGCGTCCGGAGCCAGGGCGAGCACGGCGACCTGCTGGTCGGGTTGTGTCCGGAACAGCCCGGCCGACACGTCGGTGGGGCGGGCGTGCGGTGGTGGCACGGCCGGCTCGTCCAGCGTCGTGACGTGCTCGATGCGGTCCAGCCGGAATAGCCGCATTCCCTCGGCGCAGCGACACCATGCCTCCAGGTAGCTGCGGCCTTCGACCAGGAGCAGGCGCATCGGGTCCACAGTGCGCTCCCCCACCGTGTCGCGTGAGGCCGTGTAATAGCGGATTCGCAGTGCGCGGCGGTGGTCCAGCGCGTCGCGCACCGCGGCCAGCGCGGCCTCCTCCCTGGTGGCCAGCCCGACTACCACTCCATCGGCCTGCCCGGCTGCGGCCTCGATCTTGGCCAGCGCTCGGCGGACCGCCCCGGCGTCGACGATGCCGGGCGTCTCGGCCAGCGCCCGCAGCGCCACTACCAGGGCGGTTGCTTCGGCACCGGACAGCCGCAGCGGGCGGCGCATCCCCGCGTCGAAGGTGACGGTTACGGTGTCGCCCTCAAAGGACAGGTCGATGAGGTCACCAGGCCCGTAGCCGGGTAGCCCGCACATCCACAGCAGCTCCAGATCGCGGCGCAGCTGCCGGGCAGTGACGTCGAAGTCGGCAGCCACCTCCTCGATCGGCACACCGGGGCGAGCCAGCAGGTAAGGCACCAGAGCCAGCAACCGGGGCAACCGTTCGGTGACTCCGGCCATCAGCCCGCACTCCCGGCAGCCGCGAGCAGCCGGGCTCGCACCGCATCGGCCAGCTCCAAGGGTTCGACGACCACGACGTCCGGCCCGTGACCGGCGATCCATCGCGCGGCGACGTCGTGGCCCGGTAGTGGCACCGCAACGAGGTCACCACTCACCCCGTCCACGGTCATGTCGCCCAGCACGGTCGCGTGCCTGCGCAGGCCCTGGGCGCGGCCGTTGGCCAGCCACAGCCGGGCGGTATGTGCCACCGGCGGCGGTTCCGCGGAACCTGCCACGATCTTCAGCAGGTCCACCCCCGCTGGCCGGCGTACCGACCCCGGCGCGCTAGCGGTGCGCACCGCGCCGACGATCCGGGAGACCCGGAAGCAGCGGGTCGCCCCCTTGTCCCGGTCGTGTCCCACCACGTACCAGCGGCCCCGCCAGGACACCACCCCCCACGGCTCGAGGGTGCGTGGCGCGGGCTCAGCGGCTGGATGCTTGCGATGCCGGAACGTCACGACCTGCCCGGCCTGGACCGCCGAGATCAGTGGGGTCAGCGCCGGCTCCGTGGCTCGCACCCGCGGTTCGACGTCCACCGACGGCTCGGTGTCCACCTCCACCCCCGCGGCGCGCAGCTTGAGTACAGCGCCGTGCGCTGCCCCGGCCAGCTGCGGGGAATCCCACAGCCGGGCGGCCAATGCAACTGCGGCGGCTTCGTCCGGTTCGAGGTCGATGTCGGGCAGCTCGTAGTCCCGGCGCGCGATGCGGTAGCCCTCCCCGGCGTCGAACCCCGGGGTCCGGCCGGTCTCCAGGGGAACACCCAGTTCGCGCAGCTCGGCCTTGTCCCGCTCGAACATCCGGAAGAACGCCTCGTCGGAAGGGGCCTCGGCGTAGCCGGGCACGATCCGACGGATCCGTTCGGCGGGCAGGTACGGCCGGCTGGACAGCAGGCAGAGCACCAGGTTGACCAAGCGCTCAGCGCGGGCAGCGGACACGGGGTCAGCCTACGGGTGCAGCCTACGGGTGCTCGTGAGTGGCGTGAGGTGCTGAAACACTGCTGCGCACTCATGAGCTCATAGCGAAGCTATGAGCCTCTCCACGCGCTCGTCGACGGCGCGGAAGGGGTCCTTGCACAAGACGGTGCGTTGAGCCTGGTCGTTGAGCTTGAGGTGCACCCAGTCGACGGTGAAGTCGCGGCCCGCTGCCTGGGCGGCGGCGATGAAGTCCCCGCGCAGCTTCGCTCGGGTGGTGGCCGGTGGGGTGTCCTTGGCCGCTTCGATCTCGCCGTCGTCGGTCACCCGATCGACCAGTGCCTTGCGCTGCAGCAGGTCGAACAGCCCCCGACCGCGGCGGATGTCGTGGTAGGCGAGGTCCAGCTGCGCGATCCGCGGGTTGGACAGGTCCATCTGGTGCTTGACTCGGTAGCGTTCCACCAGCCGGTGCTTGATCGCCCAGTCGATCTCGCGGTCGACCAGGCTGAAATCCGCCTGCTCGACCGCGCCCAGGGTGCGGTCCCACAGCTCCATCACCCGGTCGGTCAGCGGGTCGGACCCGCGGCGGGCGACGTGTTCCGCGGCACGCGTGTAGTACTCCCGCTGGATGTCCAGCGCAGACGCCTCGCGGCCGCCGGCCAACCGCACCCCGCGCCGGCCGGTGAGGTCGTGGCTGATCTCGCGGATCGCCCGGATCGGGTTGTCCAGGGTGAAGTCGCGGAATGCGACGCCCTCCTCCACCATCTCCAGCACCAGGTTCGCGGTGCCCACCTTGAGCAAGGTGGTCACCTCGGACATGTTCGAGTCACCAACGATCACATGCAGCCGGCGGTACCGTTCGGCGTCGGCGTGCGGCTCATCCCGGGTGTTGATGATCGGACGGGAGCGGGTGGTCGCCGAGGAGACCCCCTCCCAGATGTGCTCAGCCCGTTGGGACAGGCAGTACACCGCACCGCGCGGTGTCTGCAGCACCTTGCCCGCGCCGCAGACCAGCTGCCGGGTGACCAGGAAGGGCAACAGCACGTCGGCGATCCGCGAGAATTCACCAGCCCGCGCCACACAGTAGTTCTCGTGGCAGCCGTAGGAGTTGCCCGCGGAGTCGGTGTTGTTCTTGAACAGGAAGATGTCACCGCCGATACCCTCGTCGGCCAGCCGCCGTTCGGCATCCACCAGGAGGTCCTCGAGGATCCGTTCGCCGGCTTTGTCATGGGTCACCAGCTGGGCCAGGTTGTCGCATTCCGCGGTGGCGTACTCCGGGTGTGAGCCGACGTCGAGGTACAGCCGTGACCCGTTGCGCAGGAAGACGTTCGATGAGCGACCCCACGAGACCACCCGGCGGAACAGGTAGCGGGCGACCTCGTCCGGCGACAGCCGGCGCTGGCCGTGGAAGGTGCAGGTGACCCCGAACTCAGTCTCGATGCCGAAGATCCGCCGCTGCATACCTTCCAGCCTAGGCTGCCGGAGCCGTCCTGCAGGCCGTCCGTACGGGCTCACTTAGGCTGCGCTGGTGCTGGAACGGTTGCGTCGAGTAGCGCAAGAGATCAACCGGGTCGACCACGACCTGGTTCGCCGCAGTGCCGCCATCTCGCCCTCCGGCGGCGACGACGACCTGAAGTGGCTCACCAGGTCCGCGAATCACAGCCTGCTGTGGTTCGCGGTGGCCGCAGCGTTGGCCAGCCGCAAGGGAGTGACCCGGCGGGCCGCGCTACGCGGCATGGCCGCCATCGGCGGGGCCAGTTTCACCGTCAACGCGGTGGGAAAGCCCCTACTGCCGCGCCGCCGGCCGGCCTGGGAGGACGTCCCCGTGGGGCGTCGGCTGAATCCGAATGAGCGCCCGAACTCGTCGTCGTTCCCCTCCGGTCACGCGGCGTCGGCGGCCGCGTTCGTCACCGCGGTGACGATGGAGAGTCCCGCCATAGGGCTGGCCGTTGCCCCGATCGCGGCGGCGGTGGCCTACTCCCGGGTGCACACCGGCGTGCACTACCCCACCGACGTGGCCGCCGGGATGTTGCTGGGCGGCGGCATCGCGCTGGCCACCCGCCGGTGGTGGCCGCTGCGGGTCGGCGAAGCCGCAGCGAGCGAGCATCTGGCGCAGGTGCCCGCACTGCCAGCTGGCGACGGCCTGCTCGTGCTGGTCAACCCGGGCTCTGGAGCTGACGGCGAGAATCCCGGTGCGGAGTTGGCTGCTGCTTGGCCCGCAGCGCGGCAGGTGTTCACCGAGCCTGGTGGTGATCTGACCAAGCAGTTGGAGGCGGAGCTGGATGCCTCCGACCGGCCCCCGGTCCGCGCGTTAGGGGTGGCCGGCGGCGACGGGACGGTGGCGGCGGTGGCGGCGGGTTGCCGCTGGTGGTGGTGCCGGCTGGCACGCTGAACCACTTTGCCCGTGACATCGGGGTGACCGAGCTGTCCGACGCCGTCGAGGCGGTGAGCGCCGGCAGCGCGATGGCGGTGGATCTGGGAGGTGTGCGGGTTGACAACGAGTCGCCACGCTGGTTCGTCAACACCGCCAGCCTCGGCGGGTACCCCGATCTGGTGCAGCTACGCGAGCAGCGGGAATCCCGGTGGGGAAAGTGGCCGGCGGCGGCCATCGCGTTGATCCGGGTGCTCCGGGAGGCAAACCCCCTGGTGGTGCGCATCGACGGCAAGCTGCGCTTGGTGTGGCTGGTGTTCGTCGGCAACGGGTTATATCGCCCGCGCGGCTTCGCCGCTGCGGCCCGGCACCGGCTGGACTCCGGTTTGCACGACATCCGCTACATCCGTGCCGACGTGCCGCTGTCCCGGACCCGGTTCCTCATCGGAGCACTGGCCAGCGCGCTAGAACACAGCCGCACGTACGTTCAGCAGGAGTGTGCTGAGGTGCTGATCGAGGTCCTGGGGCCACCGGTGGTGCTGGCCACCGACGGCGAGGTCATCGCGGAGGGTCGCCGGTTCAGGTTTTTCGCTCAACCCGCGGCACTCCAGGTGTACCGCCCGGATCGCTGAAGCTCCGACTCAGCCGGCGGTGCCAGGCCCGGCTGTCCCACCGTTGTTGCCGTCGGCCTCCGTATCCTGGTCCGGCAGCGTTAAGTCCCCGTTGGGGTCGGTGGTCGGGGTGCCGGTACCGGGCAGCAGTGCGGTCAGCGCCGCCCCAGTGATCCGCCGGAAGGCGCGGTGCGGCCGGGACCGGTCCAGCACCGCGATCTCGAGCTGGCCGACTCCCAGAGTGCGCTTGCCTGCCCCGTTGACACTGGTGGAGGCCGAGCTCAGGGCAGCCACCGCAGCGGCGACGGCCTCCGCGGTATCCATGTCCTGCCGGAAAGACTCCTTGAGCGCCGTGGAGATGACCTCAGCTTGGCCGCCCATCACGACGAAATCCGGCTCGTCACCGATCGAGCCGTCATAGGTCAGGTGGTAGAGCTGATCGGAGTCCTGGTCGGCTCCCACCTCGGCGACGCACAGCTCCACCTCGAACGGCTTGTGCTGCTCCGAAAAGATCGTCCCGAGGGTCTGCGCGTAGGCATTGGCCAGGGCCCGCCCTGTCACATCACGCCGATCGTAGGAATAGCCGCGGACGTCGGCGTGCCGGATCCCGGCTTGGCGGAGATTCTCGTACTCGTTGTAGCGGCCGACGGCGGCGAACCCGATCCGGTCGTAGATCTCCGAGACCTTGTGCAGCGCGGTGGACAGGTTCTCGGCGACGAACAACACACCGCGTGAGTAGCTGAGCACTACCACACCGCGGCCTCGGGCGATGCCCTTGCGGGCGAGCTCCGAGCGGTCGCGCATGATCTGCTCGACCGAGGCGTAGAACGGCATCGTCACAGCGGGCGCTCCTGGGTGGCGACGGGTTCGGAGAGAACCCAAGTGCCTTCGAGTTGGGCAGTGTCTTCGGCGGGGTTCGGCCTTGAAGTCAAGGCGATCGGCGCGGCGTCAGCCTCCGGGCTTTCGCCTGCGAGCCTCCACCACGACTTCGGCGATCTGACCGGCCTGCTCGTCGGGAAGCCTGATCGCCCCGCCCGCTGCGGTGACGGTGACCACCACCGGGTAGATCTTGCGAATCGAGTCCGGCCCGCCGGTGGCGCTGTCATCGTCGGCGGCGTCGTAGAGCGCCTCCATGGCAACCCGGACCGCGTCGTCGGCCTCCATCATGGGGTCGTGCAGCTTCTTCAATGACGAGCGGGCGAACAGCGAACCCGAGCCCACCGAGTGATACCCGACTGTCTCGTCGTAGAAGCCACCGACGACGTCGTAGGACACGATGCGACCGGCCCGTTGCGGGTCGGTCGCATCGGGGTCGTAGCCGACGAACAGCGGCACCGCAGCGAGCCCTTGCATGGCGGCCTGGAGATTGCCCTTGACCATGCCGGCCAACCTCTTCGCCTTGCCATCCAGGGTCAGCGGCACACCCTCGATTTTCTCGTAGTGCTGCAGCTCGACGGCGAACAAGCGAACCAGATCCACCGCGACGCCGGCCGTCCCGGCGATCCCCACCGCGGAGTAGTCGTCGACGACGAACACTTTCTCCATGTCACGCTGGGCGATGAAGTTGCCGGCCGTCGCTCGACGGTCCCCGGCGATGAGCACCCCGCCGCGGAAGGCGGCGGCCACGATGGTGGTGCCGTGCGGGCTGATTACCGATGCCGCGCCACCACGTGTCGTACCGTCATGTGTAGCGCCACCGTGAACAGGGAACACCCGGCGCCCGGGCAACAGGTCGGGGGACGTCGCGGCGAGGAACTCGCTGAACGACGAGTTGCCCACCATGAAGTACGACGCCGGCAGGGCTGCGCCCGGATAGCGTCCGACCGAGGACTGGTCCATCGGTTGTGATCGTCTCCTAGCTCCCGTTGTCGCGGTCTCCCGCTGTCCTGAGCATGATGCTCTTGTCGCTGCGTTTGTCTGTCATGGGGGCGACCCTGTCACTGGCCGCCTTTCTGAACGTAGGCCCGGACGAAGTCCTCGGCGTTCTCCTCCAGCACGTCATCGATCTCGTCGAGGATCGCATCCACGTCCTCGCCGAGCTTCTCCCGACGTTCCTGACCGGCTGGCGCATCGTTGCCGGTCTCGTCGTCTCCGTCACCGCCGCCTTGGCGCTGTACCTTCTCCTGGGACATCTCGCCTCCCGGACCGATGTTGTCTTCTAGCAAACAGTACCCAGCAACTCCGACAATCGCTGCCAGGCCAGTCGGGTGATCAGCCTCGGGTCAGCGCCTCCACCAGCTCCGCGGCGGTGGCCGAGGCGTCCAGCAGCGCCCCGACATGTGCGCGGGTGCCCCGCAGCGGTTCCAAGGTTGGGATGCGGACCAGTGACTCGCGGCCCAAATCGAAGATCACTGAGTCCCAGGACGCCGCGGCCACCTCGGTGGCATAACGCTCCAGACACCGGCCGCGGAAGTAGGCGCGGGTGTCTTCCGGAGGCCGGGTGATGGCCGCGCGCACCTCCTCCTCGGTGACCAGCCGCTTCATCGAGCCGCGGGCCACCAGGCGGTTGTACAGGCCCTTGTGCATCCGAACGTCTGAGTACTGCAGATCCACCAGTTGCAACCGCGGCGATGCCCATCCCAGACCGTCGCGGGCCCGGTAGCCCTCGAGTAGCTGCAGCTTGGCCGGCCAGTCCAGCCGGTCGGCGCACTCCATCGGGTCCCGGGCGAGCGCGTCGAGCACCTCACCCCAGGTGCTGAGGACGTGCTCGGCGATGTCGGCGGTGCTCTCCGGGCAGTCCTCGCGCGCAAAGAAGCGCGCGACCCGCTCGTGGTAAGCCCATTGCAGGTCCAGGCCAGTGAGGTGGCGACCACCGGACACCTCAACCGTCGCCTGCAAGGTGGGATCACGACTGATGGTGTGCACCGCCCGCACCGCGTCGACCAGCCGCAGGTCGTCGAAGCGTTCTCCGGCCTCGATCAGGTCCAGCACCAGCGCCGTGGTGCCGACCTTGAGGTAAGTGGAGTACTCGGCAAGGTTGGCGTCGCCGATGATGACGTGCAGCCGCCGGTACTTGTCGGCGTCGGCGTGCGGCTCGTCTCGAGTGTTGATGATGCCGCGCTTGAGCGTGGTCTCCAGCCCGACCTCGACCTCGATGTAGTCCGCCCGCTGGGACAGCTGGAACCCCGCGTGCTCCCCTGCCGGCCCGATGCCCACCCGACCGGATCCACAGACCACCTGGCGCGAGACGAAGAACGGGGTCAACCCAGCAATGACCAGAGTGAACGGCGTGGAGCGCGCCATCAGGTAGTTCTCGTGGGTGCCGTAGGAGGCACCCTTGCCGTCGACATTGTTCTTGTACAGCTGGAAGGGGTGCTGGTCGGGAACCGTGCGGGCGCGCAACGCGGCTTCCTCCATGATCCGCTCGCCGGCCTTGTCCCAGATCACCGCGTCGCGCGGGTTGGTGACCTCGGGGGCGGAGAACTCCGGGTGTGCGTGGTCGACGTACAGCCGGGCTCCGTTGGTGAGGATGACGTTCGCCGCGCCGAGATCGTCCAGCTCCGGATCAGGTTGAGCGATTCCGGGAACGCCGAGGTCGAACCCACGGGCGTCCCGCAACGGGGACTCCACCTCGTCGTCCCATCGGGCCCGCTTGGCCCGCGGCACTTCGGCCGCCGCGGCGTAGGCCAGCACGACCTGGGTCGAAGTCAGGACAGGGTTGGCGGAGCAGTCCCCGGGCACCGAGATGCCGTACTCCACCTCAGTTCCCATGATCCGGCGCATACTCTGAGGGTACGTGTGCGGGGCGCTGGCAGCGCACCGTCCGGGCGGCGAATCAGCCGCCGCTAGTCCTCGGCACCGCTCAGTGGGCTGCGTCACATCCCGGAATTCTTTGACGTTAAATTGTTATCTGTGGTGTAAGCCGCGCAGTTGCGCGGGTCATCGTTACCATGGAGGGGGCCTATGACCGCCGTTACGCCGCCTGCGATCCCCGGGTACGTCCCCGGCATCTGGGATATCGACACCACGCACTCCAACATCTCGTTCTCCGTCCGTCACATGATGATCAGCAAGGTGCGGGGCCGCTTCAACAGCGTCTCCGGCCGCCTCATCACCGGTCCCGACCTGCTGGACTCGTCGGTGACCGTGGACATCGACGTGAACAGCTTTGACACCGGCAACGCGCAACGCGACGAACACATCCGATCGGCTGACTTCTTGCACGCGGCGCAACACCCCACCATGACCTACCGGTCCACCGGGGTACGCCGCGACGGCGACGACATTACGGTCGACGGCGAGCTGACTGTGCACGGCATCACTCACCAGGTTCCTCTTGCCCTTGAGGTGACCGGTTTCGGCCCCGATCCCTACGGCGGCACCCGGGTGGGTTTCTCGGCCACCACGAAGATCAACCGTAAGGACTTCGGTATCGACACCGACCTGCCGCTGGACGGCGGCGGCGTGGTGATCGGCGACACCGTGCAGATCTCGCTGGACATCCAGGCCGTACTGCAGACTGCATGACCGCTCCGTTGGCGGTACTTGCAGAGAGCGTCACGGCATGCGCCGGCCTCCGCCAGCGTGGCGATTTCGTCCCTCACTACGTTCGAGAGCAGACCAGCTCCTGCGCAACCTCCACTCGCTCAAGCTTCGCGTGAGACATTCGCCGTCTGTGAATTCTCGACATGTACCCCGACAGTGACCGAACTGGTGTCGTCGCAGTGGCTGCGGAAATCGACCTGCAGTTCGACGCGAAGGCCACGGGCGGGAGGCGCCGGCAATGAGGGATGACCGGAGGTACAGAGGTTTCGACCTTCCGGAGTTGGACACGGAGCATGACCCAAGTGGTGGTGGTGGTCTCCGCGCGATCCTCCTCGCATGGGTGGCTGCGACAGTCACGATCACAGTGCTTGTGCTGCGGTATGTGACCTGATGGGCCGCGTTCTGGATCCAGAACGCGGTAAACACCGTATCGCTACGCACGCGTGCCCGGCGCCTACAGGTACTGGCCGGTGTTGGTGGCCGTGTCGATAGCCCGACCGGAATCTGCGTTCTTGCCAGTGACCAGGGTGCGGATGTAGACGATCCGTTCTCCCTTCTTACCGGAGATCCGCGCCCAGTCGTCCGGGTTGGTGGTGTTGGGCAGGTCCTCGTTCTCGGCGAACTCGTCGACGATCGAGTCGAGCAGGTGGGTCATCCGTAACCCCGGCTGGCCCGTCTCCAGCACCGACTTGATCGCCTTTTTCTTCGCCCGGTCCACGATGTTCTGGATCATCGCGCCGGAGTTGAAGTCCCGGAAGTAGAGGACCTCCTTGTCGCCATTGGCGTAGGTGACCTCCAGGAAACGGTTCTCCTCGGTCTCGGCATACATTCGTTCAACGGTGCCCTGGATCATCGCCTGAATGCAGGCCTGACGGTCGTGGCCGAACTCAGCCAGATCGTCGGCGTGCAGGGGTAGCGTCGTTCGCAGGTACTTGGAGAAGACATCCTTGGCCGCCTCAGCGTCCGGACGCTCAATTTTGATCTTCACGTCAAGGCGCCCGGGCCGCAGGATCGCCGGATCGATCATGTCTTCGCGGTTGGAGGCGCCGATGACGATGACGTTTTCCAGCCCCTCAACGCCATCGATCTCACTGAGCAGCTGCGGCACGATCGTCGTCTCGACGTCGGAGGAAACGCCCGATCCGCGGGTGCGGAAGATTGAGTCCATCTCGTCGAAGAACACGATGACCGGGGTGCCCTCAGAAGCCTTCTCGCGGGCCCGTTGGAAGATCAGCCGGATGTGCCGCTCGGTCTCCCCGACGAACTTGTTGAGCAGCTCAGGACCCTTGATGTTGAGGAAGTAACTCTTGGCGTCGGTGTCCCCGCGGACCTGGGCCACCTTCTTGGCCAGCGAGTTGGCCACCGCCTTGGCGATCAAAGTTTTACCACACCCGGGAGGGCCGTAGAGCAACACGCCCTTGGGCGGGCGCAGCTCGTATTCGCGGAACAGGTCGGCGTGCAGGAACGGCAGCTCGACGGCGTCTCGAATCTGTTCGATCTGGTTGGCCAGGCCGCCGATGTCCTCATATCCGACGTCCGGCACCTCCTCCAGTACGAGATCCTCGACCTCAGCCTTGGGCACCCGCTCGTAGGCGTAGGCAGCCTTGGTGTCCACCAGCAAGGAATCACCCGGTTTGAGCGGTACGGCATCGGGATAATCCGGGCCCGGGAGCAGTGGGTCAGCCAGCCACACCACGCGTTCTTCGTCCGCGTGCCCGATGACCAGCGCCCGCTGGTCATCGTCGAGCACTTCGCGCAGTGCGCAGACCTCACCGGTCGCTTCGAACGTGCCGATCTCCACGACCGTCAGCGCCTCATTGAGCCGCACACTCTGCCCCCGGCGTAGCTGAGGGATCTCAACCACGGGCGACACCGCCACCCGCATCCGGCGGCCGGAGGTGAACACGTCCACGGTGCCGTCTTCGAAACCACCGAGGAACACGCCATAGCCGCTGGGCGGCTGCGCCAGCCGGTCGACCTCCTCGCGCAGCGCAAGAAGCTGACCGCGGGCCTCCCGCAGCGTCTCGACCAGCTTGGTGTTTCGCTCGGTCAGCTGCGCGACCGACGCGGCGGCCTCGGCGAGGCGCTCCTCGAGCAACCGGACGTGCCGGGGGGATTCGGTCAGGCGGCGACGCAACAGCGTCACCTCGTCCTCGAGGATTCTGATCTGGGCGACCAGCGTGGGGTCGATGCGGTCCCGACCCTCGGCGGACCGGTCGCTGGGATGATCGTGCTGCACGAGTCACCTCCCGCATGGTTCTCAGACCGCTAACGGTACGGGACTCAGCGCCAGACTGTGAGGTAACGACGATACGACGACCATCGGATCGGCGGGTGAACAATGTCACTTTCATCAGCGATCCGTCTCGACGAGCCGGTCTCTGGCCTGTTACAGGCGCCGGTTGGACCGGCTGGGCCTGCGCTGCGGGGCGGGCGGCACGACGCCTTCGGCCAGCCGCCGCGCGGTGAGCAGGAACGCGGTGTGGGCGACCATCCGGTGCTCAGGCCGCACCGCCAGCCCGACCACATGCCAGGGCCTCAGCAGGGTCTCCCAGGCTTGCGGTTCGGTATAGCAACGGGCCTCGCGCAGCGCCTCCGCGCTTCGGGAGAGCTGGGTAGTGGCAGCCACGTAGAGGGTGAGGACTCCACCGGGGACCAGCGCAGCCGAAACCGTAGGCAGCAGCTCCCACGGACGGGCCATGTCCAGCACCGCGCGGTCCATCGGCTGATCGGCAGGGTGGGTGGCCAAGTCGGCCACTCGCAGCTGCCAGTTCGGCGGTGGGGTTTCGAAGAACCGCTCGACGTTGCGCGCGGCATGCTCGGCGTGATCCGGACGCGCCTCGTAGGATGTCACGGTGCCGCGCTCCCCCACCGCTCGAAGCAACGAGCAGGTCAGCGCTCCCGAACCGGCTCCGGCCTCGAGCACCCGAGCACCGGGGAAGATGTCTCCCCACATAAGGATCTGCGCGGCATCCTTGGGGTAGACCACCTGCGCCCCGCGCGGCATGGATAGCACGTAGTCGGGAAGCAGCGGACGCAACGCGAGGTACTGCGTCCCCGCGGCGGACGTGACGATGCTGCCCTCAGGCAGCCCGATCAGATGGTCGTGGGCCAGCGCACCGCGATGCGTGTGGAACTGCGCGCCGGGCTCCAGCTCTACCGTGTGCCGGCGTCCCTTCGGGTCGGTGAGCTGCACCCGCTCGCCGGGCTGGAACGGTCCGCTGGGTCGGGTCACGGGCGGTCATGGTGACAGATCGCCGGTCTGGTGGATGCCGGAGCCGTCGCGACCCTGGCTGCAGGGGAGCCGGGCTGTAGGGGCGCGGGGTTGTCGGAGTGTTGGCCTACTCTGCGAGCCATGACGGAAATCCTGGCGAGCGGTCCGGCGGTGGTGGTACCCGACACCGAGCTCATCACCAGCCCCCCAGCCAGTACCTCCGCCCGCAGGCGCCCGGCACTCTCACCATCACGGGCGGCTGATTTCAAACAATGTCCGTTGCTGTACAGGTTCCGCGCTGTGGACCGGCTGCCAGAGACACCGAATCGGGTGCAGGTCCGCGGCACCGTGGTGCATGCCGTCTTGGAGCGGCTGCTCGCGCTAGCTCCCGACCGGCGTGACCCCGAGGCCGGGCGCGGGTTGGTTGATCCGGTGTGGCGCGACGTCCTGGCTGGCAGTCCCGAACTGGCTGAGCTGTTCGCCGGCCCCGGGGACCCGGAGCTCACCGAGTGGCTCGACTCGGCGCGTGCGCTCGTCGACGCATACTTCGCGCTGGAGGACCCGAGGCTGGTAGTGCCCGAGGCCTGCGAGCTGTTGGTGGAGGCGGAGTTACCGACAGCCCGAGGCGAGACGCTGCTGCTGCGGGGGTACATCGACCGCCTCGACGTCGCGCCCACCGGGGAAATTCGTGTGGTGGACTACAAGTCCGGCGCCGCGCCGAGGGAGGTCTTCGAGGCCAAGGCACTGTTTCAGATGAAGTTCTACGCCCTGGTTCTGTTCCGAATCCGTGGGGTGGTGCCGCGCCAACTGAGGCTGATGTACCTGGCTGACCGGCAAGCGTTGAGTTACACCCCGGATGAGGCGGAGCTGGTGCGCTTCGAGCGCACTCTTGCCGCGATCTGGTCGGCGATCCTGAGAGCCGCGGGCAGCGGTGACTTCCGGCCCAACCCCAGCCGGATGTGTGACTGGTGCGATCACAAGCCGCGCTGCCCAGCTTTCGGCGGCACGCCGCCGACCTACCCCGGCTGGCCGGACCCGGCCGGTGCGGGCACCGAGACCGCACGCGACCGGGCGGAGTAGGGCCTCAGAACCGGCAGGAGCGGATGTCGCTGGCCAGGATCGCCTTGGCACCGCGAGCGGAGAGCTTGTCCATGATCCGATTGGCGTCTTTTCGCGGCACCATCGCGCGTATTGCGACCCAATCTGGATCGGCCAGCGGGGATAGCGTCGGCGACTCCAACCCGGGTGTGATGACGACCGCCTCGTCCAGCAGGATGCGCGGGCAATCGTAGTCGAGAATCAGGTACTGCTGGGCGAACACCACGCCTTGCAGGCGCGCCGCGAACTGTGCTTTGTCCGGCGACGGTGCGGCATTGGCCCGCTCCACGAGCACCGCCTCCGAGGAACAGATCGGGTCGCCGAAGGCTGCCAGACCGTGCTGGCGCAGAGTGCGTCCGGACCCGACCACGTCGGCGATCGCGTCGGCCACGCCCAGCTGTACCGAGATCTCCACCGCGCCGTCCAGCCGAATCACATCGACGTGGACACCGTGCCTCGCCAGGTCTGTCCTGACCAGCCGGGGGTAGGCAGTGGCGACTCGCAGGCCGTCGAGATCATCGACCTTCCAGTCCCGGCCCAGCGGGGCGGCGTAACGGAAGGTGGACCCACCGAAGCCGAGTGCGAGCAGCTCGGAAATGGGTGCCCCGGAGTCCAGTGTCAGGTCCCGACCGGTGATCCCGAGGTCCAGTTCACCGGAGCCGACGTAGACGGAGATGTCCCTGGGGCGGAGGAAGAAGAACTCCACCTCGTTGACAGGATCGATGACCGTCAGATCCTTGGCGTCGTGCCGTTGCCGGTAACCCGCTTCGACCAGCATCTCCGAGGCGGGCTCGGCCAGCGTGCCCTTGTTGGGCACGGCGACCCGCAGCATCGTGTCAGTCCCATCTATAGGCCCATCTACAGATACGGTCCCGTTCATCGGCACCTCACAGGTAGCGGTAGACGTCGCTGATGCTGATCCCCCGGCCGAGCATGAGCACCTGAACCCGGTAGAGCAGTTGGGAGATCTCCTGTGCCAGCCGCTCGTCGGACTCGTGTTCGGCGGCGATCCACACCTCACCGGCCTCCTCGAGCAGTTTCTTGCCCTGGGCGTGCACCCCGTCGTCCAACGCCGCTACCGTGCCCGAACCGGGCGGCCGGGTGCGGACCCGCTCGGTCAGCTCGGCGAACAGCTCATCGAACGTCTTCACGGCGGCAGCATACGGTTACGCATTGAAATATTTGGCTTCCGGGTGATGCGCGACGATGGCGTCGGTGGACTGTTCCGGGTGTAGCTGGAATTCCTCGGACAGCGTCACTCCGATCCGGTCCGGCTGCAGCAGCGTGACGATCTTCGCGCGGTCCTCGAGTTCTGGGCAGGCTCCGTAGCCCAGCGAGTACCGGGCACCCCGGTACCCGAGCTTGAAGAACTCCTCCACGTCGGCCGGGTCCTCCTCGGCGACTGCCGCCCCGGAGGCGAAGTGCAGCTCCTCCCGGATCCGCCGGTGCCAGTACTCGGCCAACGCCTCGGTCAGTTGCACGCCGAGGCCGTGCACCTCGAGGTAGTCGCGGTAGGCGTCCTTGGCGAACAGCTCGGCGGCGTAGTCGGCGATCGCCTGCCCCATCGTCACCAGATGCACCGGCAGCACGTCGACCTCGCCGGAAGCTACCGCCGCCTCCCGAGGCCGGTAGAAGTCGGCCAGGCACAGCCGCCGGTCGCGGCGCTGACGGGGGAAGGTGAAGCGGAACTGCTCGGGCGCATCGGGCCGGGGTTGCGCGAGCACGACCAGCGCGTCCCCCTCCGCGACTGCCGGGAAGTACCCGTAGACCACCGCAGCATGCGCGAGCACCCCTTCGGTGGTCAGCCGATCCAACCAGTACCGCAGCCGGGGCCGCCCCTCGGTCTCCACCAGTTCTTGGTAGGTGGGGCCGTCTTTGCTCCGGGAGCCGCGCAGCCCCCACTGCCCCAGGAAGGTGGCCCGCTCGTCGAGCATCCCGGTGAAGTCGGCCGCCGGAATGCCCCTCACGACTCGTGAGCCCCAAAATGGCGGAGTCGGGATCGGTACGTCGGCGGCCACGTCGGAGCGTGCCGGCGCTGGCTCTACGGTGTCATCCTCCCGGGTCCGGCGCGCCTGGGCGATGCGCAGTGACCGTTCCCGGCGCGCTTTGCGTTCGGCCGTTTTGGCCTCCTCCGTCGGGTCGGCGCGCACCGTGCCGCCCCGCTTCCTGGTCATGATCGAATCCATCAGTCGCAGGCCCTCGAAGGCGTCCCGCGCGTAGCGGACCTCCCCGGAGTACATCTCGGCGAGATCGTTCTCCACGTAGGCGCGGGTCAGTGCGGCCCCGCCGAGCAGCACCGGTAACGAATCGGCCAGTCCCCGGGAGTTCATCTCCTCGAGGTTCTCCTTCATGATCACTGTCGACTTGACGAGCAGTCCGGACATCCCGATGGCGTCCGCGCGGTGCTCCGTGGCGGCCTCCAGGATCGCGCTGATGGGTTGCTTGATGCCGAGGTTGACCACCTCGTAGCCGTTGTTGGACAGGATGATGTCCACCAGGTTCTTGCCGATGTCGTGCACGTCGCCCTTGACGGTGGCCAGCACCAGCCGGCCCTTCCCGGCATCGTCTTCGGATCGCTCCATATGCGGTTCGAGGTGTGCGACCGACGCCTTCATCGCCTCGGCCGACTGCAGCACGAACGGCAGCTGCATCTGGCCCGAGCCGAACAGGTCACCGACGGTCTTCATGCCGGACAGCAGGGTGTCGTTGATGATCTGCAGCGCGGGCCGCTGCTCCAGCGCGGCGTCCAGGTCCCCGGCCAGCCCGTTGCGGTCACCGTCGATGATCCGCCGTTCCAACCGCTCGAACAGCGGCAGGGCGGCCAGTTCCGCGGCCCGGGATTCCCGCGATGACGACGTCGTGACGCCGTCGAACAGCGCCATCAGCTCCTGCAGCGGGTCGTAGTCTCCCGCTGGATCTCCCTCGGACGCCGACCGGCGGCGGTCGTAGACCAGATCCAGCGCCACGGCCCGCTGCTCGTCCGGGATGCGGGCCATTGGGACGATCTTCGACGCGTGCACGATTGCGGTGTCCAAACCGGCCTGCACGCACTCGTGCAGGAAGACCGAGTTGAGCACCTGCCGGGCGGCGGGATTGAGGCCGAAGGACACGTTGGACACCCCGAGCGTGGTGTGCACCTCGGGGTAGCGACGCTTGAGCTCGCGGATCGCCTCGATGGTCTCCAGCGCGTCGCGACGCGTCTCCTCCTGGCCGGTGGAGATCGGGAAGGTGAGGCAGTCGACGATGATGTCACAGGTGCGCATGCCCCAGCTGGCGGTCAGATCATCGATCAGCCGAGACGCCACCCGGACCTTCCACTCCGCGGTACGGGCCTGCCCCTCCTCGTCGATGCACAGCGCCACCACGGACGCGCCGTGCTCGCGAACCAGCTGCATGACCCGCTGGTAGCGCGAGCCGGGTCCGTCGCCGTCTTCGTAGTTCACCGAGTTGATCACGCAACGGCCGCCGAGGCGCTCCAGGCCGGCCCGCAGCACGCCGGGTTCGGTGGAGTCCAGCATCACCGGCAATGTCGACGCGGTGGCCAGTCGCCCGGCCAGTTCCGCCATGTCGGCGACGCCGTCGCGGCCGACGTAGTCCACGCACAGGTCGATCAGGTGCGCGCCATCGCGGGTCTGCGCGCGAGCGATCTCCACGCAGTCGTCGAGGCGCTGCGCCAGCATGGCCTCGCGGAACGCCTTGGACCCGTTGGCGTTGGTGCGTTCGCCGACCATCAGCACGCTAGCGTCCTGGCGAAATGGCACCGCGGCGTAGAGCGACGACACCCCCGGCTCGGGACGCGGCCGCCGGCCGCGAGGTCGTAGACCGGCCACCGCCTCGGCCACCGCCGCGATGTGCTGCCCGCTCGTGCCGCAGCACCCACCGACCAGCCGGACGCCGAACTCCGTGACGAAGCCGACCAGCGCGGTGGCCAGCTCGTCGGGCGTCAGCGGGTAGACCGCCCCATCCTTGCCGAGCTCGGGCAGGCCGGCGTTGGGCATCACTGACAGGGGAATCCGGGAATGCTTGGACAGCTGCCGCAGGTGCTCGCTCATCTCGGCCGGGCCGGTGGCGCAGTTCAGCCCGATCAGGTCGATGCCCAGGGGTTCCAGCGCGGTGAGCGCCGCGCCGATCTCGGTGCCCAACAGCATCGTCCCGGTGGTCTCCACAGTGACCTGGGTGATGATCGGAACGTGCCGTCCCTCGGCGACCATCGCGCGCCGCGCGGCGATGACCGCGGCCTTGCACTGCAATAGATCCTGGCTGGTTTCCACCAACACTGCGTCGGCACCGCCGGCGAGCAGTCCGCGGACCTGCTCGATGTAGGCGTCGCGCAGCACGGCGAAGGAGATGTGGCCCAGCGTGGGCAGCTTGGTGCCGGGGCCGACCGAGCCGAGCACGAACCGCGGCCGGTCCGGTTCGGCGAACTCGTCGGCCACCTCTCGAGCCAGCCGGGCGCCCGCCTCGGCGAGCTCCCAGATCCGATCTGCGATGTCGTATTCGTCGAGGTTGGCCAGATTGGCGCCGAAGGTGTTGGACTCCACGGCGTCGGCACCCGCCTCCAGGTAACCCCGGTGCACGGCACGGACGACGTCGGGGCGAGTGACGTTGAGGATCTCGTTGCAGCCCTCCAGCCCGGCGAAGTCGTCCAGGGTCAGCGGGACGGACTGCAACATCGTGCCCATCGCCCCGTCGGCAACCAGGACACGATGCGCCAGGACGTCGAGCAACGGTGGTGCAGCCATGAGATTCAGAGTAGAGCAGGTATATCGAGCTTCCCTGGCAGCGCGTGAGAGCTATCACGGCTCAGTGGTCGTAGGCTGGCGCAGTGACCCATCCCGACAGCTCCGGCAATGGCCCGGCCGCCTCCGGATCGCAGCTGCTGCCGCAGCTCACCTCTCCGGTACTGGTAGCTGCGTTCCAAGGCTGGAACGACGCCGGGGACGCGGCCAGCACCGCGATCGAGCACTTGCAGCTGAGCTGGGACGCGACGCCGCTGGCCGAGCTCGACCCCGAGGACTACTACGACTTCCAGGTCACCCGGCCCACCACCAAACTGGTCGACGGGATCACCCGGCTGGTCGAGTGGCCCACCACCCGGCTGTCGGTGTGCCACCCGCCCGGTGCGGACTACGACGTGGTGCTGGTGCACGGCATCGAGCCGAACATGCGCTGGCGGTCGTTCTGCGACGAGCTGCTGCGCTACGTCCAGGATCTGGGAATCACTACGGTGGTGACCTTGGGGGCGCTGCTCGCCGACACCCCGCACACCCGGCCGGTTCCGGTCACCGGCACCTCCTACGACGCTGCCTCGGCGGCCCGGTTCAAGTTGGAACGGTCCAAGTACGAGGGACCGACCGGGATCGTGGGGGTCTTCCAGGATGCCTGCGTGCAGGCCGGCGTACCGGCCATCTCGTTCTGGGCCGCGGTGCCGCACTACGTCTCCGCCCCGCCGTCCCCCAAGGCGACCCTGGCGCTGCTGCACCGGGTGGAGGAGGTGCTTGACCTCGAGGTCCCGCTCGGTGCCCTACCGGAGGAGTCTGAGGAGTGGGAGGCGACGGTCAGCGAGATGGCTGAGGAGGACGACGAGGTCGCCAGCTACGTGCGTGCGCTGGAGGAGCGCGGCGACACCGATCTCACCTTGCACGAGGCCAGTGGGGACGCCATCGCTGCGGATTTCGAGCGCTACCTGCGTCGCCGCGGCCCCGGCGGTACCCCAGGTCCCCGCGACAACCGCTGACCGTACGCATTTGCCCACGCTGAGAGGCGTGCAAAGCCAGCCGTTATGCGAGCTCGGCGAGCAGCTCGACTACCAGTTCTGGCCGGCTCCAGTTAGGACAGTGTCCCGTCGGCAGCTCGACCACCTCGGGACCCCGGCGTTGAGCGCAATCGCCACATCTGTCCATGACCACGGCCCGAGAAACCCTCCGTGTGTTCCATTTGACGGTTACCCGATCCCGGTCACAGTGTGATGCCGAGCAGAGCGTCGACTGCAGTGCGTACCAGGGTCGGTGCGGTGGCGTCGGGGCCCCGATAGGTCAGCGTTTGGGTGGCCCAGCCGTCCAGGGTGGCCAGCGCTCGCGGGGTGTCCAGATCGTCGGCCAGATTGGCGCGTAGCCGGCTGACGGCATCGATCGCAGGTACGCCGGCGGGCAGCGCGACGGCTTCCCGCCACCGGGCCAGCCGGGTCACCGCCTCGTCGAGCATGTCCCCGGCCCAGGATCGGTCAGTGCGATAGTGCCCGGACAGTAACGCCAAGCGCAGCGCCATCGGGTCCACCCCATCAGCGCGCAGGCGGGAGACGAAGACCAGATTGCCCTTGGACTTGGACATCTTCTCACCGTTGAGGCCGATCATCCCGGTGTGGATGTAGTGCCGGGCTATCGGGTATTCACCGGTGAGGGCCTCGGCGTGGGCGGCGGAGAACTCGTGGTGCGGAAAGATCAGGTCAGAGCCACCGCCTTGGACGTCGAAGCCGGTTCCCAGCCGGTTGAGGGCGATCGCGCAGCACTCCACATGCCATCCCGGACGCCCCGCGCCCAGCTCGGAGTCCCAAGACGGCTCGTCCTTCCTTGCGGTGCGCCACAGCAGGGCGTTCAGTGGGTCGCGCTTGCCGGGGCGCTCCGGATCCCCACCACGCTCGGCGAACAGACGGGCCATGGTGTCGGCGTCGTAACCGGACTCGTATCCGAAGTGTTCCGCGGCCTGGTGGTCGAAGTAGATGTCCGGATGCTGGGGGTCGTCGACCCGGTAAGCAGCGCCAGAGGCGAGCAACTTGCCGACTACCTCGACGATCTCACTGATCGCCTCAACTGCACCGACGAAGTCGCGCGGGGGCAGCACCCGCAGCGACTCCATGTCCTCCCGGAACAGCGCGGTCTCGCGCATCCCGAGAACCACCCAGTCGTCCAGGTCACGCTGGGCCCTAGCCAGCAAAGGGTCGTCGACATCGGTGACATTCTGGACGTAGTGCACATCGTGCCCGGCGTCGCGCCAGTATCGATGTATCAAGTCGAAGGCCAGGTAGGTAGCCGCATGCCCGAGGTGGGTGGCGTCGTAGGGAGTGATCCCGCAGACGTACATCCGCGCGGTGTGCTCGGGTGCAGTCGGCCGCACCGCGCCGGTCGCGGTGTCGTGCAGCCGCAGCGGTGGCCCGTGGCCGGGAAGCTGCGGAATCTGCGTCGACATCCAGGTCTGCATATTTCGACCCTACGTGACCACAGGCGTACTGCCCGGCTGTTCGCATCCCAGCACGACACACCGGGCACGTAAGCACGACACACCGGAGGTGTGGGGTCAGCGGTGTCGGCGGTGCCTCAGGTAGTCGCCGACCACGGCGGCGCCCAGGCCGTCCACTCCGGGGTCGAGCACCCGGCCGCCGCAGCGCCGGGCCAGTGCGTGCACGAACTGGTCGAGCCGCGGGTCCTGGCCCAGCATCACGATGCTCACCGCGACGCCGTTGCGGGCTAGGACGTCCATTTCGCGTACGGTCAGGGCCACCGTCTGGGGTTGCGGCGGGTAGCTGAAGATCGCCTCTCCGTTGGCTTCCAGGTGCGCGGTAGGTTCTCCGTCGGTAACCACCAGCAGGACCTGCGCGGCATCCGGGTAGCGGCGTAGATGCCGCCCGGCCAGCAGCAGCGCATGGTGCAGGTTGGTGCCCTGCTCCCAGACGCCCGCCAGCCCGGTGAGCGCTGCGATGTCCCCCCGCTGCGCGTGGCGTCCGAAGGTGATCAGCTCCAGCGCGTCGGAGCGAAAGCGGGTTCGGACCAGGTGGTGCAAGGCCAATGCGGTGCGCTTCATCGGCACCCAGTGCCCGTCCTGCACCATCGACCACGAGGTGTCGACGCACAACGCCACCGCGGCCCGCGCGCGCTGCTCGGTGTCGATCACCTCGACGTCCTCGGCGGCCAGCACGGGGTTCGCGGTGCCCGTGGCGGCCTGGCCCGAATGTGCACGACGCAGTACGGCATTGCGCACGGTGCGGGGCACATCCCACGGCTCGGAGTCGCCGAACTCCCAGGGCCGGCTGCCCCCGGTAGGTTCGCCCGCGGCGCCGGCCCGGTGCAGCTCACGCTCCCCGCGTCGGCTGCGCAACGCGTCGGCGACATCAGCAAGTGCCTGTGAGCCGAGCCGGCGCAGCGCTTTGGGCGACAGCCGCAGTGATCCGTCCGGGGCACGCTCGAAGAAGCCGTGGCGCTCCAGTTCACGTTCCAGCTCGGCGAGCCGGCGGGCATCGATGCGGGCCTCGTTGCCCAGCTGGCGGGTCAGCGCGTCGAGGTCGACGTCTTCGGCACGGGCCCCGGCATAGGATTGTGCAAGTTGCTCGGCCAGCGCGTCCAGCTCGGCGAGGTCGGCCATCGCCTGTGCGCCTTCGCCCAGGCCCAGTGGGTCCTGACCGCGGAACCGCTCTGCACCCTGCCAGTCCTCGCCCGGGCGCAGTGCCTGCAGCTGGGCGTCCAACGTGGCGAGCTGCTGGGCCAGTCGCGGGTCTCCGAAGGCCTGCTGCGTGAGCTGGGCCAGTTCGGCGCGCTGCTGGGCGCTCATCGAATTGAGCATCCGCTGCGCCGCGGCGGCTCGGGCTGCCAGTGCGTCGATCAGCTCCTCGACAGTGCGTGGGCGCTCCGGGAAGAAGTCCCCGTGCTTGCGCATGAACGCCGTGAAGCGTTGTGAGGTGTCGGTGTCCCCGCGGGCGTGCGCAGCGAGCAGATCGTTCAGATCGTTCAGCATCTGCCGTATCCGCTCGACATCCTCGGGCGAAGTGGACTGCAGCGCCTGCTTGACTCCCTCGAAGCGCTGCTCGAGCAGCTGCTGTCCCAGCAGGTCGCGGATTTCCTGATAGGCCTGCGCGGCCTCGACGGATCGCCAGTCGTAGTCGACGAGCTCGGTGACGGCGCGGGCAGTGTCCGGCGGCAACGCGTCAAGCCGGGCCTCGCGGAAGCGGGCGTCGTCGTCGGGATCGGGGAACAGCTCCCGGCGCTCTGCGGCCAGGGCCCGCTCAAGCAGCTCGCGGACCTGCGCCAAGGTGCCGTCGAGCCGGTGGTGGCGGGTGATTTCGGCGCGGCGCTGCCAGATCCGGCGGGCCAGCTCGTCCATCCCCCGAGTGCCGGGCAGCCCACGGCGCAGCAGTTCCCGCATCGCGGCCCGCGGTGAGGCCCCGTCCATCACCTCGCGACCGATCTCGTCCAGTGCCGCCGACAGGTCTGCGGGGGCCGCCAACGGGTCCGGGCCACCCTGCCACGCCCCGTAGCTGTACCGGCTGGCTGAGGTCATGAGGTCACTGCCTGGACCCGTACACCGTGCGGCCGTCGTCGACGTCCTTGCCGAGCTTGCGGGTGAGGTACAGTGATTCCAGCGCGAGTTCGACGGCGGCGGCGATCGGGCCTGGTGGGCCGTCGTGGGCGGCACCCAGACGGGTGGCGACCTCATGCAGCACCGGCAGTTCGGGCAGCGCCGCCAGTACCTCGGCAGCGGGTACGCGTTCGCCGGTGGCTACCCGGTGGCCTTCGGAGACCGCCGCGGCCAGTGGCGCAAGGTCCAGACCGCGTAGCCGGGCTCGGGCGGTGTCGGCCACCGCACGGCGCAGCAGGTGAGTCAGCACCTCACCTCGCTCGTCACGGTCCGAGGATGGCTGGGCTGGCGTCTCGTAGCCGGACTCGAATTCCAATTTGCCGCGCAGTACCGACGGCACCGACTCAAGATCAACGGGGCGGGCCACCGCCTGATCCTCGCCGGTCAGCGCGGCTCGGCGCAGCGCGGCAGCGGCGACGGTCTCCGCGCCGGCTACCGCGAACCGAGCGGATACTCCGGAACGCTGGTCGATCGCTGCGCTGGCACGCAGGTGCCGGGAGAACCGGGCCAGTACCTCCAGCAGCGGTTCACCGACGTCGGCACCTATGCCGGCCAGATCGGCCTCCTGTGCGACGAGCGCGACCTCCGCGGCCATCTCCCGCGGGTAGTGGGTGCGGATCTCGGCGCCGAAGCGGTCCTTGAGCGGGGTGATGATCCGGCCCCGGTTGGTGTAGTCCTCGGGGTTGGCGCTGGCCGCCAGCAGCACGTCCAGCGGCAACCGCAGGGTATAACCACGAACCTGGATGTCTCGCTCCTCCATCACGTTGAGCAGCGAGACCTGGATCCGCTCGGCCAGGTCGGGGAGCTCGTTGATGGCGACGATGCCGCGGTGTGCGCGTGGTACCAGCCCGAAGTGGATCGTCTCGGGATCACCCAAGCTGCGGCCCTGCGCGACCTTCACCGGGTCGACGTCGCCGATCAGGTCACCGACGCTGGTGTCGGGCGTGGCGAGCTTCTCAGTGTAGCGCAGTGCGCGGTGCAGCCAAGCCACCGGCAGGTCATCACCGAGTTCCGCGGCCCGGCGGATCGAGCCTGGGGTGATCGGCTGGTAAGGGTGTTCGGCCAACTGGGCACCGTCGATGACCGGCGTCCATTCGTCGAGCAGCCCGACCAGGGTGCGTAGTAGGCGAGTCTTTCCCTGGCCGCGCTCACCGAGCAGCACCACGTCGTGTCCGGCCAGCAGGGCCCGTTCCAGTTGCGGCAACACGGTGTCGGAAAACCCGACGATGCCCGGCCACGGATCTCGCTCGCTGCGTAGTGCGTCGAGTAGATTCGCGCGCACCTCACCCTTGACGTCGCGCTGGACGTGCCCGCCGGCGCGCAACGCGCCCAGCGTGCGCGGCAGATCGGCGGGAGGCCGAGTTGATCTCAGCAGAGTTGATCTACACTGGGGGAAAAGGGTCACGGGCCCACGCTACGCATGCCCACCCCGGCCAGCATCCCGGTTCGT
This sequence comes from Pseudonocardiaceae bacterium, assembly GCA_050700495.1. Classification (GTDB taxonomy): domain Bacteria; phylum Actinomycetota; class Actinomycetes; order Mycobacteriales; family Pseudonocardiaceae. The sequence continues at coordinate 36,726 of JBOHHF010000155.1, forward strand.
CGACCATGAGATCCAGAGTGCCGCAGCAACGCTGAGAAGTATCATTTTTGAGCTGCCCATTCCGGACGAATCCGCGCCGAAGTTTCATCTCGGCTGTCACTGGAGGCAAGGTATTCTTGGTGCATCCTGGCACTCTCAGTAGGAATCGAATTCGGAGAGTAGTCGTAGCGGAAATTGTGATCGAGCGGAACGTGCAGGCTATCAACGATTGGGGCCTACTAGACCATTCGAGTGGCTCGAACTGGTTTTGTCACACCTGGCGATCCGTCACGAACAATCCCTATGTCGGACTAATGTTCCTCCGATCGCGACGGCTCCGGCAAGAACGGCTTCAAGCCGCTAAATAATAGCGGTGCTTGCCGCCGGTGGCTCAGGAGGGGGGGAAGGCGCGGCCACCCTTCCTGTCACATGGCTTATATATTCGAGCGCGCTGCTCATCAGATTTTTGATCATCGTGGCCCGGGAGACCGGTGGTGAGGGAGCGGCTGTTGGTGTTGGGGGACGGCGACCCGGCACGGCGGCTGGCAGTGTGGCGGACACCAACGTGAGGGACCGACGCGGTTGCACGAGGAGGTCGTAGTGGCGGGTGTCTCAGACCGTGGTGCGCGGTGGGTGATCCTTGGGGTGGTGCGAGCGGTGGCTGTGCTGGCCGCGGTGGTATTGCTGGCCGGCTGCCTGGGCACCTCGACCAGTAGCACCAATAGCACCGGGAGTACTGGCTACAGCAGCGACGGTGATACCGGCGGCGACCGCGACGGTGGCACTGGTGCGTCCGACGGGAGCTACTCCGACAGCAGATCGGTGGCCGGCTCCGGTCGCCTGATCAACCGGGTGATCGCCTTGCCCGGTATCACTTCGATTGTGGCCGGGGCCGATTTCGTGGTGCGGGTGACGGTGGGTAAACCTGAACAGGCGACGGTACGGATGGATGACAACCTCACCGATCTCATCGAGGCCATTGTGAGTGGTAGCGAGCTGCGCCTAGGGCTTAAGCCGGGCGCGAACGTCCGCAACGCCACTCTGACCGCCGAGGTCACCGTGGCCAGCCTCGATCGGCTCAGCGCCCTT
>JBOHHF010000156.1:0-6671 GCA_050700495.1 Pseudonocardiaceae bacterium
CAGCGTGCGCCGCCGCGTGCGGCGGCGCAGCTCGGGATGGGGGGCTGGGGGTCTGCTGGGTTCGATCCGGGTGGGTTCCGGGCGCGGCAGGGTGGTCGTCGCGGCCCTGGCGGCCGCCGAGTCCGGCTGTGGTTCCTCGACGCCGTCGCCCGCCGCCCCGCCGATGATGGGCGCGTCCTCGCCGTACTCGACGTCCACCACGTCGGCCACGATGCAGGTGATGTTGTCCGGCCCACCACCCTTGAGGGCCAGCTCAATGAGCCGGTCGGAGCAGGCCTGCGGATCGGGGATCGTGAGCCCCTCGGCGAGGGTCTCGGCGCTGACCACCCCGGAAAGCCCGTCGGAGCACAGCAGGTAGCGGTCCCCGGCGCGGGCCTCCCGGACGGTGAGTGAGGGCTCCACCTCATGCCCGGTGAGCGCCTTGAGCAGCAGCGAGCGTTGCGGATGGTGGCTGGCCTCGTCCTCGGAGATCCGGCCCTCGTCGATCAACGACTGGACGAAGGTGTCGTCGTGGGTGATCTGGCTGAATACACCGTCGCGCATGAGGTAGGCACGGGAGTCGCCGACATGGGCCAGACCGATCTTGTTACCGGCGAAGAGCACCGCGGTCAGCGTGGTGCCCATGCCCTCCCGTTCCGGGTCCTCGCGAACAAGTTCGCTGATCGCGGCGTTACCAGCGAGGGTGGCCTCATGGAGCTGGTCCAGCAGGTCGTTGCCGGGCTCGTCGTCGTCCAGCGGGACGAACGCCGCGATGACGACCTTGGCCGCCACCTCCCCTGCTGCATGACCACCCATCCCGTCAGCCAACGCCAGCAAGCGCGGGCCCGCGTAGACCGCGTCCTGGTTGTTCTGCCGGACCAGGCCGCGGTCGCTTCGGGCTGCGTAGCGAAGGACCAGAGTCATGAGCGCAGCTCGATCACCGTCTTGCCGATACGGATCGGGACTCCAGGCGGAACCCGGGTAGGTCCGGTGACCTTAGCTCGGTCCAGATAGGTGCCGTTGGTGGAGCCCAGATCCTCCAGAAACCAGTCTCCGCCCTGGAACCCGAGCCGCGCGTGCCGGGTGGACGCGTAATCGTCGTCGAGCACCAGAGTCGAGTCGTCGGCACGCCCAATGAGGATAGGCCTACCGTCGAGCGAGATGCGGGTGCCCGCCAGCCCACCGGCGGTGACCACCAGCTGGCGTGCGGCCCGGTTACGCTCCGCGCGGGCACCGCGGCGCGACAGCGGCAGGCTGGCGCGCAACCCGGACGCGGCGAACAGGTCGGAGCGCACGATACGCAGCGCTGCGACAACGAACAGCCAGAGCAGGAGAAGAAAGCCCGCTCTAGTCAGCTGCAGCACCAGCTCCGGCACGCCCTGGTCGTCTCTGTTAGGTGGCTCGGCTCAACCTTGGGTACGGAAGACAAGCGAACAGTGCCCGACCCGGACCACGTCGCCATCGGCGAGCTGCCAGGTTTGTACCGGGGTGCCGTTGACCGTCGTGCCGTTGGTGGATCCGAGGTCGGCGAGCGTCGCCGTCCGGCCGTCCCACACGATCTCCAAGTGCCGCCGGGACACGCCGGTGTCAGGCAGCCGGAACTGCGCGTCCTGACCGCGGCCCACCACCGTGGCGCCCTCGGTAAGCTGGCACTGGCGGTTCGACCCGTCGTCCACAGTGAGCGAGGCCACCAGGTGGCGAGGGCCGACCGGCACCGCGGGAGCCGGGTAGCCCTGCGTGCCATAGCCCTGGCCCGCACCGTAGCCACCATGCTCATACCCGTACCCCGGCTGCGAACCGCCGTACTGGCCGTAGTTCGGGTCTCCGTAGGTCCGCTGGTAGCCCTGGTCGGGGACCTGGTAGCCCTGGGCATAGCCGGAGCCGGAGCCGGAGCCGGAGCCGGAGCCGGAGCCGGCTTGGCTGTAACCCTGCTCGTAGCTCTGGTCGTAACCCTGTTCATGACCCGGACCCTGGCCATAGCCGTACTGGCGATAGTTCTGGTCCCCGTAGTTCTGGTCCCCGTAGTTCTGGTCCCCATAGTTCTGGGGACGGCCCTGGCCCTGGGGGTACTGGGCCGCGTAGCCGTAATGCGGGTTGGCGTCGTGGCCGGTCCGGTCGTGGCCGTACCCCCGCGGGGGGGTGTGACCCCGCTGGCCGTCCTCGGGGTGCTCGCCCTGTTGCTGGCTCATGGCTCGGTCTCCTGCAGTACGAGGTTGCGGTGCGTCGGGATCAACAGACGAGCTGGTGCGGAACTGTCCCGTGTGCAGCGTCTCAGACCGCTTCAGAGCCACCACCACGTCTCCGTAGATGTCCCAGGACTGCTCGGTGAGATGGCCCTGGATGCAGCTCTTGAGCATCCGGATCACCCGCTGCTCGTCGCCTGCGAGCCGGTCGTGGTCGGTTGCCCCCAGCGTGACGGTATAACGGTTAGGCGCGAGCACCCGCCCCCCCGCGAGCGGACGTGCGTTGTCGTCGGCCTCACGCTGAAGCGCCTGGGCCACCTCCTGCGGCACCACGCTACCGCCGAAGACCCGGGCAAAGGCGTCGCCGACCATACCCTGCAACCGACGCTCGAACCGCTGCGCCTTGCCCACGGCGACCTCCTCCTCTCGCAGGTTGTGCCAGGGGTCCTACTGCCAGCCTGCCCCGATCGTATCCGGCGGGCCAGCGGGCAGAATCCGCTGCATCTCCGATGGTGGAGTGTGCGTGCTAGGCTGCCGCGGTCACTCGGGCGAGTGGCGGAATGGCAGACGCGCACGGTTCAGGTCCGTGTGTCCGTAAGGACGTGGGGGTTCAACTCCCCCCTCGCCCACTTTTCGTGTTCCCGTTGCAGAGCTCACCAGCGCGAACGTTACGGGAAACCGACGAGACCCGCAGGTCATCTCAAGCCGCGACCCCGAACCCGGCACCGGTAGCCAAACAAGATCAATCGTGCGACGATCGGGATTTCGGTGCGGTCAGATTGGCCGGCCCAAGCCGTCGGCGCTGCCGCATGACCGCTTGAGGAGGAGAGTCCATGACTTACGTCTTCGCGGGAGAGTGGGATCGCGAGCAGAAGCGACTGGCCGGCATCGAGGTCGCCGCTGACCTGATCAGCAGCGACGTGCTGACCCGGCTGGGTGTCGGTCCGGGCTGGCGCTGCGCGGAGGTGGGGGCCGGGGGCGGGTCGCTGGCGCAGTGGCTCGCCGATCGGGTGGGCGACAGCGGTCACGTGGTCGCTACGGACCTGGACCCCGGCTACCTGATAGCCGACGAGGCGCCGAACCTGCAGGTGCTGCAGCACGACTTCACCGTCGACGACCGGCCTGGTGAGCCTTTCGATCTGGTCCACACCCGGCTCGTCATCGAACATCTGCCTGACTCAGCGGGCGCTTTGAAGCGGCTCGCCGGTTGGGTTCGGCCGGGCGGATGGTTGGTTGTGGAGGCCGGTGACTGGTCGACCCGGTATGAGATCACCCCGTCCGCGGTGTTCGAGGCAGTCCTGGTCGCCGTGCAGGAGTTCCTCACCTCGGCCGGTTTCGCGCCGATTTTCGGGCGCCGCCTTCCGGAGCTGTTCCGCGAGCAGGGTCTGGTTGAGGTCGGTTGCGAGGCTCGCAACCGGATGCTTCGGGGTAATACGCCGGAGATGGAGTTCTTCACGCTGACCATCGAGCGGGTGCGGACCGCGATGATTGCGGCTGGATTGATCAACGACGATGACGTTGCTGCAGCACTGGCGCTCTGCGCTGACTCGTCGTTTGCGGTCATGTCGCCGGCTCTGGTCTCCGCGTGGGGCCGCATCGCCACTCAACCCGGCAGCGGGGTGGTGTAGCGGTTGATTGAAGAAGCGCACTCGAAGTGAAACGGGCCGAACGCCGCTCACCCGAAACGCCGCACACATAGAGGAGGGGTGGCCGCGTTCCGGCCACCCCTCCTGCGCCGACGGCACCGCACCCGATCACCTGATCGCGCGGCGGCACTGCACGACTGAGCTACAGTCGGCTGCCCCAGCACCGCCCTCAGCGCTACCGCCAGCCACGCCGGTGCCGTTCCCTAGCCAACGGCACCTCACGCGTTTACCAGCACAACGTCAGCTTTCGCTGGCTCAGCCGCGGCCGCCGTCAGCGCTGCCGCCGGCACCGCCGGTGGCGTTACCAGCGCTGGCGGTCCCAGTGCCCAGGATGCCGATGCCGCTCAGCACGTTGATACCGAGGCCGCCCTGGGCGTCGCCGCCGGCACCGCCGACGCCGCCGTCGCCGCCACCGCCGGCGGGGGCCTTGCAGCCACAACCGGTGGCGAACATGGACAGGACAGTACGTGCGGGGAGCAGCTCCACGTGCTGGCCGTCGATCTCAACAAAGCTCAATGCGTCAGACATGCAATCCTCCTCAGAGAGGCCCGCAGTGGGCCGGAACGGACCACCTCATCGGCAGCTCCGCCGATTTGGCTTAGGCTATAAGCATGACCAGAAGCCGGCGTCAGGACAACATACATTCGTCACTTAACTTTTGACCGAGGTACCTAATCATGACGCCGACCTTCAACTACCCGGTCAGCGGCGAACAATTAACTAGACCGTGAAACCGGCTACCTACTGCGCACGTTCGGACTGGTATTATCCGGTGCCTGCCGAAGCCGCGTTGCCGCTGGTCATCCGGCTGCGGGCGTATGGATAGATGGTGCAATCACACCGACGACCAGTCGATACCGGGCGCAGGGTGGCCGACCCCTGCATGAACACCTGTCCCGTTCAGCGGAAACCAGCACGTGACTACCGGGCCCAGTGGCGGCAATCACCTAGTGTTGATCTAGCTATTGGATAGTGTCCAGTGCTCAGTGATGACCAAATCAGTGATGACCCAAATAATAAACGGGGGGGTGGCCAATTCGGCCACCCCCCGCCAATTCGGCCACCCCCCGTTGCCGGCGGCACCGCACCCGATCACCTGATCGCGCGGCGGCACTGCACGACTGAGCTACAGTCGGCTGCCCCAGCACCGCCCTCAGCGCTACCGCCAGCCACGCCGGTGCCGTTCCCTAGCCAACGGCACCCCGCGCGTTCACCTGCACAACGTCAGCTTCCGCTGGCTCAGCCGCGGCCGCCGTCAGCGCTGCCACCGGCACCACCGGTAGCGTCACCCGCGCTGGCGCTTCCCGTGCCCAGGACACCGATGCCGCTCAGCACGTTAACGCCCACGCCGCCCTGGGCATTACCACCGGCACCACCGGCACCACCGTCGCCGCCACCGCCGGCCGGGGCCTCGCAGCAACCACCAGTGGCGAACATGGACAGGACAGTACGTGCGGGGAGCAGCTCCACGTGCTGGCCGTCGATCTCAACAAAGCTCAATGCATCAGACATATAATCCTCCTCAAAGAGGCCCCCAGTGGGCCGGAACGGGCCACCTCATCGGCAGCTCCGCCGATTTGGCTTAGCTATATCATGACCGGCAGCGGGCGCCATGGCAACATGCATTCGCCACCTAACTCTTACCTGCAGTACCTAATCAGGACGCCGATTTTCCGATTATGCGACCGGCCCCTGCAAGAACATCTGCACCGTTCGAATGAAACCAACGCGCGACTACTTGGGACCCCGGCGCGGTAAATCACATAGATGACCGAATCAGTGATGACCAGATAATAAACGGGGGGGTGGCCATCTCGGTCCACCCCCCCGTTGCCGGCGGCACCGCACCCGATCACCTGATCGCGCGGCGGCACTGCACGACTGAGCTACAGTCGGCTGCCCCAGCACCGCCTCAGCTACCGCCGGCCACGCCGGGTGCCGTTCCCTAGCCAACGGCACCCCACGCCATCACCGATTCACACGTCAGCTTCCGCTGGCTCAGCCGCGACCGCCGTTAGCGCTGCCACCGGCACCACCGGTAGCGTTACCCGCACTAGCGTTTCCAGTACCCAGGACACCGATGCCGCTCAGCAGGTTAACGCCGAGGCCGCCCTGGGCGTCGCCACCGGCACCGCCGGCGCCGCCGTCGCCACCGCCCATGGAGAACGTCGACAGGACAGTACGTGCGGGGAGCAGCTCCACGTGCTGGCCGTCGATCTCAACAAAGCTCAATGCGTCAGACATGCAATCCTCCTCAAAGTGGCCCCCAGCGGGCCGGAACGGACCACCTCATCGACGGCTCCGTCGATTCGGCTTAATTTATAGCCTGGCCAGAAAAAGGCCTCGTGGCAACATGCATCCACCACGGAAACTTCTGCCCGCACTACCTAGTCGGGACACCGGTTTTCGACTACCTAGTCAGCGACGAACAGCTACTCAGAACCTGGAAATGGGTACTTAGCGCACGACGTTTAGACCGGGCGTCCCCCGACTGCCACCCGAGGCGCCCTGCCGCAGGTCAGCTTTGCCGACCGAGGTAAGCCCTGGTAGCGGGATCGTCAGCGGTCCAGCGAGAACGGGCGCGAGGCGGTCACTCTCGGCAAGAACACCAGACCCGTTCGGCGAGCAGCCAGGGCATCACTACCTAGGCCCAGCAATGTGATTACCTAGTTTGACCTAGCCGTTGGATGCAACACAACTGTCTGACAGATAACCAAATGATAATCGGAGGGGCGGCGATACTCCCGCCCCCCCTCCGATTGCCGACGACACCGCACGAGCTTGCGATCGCCGGACAGTACTGACACGACTTCAGCTGCAGCCGGCTGCCCCAGTACCGCCCTCAGCGCGCCGACCACGCAGG
>JBOHHF010000157.1:0-12128 GCA_050700495.1 Pseudonocardiaceae bacterium
GGATCGTCGTGGCTAGTTGGATCCGTTGCGTCACTGCGGCAGCGGCGGCCAGCGAGACCAGCGGATCGTAGTTGTCATGGACCAGCCGGTCCAGCACGCCGAGGCTGGAGAACCCGTGCTGCTCGGCTCGCCGTGCCCACCCGACCAGCACCTGCCCCGAGATGCCCGGCACGGTGGTCGGCAACCCGATTCCGATATCCACGTGGGTCTCCGGTTCCCCGGATCAGTGCGCTTCAAAGCTGCTGAGCCCGACGTCCTTCAGTCCCTGGTCCAACGAGTCCTCCTCGGCCGTGTGGTCACTGTCATGTGCTACGTCGTCCCTGTGCTAGGTCGTCGCGGCAACCGGTGTGATGACCACGGTGGTGGTGAGTCCAGCTGCCAGCGCCCGGGTGATCGCGCGGCGTCGCCACGCGAACACCAGGCCGGCAAACGTGGTGACGAGGCCACAGCCCAAGAAGTACACCGTCTGCGGCAGGCTTTGGCTGAGCCGCACGATCTGACTACCCAGACCACCACCCAGCGCTGCGAACAGCCAGAGCAGGCCCAGCGTCTGGCCCATGAAGGCAGGCGGCAACACGTCCGCGGCGGCGCTGATACCCACCGCGGCGATGATCAGCTCACCGCAGGCGTGCATGAAGTAGACGGTGAGCAGCCAGATCGGAGACACCTTGGCATCGTCGGCGGCCAGTGCTGCCGCCACGGACATCAGCAAGAAGCTGGTGCCCGCCAGCAGCAGTCCAAGGGCGAATTTGGTCGGCACCGTGGCGTGCGTGCGCATCCGCGCCAGGGCCCACGCAAAGCAGGGCGCCAAGAACAGGATGAACAGCGGGGTCGCCGACAGCAGCCAGCTCACCGGCAGGGTGAAACCGGCGGCGTTGAGGTCGGTGGAGTCGCGGGCGAACAGGGTCAGCACCGAGCCGTCCTGGGCAATCATCATCCAGAACAGCGCCGAACCGAGGAAGACCCAGAGGAACGCGCGCAGCCGTTGCCGGTCCCCGGCCTGCAGCTCCGGGTGCCGGTGCACCAGCAGGAAGGCGATCACCGGAACGATCAGTCCCAGCAGCCCCACGACGATGATGCCTGAGGTGGGAGTAAGCGTGCCGGTGAGCAGGCCGGCCACCACCAGGGCGAGCAGCGTCGCAAGGACCGCGCTGGTCCGGCGCGCAACCGTGCGGCGCGCAACGGCATTCAGTGGCCGGCCAGGCTGCCCGCCCACGGAACCGAACTGCCTGGCTGCGGTGGCGAGCTGGACGACGCCGATCAGCATGGCGAGGCCTGCGATGGCGAAGCCCACGTGCCAGTTCACCCGTTCACCGAGATATCCGGTGATCAGCGGGGCGAGCAGCGCGCTCACCTGAATCCCTACGTACATCAGGGAAATACCCGACTCGCGGCGCCCGCTGTCCTTACCGAACATCATGTTGATCATCGTCTGGTGGTTCGGCTTGTACAGGCCGGTGCCCAGTGCAAGCAGGAGCAGGCCTACCGCGGTGAAACCCGCAGCTGGTACGGCGAGGCTGAAGTGACCGAGCGCGATGATGACGCCACCTACCAGCAGCGCCCGGCGGGGGCCGAGCAGCCGGTCACCGACCCAGCCGCCGGGCATGGAAAACATGAACGCCAAGCCGATCCACGCGCCGAAAAGGGCGGCCGCGTCAGCACTCGGTAATCCGAGACCGCCGCGGCTCTCCGGCGCGGCGGCGTAGAGCACGAGGATTGCCTGCATGCCGTAAAAGCCGAACCGCTCCCACATGTCGGTCAGGAAGAGCGTGCGGTACCAGGGTGCACTGGCATGTGACCAGACGCCGGCGGCCTGTGGTAGGGCGGCGCCCTCGTTCATGGCGTTGCGCTGGCGTGGCAGCCCGAGGTATCCACCCATTCCTCAGGTCCCCAGTAGCTGACGAGGATCCGGGTGGTTTCGCGCATGGGCTTCTCCATCTCAGCGTGTCCCTAACCCCTGCGGGCGCGGGGCTGACGATGACGACCGTGACAGGCCGGGATGGGACCGTGCTCGAAGCGCGGTGGAGTTGGTGGCTCGGCGGGGTCAAGAAATCAATCCTTAGCAAATCGTCCGGGCTAACGCGCCGGAGGCGCGGCCTGTTTTGCCGTGCCAGCCTGGCGCCGCAGTGTCCTTTGTTCCGTCCAGGTGCGCGGCTGAAGCGCGCACTAGTGGCGTGACCTGGTAACGGAAGGTTTCGCCCAGCTTGTCCCCGCCGCGCTCGACCTCGGCAAGCTCGAACTCGACGAGCTCCTCCAGCAGTTCCTCGGCGTAGCACACGTCCACACCCAGCGCCCGCCTGACGGCCACTGCTGTGGTCGGTTGCACCAGTGCAGCAGCCACGCGAAACGTCGCGCGAACCGCGGGCGGCATCAACTGATAGGTCCGGCGCACGCTCGTGTGCATTCCCAGCTCCTTCGCCGACACCATGTGCGGCCGGTGCCGATCCGGGCGTATCCGGTCGATCATGCGGCGGATCGGCCAGTGTGGTCGCAGCAAGAGCTTGGTCGCCGCGGTGTGCAGCGCCAGGTGCAATCCCTCGCAGACTTGCACCAGCTCTTGCGCCGCCGCTGGGTCGCCGGCGATCCGCTGGCGACCCAGCATCTCGGTCAGCATCGCTTCCGCGTCGCAGGCAAGCAGCGGCTTCAGGCAGACCGTTGACGCGATCGACGGACCGGGCAGGCGCCGGCGGCACGCCACGAGGGCTGCACAGCCCGAGCCAGTGGGTAACAGCGAGAGAAGCTGATCGGCGCTCGTCGCGTCATCGAGCACCATCAGCATCCTGCGGTTGGCCGTCCAGCTGCGGAACAGCCTGGTGCGTTCATCCAGCGAGACGGGTACGTGGTCGTCAGGAATGCGTGCGGCACGTAGGCAGTAGCCGAGTGCGGTCGAGGTGTCGACCCGCGCTCCGGTGGCGTCCACGAGCTCGATGAACAACTGACCGTCCGGGTAGCTCGCACGGAGAGCATGAGCAGCATGCACGCAAAACGCCGACTTTCCTGACCCCGGTTTCCCGTAGACCACGACCACGTTCGGTGCAGCGGATTGGCACGGCACCTGCAGCAACCGTCGAACCTGGGCCAGCGCTTCCTTCCGACCTACGAAGGGTGACACGTCCGGCGGCAGATCGCTGGGGGGTGGGCCCGCTCTCGCGACGCGAACCTGTGCGGGAGGGCCACTCGACGAGTCAAGGCCAGTGTCTGCATGGAGCACCGCGCGGTGTAGGCGTTGCAGCTCAGACGATGGTTCCAGCCCCAGCTCGCTGGTCAGCGCGGCCCGGGCTCGTTGATAGACCTGCAGCGCATCGGAGCGTCGGCCCGCGCGGTAGAGCGCCAGGATGAGCTTGGCCTGGAACGCTTCGTGGGTGGGTTGCTGGGCGACCAGACCGGTGAGCTCGCTGATCAGCTCGTGGTGACGCCCGAGTGTCATCTCAGCTTCGATCCGCTGCTCTAGAGAGCTCTTCCGGACCTCGTCGAGCCGAACTGCGATGATCTGCAAGACGGGACCGGCACCGATGTCGGAGAACACTGGTCCGCGCCACAGCCCCAGCGCCGCCCGAAGCGTATCGACGGCCTCCTCATGCCTGCCTGCGTCCAAGTGCGCCCGGCCCTGCGCGGCGAGCTGTTCAAACTCGCGGGAGTCAAGCGCGGCTGATGGCAGCGTGAGCACGTACCTGCCCATCAACGTGCGCAGAGTCGGCACTCCGGCTCGATCCGCGCCATCTGCGCCGGTGCTCGGAGTGCTGTTTTCTGCCGGCAGGTTGAGGAGCTTGCGCAGCTGGTATACGTACGTCTGAAGTGTGGTCATCGCACTGGGAGGAGGCCGATCCTCCCAGAGCTCATCGACGATTTGGTCGGTGTGCACCCCACTGCCTGCGTTGACGGCGAGTAGTGCCAGTACCCGCCTCAGTTTCGGTGCGGATGGGGTCACTATCTCGTTGCCGCGCACGACCTCCAGAGGCCCCAGTACTCGAACATGCATAATTTTCCACCACCAACTAGTTTTATGCGTCTCTGAGATGATCCTCCCAGGCTTTATCGCCTATGGTTATATAGATGCGCCACTTAGGTCTTTAGATACCTGCTGAAGCAAATTCTTTCGACCCGATGATGGTGTGGAGGCTCTCGGCTGCCCACCTCGAACTCGGCCGCGGCGCGGGCGCAGCGGGCCGACCCGCCGAGAGCTGCGTTCCCTACCTCCAAAGGCGACGAACATCTCGGTGTCGGCAAATTTGCCTATGTCCCACTGAACGTACACTCTGAATCGAGTGACCACTCCAGCCAGCCGCGAAATCGTTACAGTTCCGCACTCGCCTCGAGTTTCGATCGACCCCCAGTCGAGCCGGGTGACGGTGGCCACGGGATCCTGCCCGTAGACGGCCACGAAGCCGTTCGCTGGCGGATATGAGAACTGCCCGTTGGTGGCCATGGGATCTGCTCGACACCCCGACGCGACGCCGTCTGCCTCGCCGCGTCCCGCGGTTGAGTAGGGGTCCTTCTCGGACGCGGTTGGCGGTGCTGAAGCGCTGTCCGGGACGATGGGGAGCTTGCGGGCTGTTCGCATCACACCGTCTTCCACTATGTCACCACCCGGGAGTCGGTGAGTTGTCCGAACAGCCAGCCGTCAGACCATAGTTGATCGGCGAGTTCTTACCCGAAGTCGAGGAGTTGATGGAGCGCTCGGACGGGAAGATCCGCGTCGACCGGGTGCACGAGAAGCTGCTGGCACTGGGTTATGCCGGCTCGGAGCGCAGGCCCGCCGCGTAATTCACAAAGTGTGTTGGGCGCCGTGGGTGACTGAGCCTGGAGATGTGGCTGCAGTATTATTTCGGTCACGGCTTGGTGAACGAAGGGAGTCAAGACGGCGCGGCTCCCGGATAGCTGTGGGTTACTCGGAGGGCCAGACATCCGGCGGCTGAGTTGTCAGTGTTGTCAGTGGTCTCCGCCGGGCGACCGGTGGCCAAAGGCGCCCTATTGTTTTCCCGTGGGTGTGCTGAGGATGGTGCACAGACTGCGAAGCCGCTCGCCTGGGTTAAGAGCGCCGCCAACGCTGCACTCAGATGGTACTGCGCGCCCGGTACTGCGCGCCGCCGTCGGTCCACTAACCTCGGTGGCCCCTGCACGCAGCGTTCGGGATAGGCCATGATCTGCCTCCAGTGGCAAGCGATACATCCAGACCAACACCGTAGAGCTGATCATGCTGTGAGGAGCAGCTCCAAGCTAGCCCATCTCCGAAGACAGGCTGGCAATCCCCGAGACGGTAGTAGCGCCCTACGCCTGACGCCATACGCCTTTCGAGGGAGCTGCCCCCCTCAGACTGAAGACACTTGTTTTCGTAATGTTTACACTAATTTACAGCGATGTAACGCAGCATGTACCGACCTTGATCTCAACCGTGGAAGCAATTGACTTTGGTGTAGATCGCCGGCGGTACTGTCGACGAGGAGCGCCGGGCGAGCTGCCCATCGCACGATGTGGCCGAGGCCCACCGGGAAGGGATCTCCCGAGGGGCCGCCGAGAAGCTTGCGGGAAGTAGTGATCGCCGCATGGATCGGGCGGTGTCCCAACGTGGTGCTCCGCGAGATCGCGCGGCGCGCTACGGGCACCACGGCCAGCAGGCTCTCTGGGTAACCAATGAGGTGATCCACACCTGGGTCTACGCTCGCCCAAAGGTGCGCTGGCTGGGCAGGGCACCCTACCGTGCTCGGGCGAACCTGCCGTCGGCTCGCGGCAAAGCCGGCTCGTGGCCGCATTTGGCGCGTCGACGCTGTTGCGAGCGAAGGTGAGGTTTTCCTGCGGCTCGCAGACGATGGTGATAACGCCGCCGGCACCGTCGAGGTTATTCTTGTTAGTATTGAATTGTACGACTGTATTCCGCGTTTTTCCGATCAGCATCAGCACGGGCAACAAGCATTCCACCGTTGTTGTCGTGGGTGTAGTTGTACTGGTCACGGTTGTTTCAAGATCGCAAGTAGCCCGGGATCCGCGTCAGCAGTCGTCCCGCCGGCGACAACGGCCTCCTGGGTTCCCGAACTCGACAGTAGAGTCGCCCGAAACCGGGCGGTGGTTATTCTCCACTGCGACGCCGGCCATCGGCACCCACGTCGACCCCGTCCGTCGGCGAAGAAGAAGGCACGTCGGGGCCATTGTGAAGCTGTCCCAATCCCAATCCCTATCCCGTCCACGTGGGTGACCGTGTTGTTAGACGGCTTCGCGACGCCAAGCGATCGTCAAGCGCGCGAACGGCCGTGGTGTGCGCCCAAGGCCGCAGGTCGGCGTGGGCCTGTGTCACCACTCCGATCAGCCGGGCCGAGCTGTTCCGCGCCGCGATCTCGCCGGCGTCACCGAGCAGGCGCGCCGCCTCGTCGATCTCACCGGACTGCACGTACGCGCTGGAGAGGTCCACCTTGGTCATCGCCACATTGCGGGTCTTTGACGGGTCCAGAGTCCTGAGTGACTGCTGTGCATAGTCAGCAGCGCGCGGGGCGTCGCGCAGCTTCAGGTGACACAAGCCGCGATGCATGATGTGTGTCGCTTCGGCATAGGAGTACAGCGATCCCGGGGCCTCGTCACCGATTCTCCCGACCGCGGTGTGCGCCGCGTCAAGGGCTGTCAAGCACGGGTGTCGCTGCCCGTCAGTGGCATACGCCACCGCGGCCCCGTCAGCGCAGTAGGCCCGCAATCGCATGTCACCGGTGCGGCTGGCCCACTCATTGGCCGCCACGACGTGGTCGATACCGATCCGGGGCTGACCCTGCCAGACGGCCAAGTGGCTCATATTGCGCAGCACATGCGCCCCCAGCTCGACGTTCTCCGCCTCGTGGGCCAATGCGCGGGCATCCTCATAAAAGTAGGTCGCGCCGGCGAAATCGTTCAGGTCGAAGCAGAGCCACCCGGCCTTGCGCGTGGCGTTGCTCAGCGTCGAGAGCAGCCTGGGCCGCAGCGTGGCCGGGCAGCCCGGCAGCAGTGAACGGGCCAGATGGCGCTGCGCGAGCACGGTGTCGAGCACCGCGTGCGGGCCGAGCGCGTCATCCTGCCTCGTGCAGCTCCACAGCACCGCGTCGATATGGTCAATGATCCGCGCGTCGACCCGGCCGGGGTTGCTGAGCGCCGCGGCGAGGCGCGCTTGCTCGTCGAGGTTCAGGGAGTGGCCGACCGACGCGGCGGTGGCCGCCCAGCCCAGGGCGCGGAGTGCGTCGCGGCGCTTCATGGTGTGAGCCCAACTGGTGAGGAACTGAACAAGCCGATGGTAGGCCTGCTCCCACCCACCAGGCGTGGCCAGCGCATCATCAGACGCCGTCAGTGACCCCAGGCAGGTCATCAGTAGCGGGCCGAGGTCGCCGGGAAGCGGCAGACTCAGCGCGATCGCCCACACCGCAGGATCCGCTGGCACCACCAGCTCGCTACCGGGCTGACCCGCCGCAACCACAGTGAGCTGGGTGCCCCGGCGCGGCGGCGTGCTGGGCGTCAGGGAGCTCGGTACTCCGGCACTGCTCGCCGTGGGTAGGTGGCCGGTGGTGAGCAGGCAGCGATCGGCAGGGATCAGCTGTTCCAGATCGTCGGCGTCAACAAGCTGGGCCGGGGTACACCCGTGACCGAAGGTGGCGGCCAGCCGGGCCAGGTAGCGCAGGCTGGGTGGGCTGCCGCCATATGGCCAGCTCTCGTACTCGCTGACCCGGTGGTCCGACAGCTTCGACCCAGGATGGACGGTGTTGTACTGCTGTGCCACCTTCCACTGCGGCCAGCCCAGAGCATGCCGCCACGCCACCCGCGGGCGCAGGCCGAACCGGCGAGCCATCTCGGCCGCGATCTGGCCGACGGTGCACCCGTAGCCGCGCATCCGCTCGCGCAACTGATCACGTTCGGCCTTCGCCGAATTCCCCGCCTTCCGGGGCATCGCCGACCCCCACCAGGTTGCCTGCGGTACCGGATCCACTGCGAACCGTAAGCCCATCGGTGACCGCGCGGAGGCTCAGCGGCCGGACCGACCGGAAGTTTTTCCCACCCTCCCCCTTATTTGCGCAGGCCAGCGCAACCGCGTGGAGCGGGGGAAAATTCCCACTCGTGCCAGGGTCAACCACCCATGATTGGCACCACGCTGGTTGGCAGCAGACGGCATCACCGTCCGCAGGCGCCGAGGGCAGAGCGGTGTTGGGTGGACGTCACCTTCGGCCATGCCGCGGGATCGCGGCACTACGAGGACTGGATCGCCGCCAGTGCTGAGGCCGTCGTGCTCCTCGACGGCCTCAGCACCCCCGAGGGACTCCAGACAGGATGCCTGCACGGCACGCCCTGGTATGTCTGGCGGCTCGGGACCCAGCTGCTCCACCTGCTCGCGACCAACTCCGAACGCACCCCCCGCGAGGCGCTCGCCTGCGCCATCCAGACCGTGGCCCACAGCCACGCCGACACCTGCGATCTGTCTCACCCCGGCATGCCATCTGTGCTGAGCGGGTGATCGGTGTCGCGGGTGATATCGAGCGCGATCATCCACAGTCGTCGGGCCGCGTCGTGCTGGTTGACCTGGAAGCTCATCCAGCCCGCCTGGGTGGTCAGCCGTGCGGTGGCCAGGTACAGCCGGGGCCGTACTTCGGGAGTCATCTGGGCGTCCAGCAGGGGCAGCACCGAGCGCAGTTGCGCGACGGCGACGTCTCGCACCGGTCCTGATCCCGTGGCGAAGTCCTGGTTGCTGAACGCGGCGGTGGCCTGCTCGATGGCCGCCACGTCGGAGACCCCGACATGGCGGGTGCCGGTGGGGTCGGCGTGGGGGAATGCACAGGGCGGTGGCGACCTGGGCGACCAGGGCTGCATCGCGAAGCCGGCGCCCGCCACCTCCTTGAGTACTCGCTGCAGGAGCGCACGTGGTTCATCCAGGTCGAACGTGTGCTCAGTGATTGTCAGCGCCCCTGATCGGTGGACTGCGCGTCAGCTGGCCAGGCCCATAGCGGCGGCGAGTTGGCGGGCGTCGGCGCGGACCGCGCCGCCGTGTTTGGCCAGCTCCAGCGTGGTGGCGCGGGCGAAGGTGTTGTATCGGACGGTTTCGGTGGCCTCACGCACGGCGTTGCCGAGGAGATGAACGACGGCAAAGTTGTTCTTTTGGAGACTGTGCGTACGAGCGGCGTCGATGAAGTAGACCGCGCGGCGGGTGCGGGAGGGCAGCTGGGCCGGGTCATAGCGCTCGACGCGGCGGGCAGCCTCACCGAGCCGGAACAGGTCGGTGTCGATGGTCACGGCGTAGGCGTCGACGGCTGGCCGACCGAACATCAGCCACGGGTGGGTGCCACCGTGCCGGTCGGCGGCGTCGCTGGCGAGGTCGAAGTGTCGCCAGGCGTGGCCGGCGTGGCCAGCTTTGGCGTGGGTCAACGCCAAGCCGAGCTGAAGTTGACCCCACCGGGCCAAGTGCTCGCTGCCGGCATCGGGGTCGAGCAGGCCGGCCGCTGAGACGAGGACATCCTCGGCGGCATCGAGTTGCGCGGAGGAGCGGTAGACGTGGGCGTAGTACCACGCCGCGGCGGCGATAGCGGCGGGATCGTCGGCATCGGTGGCGGCGGTCATGGCCCGGTCGGCGGCCAACCACACAAATTGTTCGGCGGGCTGGAAGGCAAAGAAGTTTTGGGCCAGGTGGTAGACGCGGGCCTGCTCAGCCAGCGCAGCCCGGCGGGGGTCGCCGGTCAAGGCGCGGGTGGCGGCGTGGACAGCGGCGAAAAGGTTGGGCAGCACAGTTGCCACCGCGGTGCGGTGCGCATCCGAGCGGTGCCACAAAGTCCACGCTTGGTCAACCTGGGCGGTCAGCGCGGGAAGTGATGGCTGCTCGGCCGCTGGCGTCCGGGCGGCGTTGATCATCACGGTGGCCACGTCGCCGGCTGCGTCGTGCGTGCCTTTGCTGATCGACGCGACGGGGATGGATTGGTCGCCGGTCAGCTGGGCTAGATCGGTGATGCCGAGCACATCGGCTATCCGCAGCAACATCGGCAGCCGGGGAGTGAGCAACCGGTCGTTCTCGGCCGCCTTGACCCATTCCTCGCTACGGCCCACCAGCCCACCCAGGACGGCGCGAGTCTTGCCGGCGCGCTCGCGGTAGTGGCGTAGCCGATCGCCGAAGCTCATATCCGGTCGCATCAGGTCTCCTCCCGCCGCTCCATCGAGCTTACGTACTGCAGCACGGCCATGGGGACTCTGGCACCGACCCTTGGCCATGTCAGTTCCCCTGTGGGTGGCGGCGACTGGTCGGAGTTGGCGCAGGTCCGAGCCTGGGACCGCGAACCCCCAGTGTAGCGGTCGACCAAAACTCGGGCCTCCGGTAGTGATCAGGCCAGCGCGGGCATCATCCACGTCGTCGATATCCAGCCGAGAGTCTCGCTGGACCGGACGGTGGTCTGCCCAACCGGTGGTAAAGACCGTACCTGTCGAGTGTGATGTGGGCCCATACATTCGCGGCCCATGGAGTGGAGCATCCGTCCCGATCAATGCCAGCCGTCCATCGCCACACCCCGCAGGGCAACCCTGCAGGTGCCCGATCCTCTGTTTCCCACCAAGATCCCGGCTGGCCGCCGGTTGTGAGTATCACCGTGCGTACTTTCGCTCCTGGCGGCCAGCCGGTTCCACGCCGCCCGCACGAGGCGTCGAGTGCCGAGCATCAGCTGCGGTGGGCACTCGTGCCCGTCCGCTCGCCTGGCCAGCACACGCGTCCCCGGCTAGGCCGCCCACCAGGAGGCGGCCTAGCCGGCGCGGGAGGCAGCACCCGATGAGACCCGCCCCCTCAGCAAGCCCTGGCCACGGTGAGCGGGTGGGTCTGCCCGCGGTGGTGGAACAACTGCTCGTCGACGTGGTCACCGACGGGTTCACGCTGTATTGTTGCGGGCCCACGACGGCGCCGAACGCGCTGGTCGCCGCCTACGAGTGGGGCCACTACGCCTGCGTCGATCTGCTCACCGTCCGGGACTTTGATCGGGTCATCACCGCCAGAGTGCCTAAACGGGACACGGTGGATATCTTCGCCCCCGAAGTCGTGGTCTGGGCCTACGAGGGTCCACCGCAGCAGGCGCTGCGGGCCTTGCTCGATTTGGTGCACCCGGCACATCCCGACGCCCCCACCACCGACTACCCGGCGCCGGAGAGCTTGCACGTCCCGCGAGCCCAGCAACGCCCGATGACGATCCGACCCCCCTCACCAGGCAAGGCCACAACGCGAGCTGCCCGGCTCGCCACCTGTACTGCCGGCCCGCGGTGGTGACCGTGCCGTGCCAGGCATGGTGCCGGTCGGCTCCGAGATCGCCGGCTGGCCGCCGGTTGAGAGCGAGCGGCCCCCGCGCTCGGCTCCTGGCGGCCAGCCGGCCACCAACCAACCCCTGAGATGGAGGTACACCATGCCCGCTGTAGCACCGCGTCTGCTTCCTGACGCGCCGGGTGGTGGCTGATGTCCACGATACTGCCCACGGTGGAGGCCACGCTGCGCCTGTCGGTCCGGACCCTGTCGTGGCTGGCCCAGCGCCCGCATGCCCGGCTGGTGGTCGATTCGGTGTGGAACACCCTCGTTGAGCTGGAGCGAGCGGATCATCATCCGCGTCTGCTCGCCGCGGTGCGGTTCGTGTTGAGTCAAGCCATTTTCATATACTACGTCATGACCTGCGTGGACGTGCTACAAGTGACGGTTCGCCGGGACCTTCGAGTAGATCCGATCGGCGGGCAGGCGGTGAGGCACCAACCTTGGGCTAGGGCACATGCCTCCTCCCATGCCCGGTCCCTGCCCTACCCCTGAGCTGCGAGAAGGCAGAAAACCCTGGTGAGGCAGACCAGCACCCACCACGCTGGACACACCGTTTTCAACGGGCCCGGATGGGGTACCCCCGCCTGCCTCTCCTTCTGTGTGCGGGTAGTCAGCGGGTGGTTCGTCCGCGCGGTCTCGCGCGCCTGCGCGAGTAGGGGGCCATCGCTTGTGGACGTCCACGCGGACGATCGCTCGCGTCTCGTCGTCGCGGTGGTGATCTGTGTCGCTGGTGGCCCGCCCAGCGGCCGGTCGGGGATTAGGCACATCGCCAGTCGCTGACCACGGTGTGCAAGACGGTGAGCGCATCGCCGGTCACGCGCACCCGGCAAGCGGTCGCCCACTCCCACCAGCAACCGCCCACCAG
>JBOHHF010000158.1:0-11615 GCA_050700495.1 Pseudonocardiaceae bacterium
GCGTTGGTCTGGGGTATGGGGTTGGTCTGGGGTATGGGGTTGGTCTGGGGCATGGGGGTTGATCTGGGGCATGGCAGCTGCGAGACCGCACAGCGACACCGCTTTGGGCAGTTGATCTGTTGACCACTACGGTGGCACCCGAGGTGCCGTGGTCTCGGGAAGGTGATGGATGGCCGGGACAGCGGAATGGCCACCGCCAGCCGGCGTGCAGCCCGGTTGGTCCCGCGTCGTAACGGCAGGGCTGCATTCTGCGATGACTGTCGTGGGGGACGACCTCAACGTCCTGGTTGGAGCCGCCGTCGACGGTGACCGAGTTGCCGTCGACGGTGTGCTTCGCTGGATCCGTCCTCTCGTGGTGCGGTACTGCCGCGCGCGTGTTGGCAGTCAGGAGAAGACGTTTGCTTCGGCGGACGATGTGGCTCAGGAGGTGTGTCTCGCGGTGTTTGCGGCCCTGCCCGGTTACCGCGATCAGGGTCGGCCATTTCTCGCCTTCGTGTACGGCATCGCAGCGCACAAGGTGGCCGACGCTCACCGGTCGTCGGCGCGCAACCGTTCCGAGCCCGTTCCGGAGGTCCCCGATTCTCCGGAAACTGCTGACGGGCCGGAGCAGCGGGCGATGCAGGGTGAGCTGGCTGGGCGGATGGACAAGCTCCTGGACATGCTGCCGGACAAGCAGCGCGAGATTCTCGTCCTGCGAGTCGTGGCGGGGTTGTCGGCGGAGGAGACCGCCGAGGCGGTGGGCTCGACTCCCGGCGCGGTCCGGGTAGCACAGCATCGGGCGTTGGGCAAGCTACGCAACGTACTGCAGTCCGAGGAGGTGGTCTGAATGTCCGGTCGCAATGACGATCCACGTGCTGGCCATCCCAACGGTCACCTCACTAGCCATCCCAACGTGGATCCCTCTGAGATGCCCGCTGATCTGGCCGCCGTCCAAGCCGACGATCTCCTGCTCGACATGCTCGGCAGCGCCGGCCGTCCACCCGGTGACGTCGGCGACGTTGACGGGGAGTTGACGCGTGTTCTGACGGCTTGGCGTCACGAAGTGCATGCCGACTCGAACCGGTTGCTGGTGGACACCGACACCGCCTTGGCGGTGATCAGCGCCGCCCGTCGGCCGATCCGACGCCGTCGCCCCGTATTCGGTCCGGTCGCGGCGGCCGCGGCGGTATTGGTGATCGCCTTCTCCGCAGTGGGTCTGGTCGCCAAGTCTGCCCAGCCCGGTGACAACCTGTGGGGCGTGACCGAGGTGCTCTATTCCGACTACGCCCGCTCGGTGGAGACTGCGGCCTCGGTCCGGACCGAACTCGAACAGGCCAACAAGGCGCTGCAAGAGAACAAACCTGAGCGGGCCAAGGCGTCGCTTGACCGCATTCGCCAGCAGCTCCCGGTGATCGCCGAAGCCGAGGGCAAAACCGACCTCGCCGGCCAACATCGTGATCTCGAGCGGAAACTGGACGCGGGCACGCCTCCGCAAGCTTCGCGGCCGGTGCCGCCGGATGCCAGCTCGTCGGAACGACTCGTGCCACGGCCGTCGGATTCCTCGTCCTCGGCCACCTCCCCGTCCACGCAACCAGATTCTGCTAAGCCGGAGCCGACCCGGAGCCCGTCGCCGACCCCATCGACGGAGCCGACCCCGACCCCATCGACGGAGCCGACCCCGACCCCGGGGGCAGAATCGATCCCGGAGTCAACTCCCCCCACGGGGCCCGACGACCAACCCACTCAACCGAGTGCGAAGCCGATCGGTTCGCCGCCGCCACCAGACTTCATCCCGCCAGCACCGCCGTATTCATCGCCCCCGCCTTCCCCGGGCAGGCCCGAGGATCCCCGCTCCGGCAGGTCTACCAGCCCCGGCGTGTCTAGGAGCCCGGGAGACATCGATTCCGGGTACGGCGGTCCCGAAAAGCCTGATCAGCCCCAGCTGGCTGGTCCGGCTCAGCTGCCGCCCTCCTCAGCGACGACAGCGTCGGCGTAGCCCCGGCAGTACTCCCAGCTCACGTAACCGGCAGGATCCGGGTCGTAGGCGGGCTCGTGCGGGCGCATCCGGCCCACCTCGAGCAGCTGCTGCAGGCTCGCCCGCAGCAAGTGCCAGTCGTGATAGTGCTGCTCGGCACAGTCCGGGCAGTCCACAACGATCCCGCGCAGTCCGCGAGGCGCGAGCAGCGCCTGGTAGACGGCCAGATCGCTCAGGTCGGCGAGCAGCCCCGCCCGCTCCTCGTCGTCCAGCGGCTCCTCATCGGCGTCCGCGGGATCATCCAATGCCTCCAGCGCCAGCGTCGGATCCTCCGGGTCACCGGCGAACGGGTCAGGGGGAAGTGAGTCATGCGCCACGGCTGGCACCGTACCTTCTCGGTAGCTGGTCCCGGTAAATGGTGCTGTGACGGATACCATGGATTCGACCCCACACGAGGGTTTGCCCACACCCGGCCGCCAACCGACTCCAGCTACTGCCAGGAAGGTCGTCCCTGCGCATGACCAGCGAGCTCACCGCGCCCGGCTTCCCGTCGAAGTTCGCGCTGCTCGGTCTGACCTTCGACGATGTATTGCTGTTACCCGCTGAATCCGACGTGGTACCCGCGGAGGTCGATACGTCCACCAAGCTGTCCCGCAACATCACCCTGCGGGTGCCGCTGGTCTCCTCAGCGATGGATACCGTGACCGAGGCGCGGATGGCCATCGCGATGGCCCGTCACGGCGGGATGGGGGTGCTGCACCGCAACCTGCCGGCCGAGGAGCAGGCCGCGCAGGTGGAGCTGGTCAAGCGGTCCGAGGCGGGCATGGTAACCGACCCGGTGACCTGCTTGCCGGAGAACAACCTGGCCGACGTGGACGCGCTGTGCGCCCGTTACCGGATCTCCGGCGTACCCGTCACCGACGCCGACGGCGTGCTGGTCGGGATCATCACCAACCGGGACATGCGCTTCGAAGTCGACCATGGCAAGCGGGTCGCCGACGTGATGACCAAGCCGCCGTTGATCACTGCGCAGGTAGGGGTCACCGCAGACGCGGCACTGGGCCTGCTGCGCCGCCACAAGGTCGAGAAGCTGCCGATCGTCGACGGGCACGGCAGGCTGCGTGGTCTGATCACGGTCAAGGACTTCGTGAAGACGGAGAAATACCCCTTGGCGACCAAGGATCCAGACGGGCGGCTCCTGGTAGGAGCCGCTATCGGGGTCGGCGAGGGTGCCAAGCAGCGGGCCGCATTGCTCGTCGAGGTCGGCGTCGACGTGCTCGTCGTGGACACCGCGCACGGGCACTCCCGGGGAGTGCTGCAGATGATCAGCACGCTTAAGGCCGAGCTGGGCAGCACTGTCGATATCGTCGGCGGCAACGTCGCCACCCGGGCCGGTGCGCAGGCGCTGGTCGACGCCGGCGCGGACGCGGTCAAGGTCGGCGTGGGTCCCGGCTCGATCTGCACTACCCGGGTGGTGGCAGGGGTGGGCGTGCCGCAGATCAGCGCCATCTTCGAGGCGGACCAGGCGTGTCGCCCCGCGGGTGTTCCGGTGATCGGCGATGGCGGTATCCAATACTCCGGCGATATCGCCAAGGCCATCGTCGCCGGTGCCAGCACCGTGATGCTGGGCAGCCTGCTCGGAGGCACCGCCGAGGCGCCGGGTGATCTGATCCTGGTCGACGGCAAGCAGTACAAGACCTATCGTGGGATGGGCTCGATGGGCGCCATGGCCTTGCGCGGTCCCGGGCGGTCGTACTCCAGGGACCGCTACTTCGCCGACGACGTGCTCTCCGACGACAAGCTGGTGCCCGAGGGCATCGAGGGGCGGGTTCCTTTCCGCGGGCCGCTGTCGTTGGTGGCTCACCAGCTCGTTGGCGGCCTGCGAGCGGCGATGGGCTATGCCGGGGCCGCGACGATCCCCGCGTTGCAGAGCGCGCAGCTGGTGCAGATCACGGCGGCCGGTATCAAGGAGAGCCACCCACATGACATCACCATGACGGTGGAGGCCCCGAACTACGCGGTGCGCTGAGATGCGGGACCTGGTGGAGATCGGCATGGGCCGCACCGCACGGCGGGCCTATGGCTTCGACGACGTGGAGATCGTGCCCTCGCGGCGCACCCGCTCCTCCCGGGACGTGTCCACCACCTGGCAGATCGACGCCTACCGCTTCGACATCCCATTGGTGACCCACCCCACCGACGCGATCGTGTCACCGGCGATGGCGATCCGGATCGGTGAGCTCGGCGGGCTGGGAGTGCTCAACGCTGAGGGGCTGTGGGCGCGCCATCCCAACGTCGACAAGCTGCTGTTCCGGCTCACCTCCGCGATGGACGAGGCCGACGAGGCTGCCGCGGTACGGTTGCTGCAGCAGTGGCACTCGGCCCCGATCCGGGTCGATCTGCTCACCGAGGCGATCGGCCAGGTGGCCGCGTCCGGCGTGACGGTGGCCGCCCGGGTCAGCCCGCAGCACGCTCGCGGCCTTGCTCCCGACCTACTCGCCGCCGGTGTTGAGATCCTCGTCGTGCAGGGCACCATCGTCTCGGCCGAGCATGTCTCCAGCGCTGCCGAGCCGCTCAACCTCGTAGAGTTCATCGCCTCGATGGACGTCCCGGTGATCGCCGGTGGAGTGGGCGACCACCGCACTGCGATGCATTTGATGCGCACCGGGGCCGCGGGTGTGATCGTGGGCCATGGGGCAGGTGCGAGCACCTCGACCAGTGACGTGCTCGGCATCGGGGTGCCGATGGCCACCGCGGTCGCCGATGCAGCAGCCGCTCGGCGCGACTACCTGGACGAGACCGGTGGACGGTACGTGCACGTGATCGCCGACGGTGGGATGCGCACCAGCGGCGACATTGCCAAGGCGATCGCCTGCGGGGCGGATGCGGTAATGCTCGGTGAACCGCTGGCCCCCGCCGCCGAGGCTCCCGGCAACGGCTTGTACTGGACCGCCGCCGCGGCGCACCCGTCGCTACCGCGCAGCCACGTCATCGACGTGCCACAGGGTTCGATCGGCATTGACACCCTGCTGTTCGGCCCGGCCTGCGATCCCAGCGGCAAGGTGAACCTGTTCGGCGCGTTGCGCCGCGCCATGGCCAAAACCGGCTACTCAGAACTCAAAGAATTCCAGAAGGTCGGCCTCACCATCCGCCCCTGAGCCGCCCCCTTGCCCGCGTTCTGGATGCAGACTGCTGTTATTTGTGCTCTGTTTGGCGCAGTCTGTATCCAGAACGCGGTCAGGAAGTAGGAGAGTTGATGGCGAGAGGGTTGAGCTACGCCGACGCCGTGTTGGCGGAGCGGCTGCGCGGGGTGAGCCGGCTGCGCCGCAGCGAGCGGCTCGCCGCTGCGCACGCGGTCATCGTGCTCACGGCGTACTTCGAGTCTCTGCGAGAGGCGAGCCTCCCCTTTGACGTCAAGGAGCTGAAGCTCACGAGAGCTGAGCAGGTCGCGGTATCCACCGGCGGCGCGATGGGGACCGCACGGTTGCGGACGTTGGCGGATGCGCTGCTGCGGGCCGATGTCCCGATGCCCGCCGCCCAGCGGCCGTACGAGCTGACCCTGGAGATGTTGAACGGCTTCTACCAGCACCTGTCGGACGAGGTGTCCCGGTTCGTGACGGGTCTGGCCTTGTGGGACCGGCTGAATGACACCCGCCGACAGCAGTTCCGGGACACCGTATGCCGAGACGTGCCAGCCCGAACCGTCGCACGGTATGAGGAGCTGTTCCGGCGCCTGGCGACTGATTACCCCGAAGTTGCTTTGTGGGCGAATCTGGTGGACCACCAAGCGACTCGTGCTGAGATCCGGCAAGTGAGCATCGGGCTGGCCGGGGTGGAGAAAGTCCTCACCGGTATCAGTGCCGGCCGGGTGCCCGATGAGCGGCGCCTCACATTGGCTCGTGCCTATCAGGCTGCGCTGCACCGGCCGATTCTCTCTTCGGGGGACGTCCCGGATGGGCTGCGTATCCCGCTGCTGGCCGAGGCGTATGTGAACCCGGAGTTCCGGACCGCTCAGGTGCAGATAACCGAACGGCTCGCCGAGGAGCAGTGGTGGAACGAGCACCCGGTTCGGGATGATCTGGAGGGTTTCCTCTTCGGGTATCTCACCGCGCCCCAGGCGACCGAGGCACCCCTGTTGGCACTCGGCCAGCCGGGTGCCGGAAAGTCGGTGCTCACCCAGGTGCTCGCGGCGCGGCTGCCGCCCAGCGAGTTCCTGGCGTTGCGAGTGGTGCTGCGCGAGGTGCCCGCCGACGCCGACCTGCAAGCTCAGATCAAATATGCCATCAGGGCCGCTACCGGCGAGAGCATGTCGTGGGCCGCCCTTGCACGTAGCGCTGGCGATGCCCTGCCGGTGGTGCTGCTGGACGGGTTTGACGAGTTGCTGCAGGCAACCGGAGCAAGCCAGTCCGACTACCTGGAGAAGATCGCGGACTTTCAGCGCCGTGAGGCTGACCAGGGCAGGCCGGTGATAGTGCTGGTGACTAGCCACACCGCCGTCGCCGACCGAGCCCGGCCAGTGGCTGGCATGGTCGCCGTACGGCTTGAGCCGTTCCGCGACAACCAGATTGCGCAATGGCTCACGGTGTGGAACACCGCGAACGCGCCCCATCTCGCAGCCCGTGGCTTGCGCCCCCTACCCGTAGAGTCGGTGCTCGCCCACGCCGAGCTGGCCTGCCAGCCGCTGTTGCTGCTGATGCTCGCTCTCTACGACGCTGACGGAAACCCGCTCCAGCGCGAGGACGCGGTACTGGGACAGGCCGAGTTGTATGAGCGACTGCTGACCCAGTTCGCCGAACGTGAAGTCCGCAAGGCAGGGGCGGCCCTATCCTCCGCGCAGTTCGAACAGGCAGTCGACTGGGAGCTGCTTCGCCTCTCGGTCGTGGCGTTTGCGATGTTCAATCGCGGTCGCCAGTGGGTGACCGAAGCCGAGCTCGACGACGACCTCCCCGCATTGCTGGGCGAGCCAGGCAACCGGCAGCACCCCACGTCCGGATTGCGCGCCGAACTCACCGCTGCCGAGGTCGTGATTGGCCGGTTCTTCTTCATCCACGCGGCTCAGGCCACTCGCGACAGCACCAGGCTGAGAACGCACGAGTTCCTGCACGCCACCTTCAGTGAGTACCTCATTGGGCGTCTCGTCACGCGGGAGCTCAATGACCTGGCCGACACCGCCGCCCGCAGCACAATACGCAGCCGGCCAGCACCCCTTGACGACGCCTTTCTGCACGCCCTGCTGCCATTCGCACCCTTGACCATGCGCGGCACGATTGTGACCTTTCTAGCCGAACAGTTGCAGATTGTTCCCGAAACAGGACGCGACGTGCTGCTGACCCTGTTCCATCACTCGCTCCTGCCGCGACATGACACCAGCTACGACAGCTACGAACCGGACCGGATCTCCGTGCCCGCCCGCCATGCGAACTACTCGGCGAATCTCGCTCTGCTGGCTGTGCTCGTCGCCGGAGAGATCACCGAACAGCAACTGTTCCCGGACCGCATCGATCCGGTAGACGACTGGAGACGAATCACTTTACTGTGGCGCGCCCAACTGCCCAAGGAGGGCTGGGAAAATCTCATTCACGCGCTGGAGCTCCTTCGAGGGTGGGACGGCGATCGACGGATCCTGCGCCTGCGAATGCGCGGTACAACCGAGCTGCGCACTGCGCCTTCTGATCCGTTCTGGACATTTAATTTCGGCCCGGGTTATGAATATCGGGAGAGAGGGGGTCATGTTTTCCTGGGTATATGATAACCATGAAGGAATGTGTGCGCAAAGCAATTTTCTATGCGACGCTCGGGATGACAGCGTCGCGCATGCGCTCGAACCCCTGTGGGGTGACCTCGGCGCCATGGTCACCACTTTCCGCGGCTTCGTTCAGGGGCGTCCGGCCTCGGCCGCAAACGCGCTGATTACACTCTGGATTACTGCTACTCAGGAGAAGGGTACGGATGAGCTCGCTGTCGCATGCGATACATGTCTCGCGATTGCACTCCACGGTTTTGGTCCCTTCGATGCCGATACCAGATCGCGCTTCCGGGCTCATTTTCTTCGCCAACTGGCCACGGACTCCCATCGATTTTCCGTCAACTGGTTGGGCGATGTCGTCAAGCAGATCAGGGAAGCAGGAGAATCAACAGCTAGCGACGGTTCCGAGTTCGTCCGAATGGCGAACGAAATCCTGCCCGAACTCATGGTCGAAGATTCACCACGACCGTTGTAGCAGCGTGGTTCCCTCAGGGGCCTCGGTTTACGCTGCAGTAGGTACGTATGAGGAGGTCTTGCGTGGTCGATTACGACGTGGTGGTGGTCGGATCCGGGTTCGGTGGCAGTGTGGCCGCGCTGCGGCTGACCGAGAAGGGTTACCGGGTCGGCGTGCTCGAGGCGGGGCGGCGCTTCGCCGACGAGGAGCTGGCGACCACGTCATGGCAGCTGCGCAAGTTCCTGTGGGCGCCCGCCCTGGGTTGCTACGGCATCCAGCGCATCCACCTGTTGCGCGACCTCGTGGTGCTGGCTGGCGCGGGCGTCGGCGGCGGTTCACTGAACTACGCCAACACCCTCTACCGGCCGCCAGAGGCGTTCTTCCGCGACCCGCAGTGGGCCCACATCACTGACTGGCGCGCTGAGCTCGATGCCTACTACGACCAGGCGCAGCGGATGCTCGGGGTAACGACCTACGCCGGCCACACGGCCGCCGACGAGGTGATGCAGCGGGTCGCGCAGGACATGGGGGTCGTCGAGAGCTACCACCCCACGCCCGTCGGCGTGTACTTTGGCCGTCCGGGCGAGGAGGTCGATGACCCCTACTTCGGCGGTGCCGGCCCCCGGCGGACCGGTTGCACCGAATGCGGCTCCTGCATGACCGGGTGCCGGGTCGGCGCCAAGAACACCCTGGTGAAGAACTACCTCTATCTCGCAGAGCGCACCGGTGCCACCGTGCACCCGCTGACCACGGTGACCGCGCTGCGCCCGCAGCCCGACGGCACCTGGCAGATCGACGCCGTGCGGACCGGTAAGCGGTGGCGCCGGACGGTCCGGACGAACCAGGTGGTGCTCGCCGCGGGCACCTGGGGCACCCAGCAACTGCTGCATCGGATGCGTGACGACGGCGTGTTGCCCGGGCTCTCGTCTCGGCTGGGCGAGCTGACCCGGACGAACTCCGAGGCGATCGTCGGCGCCAGCCGGGACGCGGTGGACCCACTGCGCGACTTCTCCCGCGGAGTGGCCATCACCTCCTCCTTCCACCCCGACGAGCACACCCACATCGAGCCAGTCCGTTACGGGCGGGGCAGCAACGCGATGGCCCTGCTGAAGACGTTGGCCACCGACGGCGCGTCGGATATCCCACGCTGGCGGCAGTTCGTAAGCTTCGTCGCCCGGCATCCGGTCAAGATGGCGCGGTTGCTGTCGGTGCGGCGCTGGAGCGAACGGACGGTGATCCTGCTGGTGATGCAGACCCTGGACAACTCGTTGACCACCTACCGCCGTCGCGGCCGGCTCACCTCGCGGCGCGGTCACGGCGAGCTCAACCCCACCTTCATCCCGGCCGGTTTCCAGGCCAGCCAGCTCACCGCCCAGTACATCGGCGGCACTGCCGGGAGCAGCTGGGGCGAGCTGTTCGAGGTCCCGATGACGGCGCATTTCCTCGGCGGCTGCCCGATGGGCTCGACCGCCGCCGACGGCGTCATCGACCCCTATCACCGGGTGCACGGCTACCCGAGCCTGTCCGTGGTGGACGGGTCAGCAGTCAGCGCGAACCTTGGGGTGAACCCGGCGCTGACCATCACCGCGTTGGCCGAGCGGGCCTTCGCCTTATGGCCCAACCAGGGCGAACCGGACCCACGGCCCACTCCGGGCGAGGATTACCAGCAGCTAGCCCCCATCCCGCCGCGTTCACCCGCCGTCCCCCTTGGCGCCCCCGCCGCGCTGGGGCGCTCGTGAGTGGCAAAGAGTGCGATAACACTGTTACGCACTCACGAGCAGTTCTGGTCGTCGACTTCGGGGCGCAGTACGCGCAGCTGATCGCTCGGCGGGTCCGCGAGGCGCAGGTGTACTCCGAGGTCGTGCCGCACACCACACCGGTGGCGGACATCCTGGCGAGCAAGCCCGCCGCGATCGTGCTCTCCGGGGGTCCGGCCAGCGTGTACGCCCCAGGCGTCCCCCGTATCGACCCGGCACTGTTCGAGGCCGGGGTACCGGTGCTGGGGATCTGTTACGGTTTCCAGGCGATGGCCGACGCGCTGGGCGGAGCCGTGCAACAGACCGGCACCCGGGAATACGGGCGCACCGATCTGCAGGTGCTCGACGGGGGCGGCGTGCTGCACCGCGAGCTGCCCGCACGCGGTCCCGTCTGGATGAGCCATGGCGATGCCGTCACCGCCGCGCCGGAGGGTTTCGCGGTCACCGCCCGGTCGGCGGGCGCCCCGGTGGCGGCGTTCGAGCACACGGGCCGGCGGCTGGCCGGGGTGCAATATCACCCCGAGGTGGTGCACTCCCCGCACGGCCAGGAGGTGCTGCGCCGATTCCTGCACGAGCTGGCCGGCATCCGGCCGAGCTGGACTACCGCCAACGTCATCGACGAGACTGTGGCCGCGATAAGGGTCCAGACCCAGGGCGGCAAGTTGATCTGCGGCCTGTCCGGGGGAGTGGACTCCGCAGTCGCCGCCGCGCTGGTGCACCGAGCCGTCGGGTACGACCTGACTTGCGTCTTCGTCGACCACGGCCTGCTGCGGTCCGGCGAGCGTGCCCAGGTGGAGCGGGACTACGTGGCCGCGACGGGAGTCCGGCTGGTCACCGTGGACGCCCGGGAACGGTTCCTCGATGCGTTGGCCGGGGTGGTTGATCCGGAGTGCAAGCGCAAGATCATCGGACGGGAGTTCATCCGGATCTTCGAGGCCGCAGCCCGGGATCTACAAGCCGAGGCTGGCCGGCACGGTCAGGAGATCCGCTTCCTGGTGCAAGGCACCCTGTACCCGGATGTGGTGGAGTCCGGTGGTGGCTCGGGCACCGCGAACATCAAGAGCCACCACAACGTCGGCGGATTACCCGAAGACCTGAAATTCGAGCTCGTCGAACCGTTGCGGGCGCTGTTCAAGGACGAAGTGCGGCGGGTAGGGCTGGAACTCGGGCTGCCGGAGACGATCGTGCACCGCCAGCCTTTTCCGGGACCCGGTTTGGCGATCCGGATCATCGGCGAGGTCACCGCTGAGAGGTTGGAGACGTTGCGGGCCGCGGATGCGATCGCCCGGGAGGAGCTCACCGCGGCCGGGATGGACCGCGACATCTGGCAGTGCCCGGTGGTGCTGCTGGCGCAGGTGCGCAGCGTCGGCGTGCAGGGCGACGGGCGGACCTACGGGCACCCGGTGGTGCTGCGCCCGGTGTCCAGTGAGGACGCGATGACCGCGGACTGGTCCCGGGTGCCATATGAAGTACTGGCCCGCATCTCCGGTCGGATCACCAACGAGGTCCCCGAGATCAACCGGGTGGTGCTAGACGTGACCAGCAAGCCCCCCGGCACCATCGAGTGGGAGTAAGCCATGACCATAGTCAGTGACCATGGTCTATGATGGGCGAATGGCCGAAGTGGTGATGCAGGCGAGCACCTTCAAGGCCCGCTGCCTCGCGCTGCTTGACGAGGTTGCGCACTCGCACAGCACCATCGTG
>JBOHHF010000159.1:0-3466 GCA_050700495.1 Pseudonocardiaceae bacterium
CAGCGCCGGCGAGGTGGCCGCAAACCGGCGGCGCGGCGGGGACATCCGCGTCACGTTGAGCCCCAAGACCGTCGGATCGACCTCGGGCTTCGGCGGGGTGCTGCGGCTACAGCCCGGTGAGTTCGTCGCCGAGCACTACCACCCGTACTCCGAGGAGTTCTTCCACGTCGTCGAGGGAGAGCTGGAGATGCGGCTGGACGGCGATCCGGTACCGCTCGGCCCCGGGGATTCCCTGCTGGTGCCGATTGGCGTGCGGCACCGCTTGATGAACGTGGGGGGCAAACCCGCGCACATCGTGTTCCACCTTTCACCGCTGGCGCCGCGGCCCGAACTGGGGCACGTGGACACCGAGCCACTGCCCGACCCGACGGCGCCCAATCCCGCGGTGGGCGGGTCCTGATGCAGCGGCATGCCGTCATCACGGGCATCGGGGTGGTGGCTCCGGGCGGGGTCGGCCGGGAAATGTTCTGGAAGGCGCTCACCGCTGGGCGCACCGCCACGAGGATGATCACCCTCTTCGACCCTACCCGGTTCCGTTCCCGGGTCGGCGCGGAGTGCGACTTCGACCCGCTCGCGGCGGGTCTCTCCGCGCGGCAGGCTCGCCGAATGGACCGAGCGGCACAGTTCGCCCTGGTGTGCACCAGAGAGGCGGTCAAGGACAGCGGACTGAACCTCGGGTCGGCCCGGCCGGAGCGCGTCGCGGTCAGCATCGGCAGTGCAGTCGGCGCCACCATGGGACTGGAGCAGGAATACGTGGTACTCAGCGACAGCGGACGGCAGTGGCTGGTCGACCACAGCTACGGCGTTCCACACCTCTACGGCTACATGGTTCCCAGCACGATGGCGGTGGAAGTCGCGTGGGAGGTCGGCGCGGAGGGGCCGGTCGCCCTGATCTCCACCGGGTGCACCTCCGGACTGGATGCCGTGGGCCACGGGGCACAGCTGATCGAGGAGAACTCGGCCGACATCGTCGTGGCAGGTGCCACCGACGCTCCGCTGTCGCCGATCACGTCGGCGTGCTTCGATGCGATCAAGGCGACGTCACCCAGCAACGACGATCCGGAACACGCCTCCCGCCCGTTCGACGCCACCCGGGACGGTTTCGTACTGGGCGAGGGGGCGGCTGTGATGATCTTGGAAAGCAAGTCGGCCGCGCTGGGCCGAGGAGCGCACGTCTACGCCGAGATTGCCGGTTTCGCCGGCCGCAGCAACGCCTTTCACATGACCGGCCTCAGGCCGGATGGCCGGGAGATGGCCGAGGCGATCAGGGCGGCGCTCGACTGCGCCCGGCTGGATCCGGATGCGGTGGACTACATCAACGCGCACGGGTCAGGCACCTAGCAGAATGACCGGCACGAAACCGCGGCGTTCAAGCGGAGCCTGGGTGAGCATGCCTATCGGGTACCGGTCAGCTCGATCAAGTCGATGGTCGGTCATTCCCTCGGCGCAATCGGTTCGATCGAGGTGGCGGCCTGCGGCCTTGCGCTGGACCGTCAGGTGGTGCCGCCGACCGCGAACCTGCACAACCGTGACCCGGAGTGCGACCTGGACTACGTGCCCGTCACCGCGCGGGAGCACAAGATGGACGTGGTGCTGAGCGTCGGCAGTGGTTTCGGCGGGTTCCAGAGCGCGATGATCCTCACCGCAATGTCCTGAATGGACAATCGTCGATGTCGGAATCACGTGGATTCTCCCGGGTTCCACTCACGTTCGAGGTCGTTTCTAGTGCTGGTCGGGACTGTTTACTCGCCGAGCGAGTCGGACCACGGGGAGGGCAGATGGCCGGACCAGCCATTGGTAGACGTGCCGCTGGTATGAACCCGGTGATCACCGGAATTGGCGTGATGGCGCCGACGGGCATCGGCACTGAGGTGCACTGGGAGTCCGTGCTGGCGGGCAAGTCGGGCATCGGCCGCATCACACGATTCGTCCCCAGCGGGTACCCGGTGCAGCTCGCTGGCCAGGTTCCAGGCTTTGTGGCTACCGATCGCGTGCCCAGCAAACTGATCCCGCAGACTGACCGCTGGACCCATATGGGCCTGGTCGCCGCGGAGGCCGCACTGGCCGATGCCGGCGTCGACCCGGCCCAACTGCCCGAGTACGAGATGGCGGTCGTGACATCGAGTTCCTCGGGTGGCACCGAATTCGGCCAGCATGAGATGGAACGGCTCTATCTTCATGGGCCTTCCTGGGTCGGCGCCTACCAATCTATTGCCTGGTTCTACGCCGCAACCACAGGGCAGATGTCGATCCGGCATGGGATGCGCGGTCCGTGTGGCGTGTTCTGCTGCGAGCAGGCAGGTGGTTTGGACGCCCTCGGGCAGGCCCGCCGCCTGATCCGCGACGGTTCGCGTCTCGTCGTCACAGGCGGTACCGATGCGTCATTGTGCCCCTACGGGCTCACTGCCCAACTGGCCACCGGAAAGCTGTCCACGGTAGTGGATACCGAGCGGGCGTACCTGCCGTTCGATGTCGACGCCAGCGGCTACCTCCCCGGCGAGGGCGGCGCGATCCTGGTGGTCGAGCACGCCGGCTCGGCGGCGGAGCGCGGTGCTGGCGGGTACGGCACCCTCCTCGGCTACGCCGCCGGTTTCGACCCGGCACCGGAAACCGGCCGCCCGCCTGCGCTGCGGCGCACCATCGAGTCCGCACTGGCCGACGCCGGTGTCCAACCCTCCGATGTGGACGTCGTGTTCGCCGACGCGTCCGGCGTGCCCAGCGAGGACCTGATCGAGGCCGAGGCGATCATCGCGGTGTTCGGGCCAGGCGCGCTTCCGGTCACGGCACCCAAGACGCTGACCGGGCGGCTTTACGGCGGTGGTGCCCCCCTGGACGTCGCGACCGCGCTGCTGGCCCTGCGCGACCAAGTCGTCCCGCATACCACCGGGCCGGTCTGCCTGGCGCCGGGATGCGACATCGACCTGGTCCGCGACGAGCCGCGGCAGCGGCCGCTGGTCACGGCGCTGGTCGTCGCTCGTGGTCACGGCGGGTTCACTGCGGCGGTCGTCCTCGGCCGCGAGTGAGCCAGGCCCCGAGTCCATTCCCGACAGCACACCGACCCGAGAGGATCCCCATGCAGAACTTCACGTTGGACCATCTCAAGGAAGCGCTGCGCGCCGCAGCCGGCGTCGACGGGTCCGTCGACCTGGACGGTGACGTGCTGGATACACCTTTCGAGGAACTCGGCTACGACTCGCTGGCCATGCTGGAGCTGGCCGGCCGCGTGCAGCGCGACTTCCGCGTACCGATGCCCGACGACGCACGGCACCACATGCCGACCCCGCGGGCCGCGTTGACCTACATCAATGCTCGTTTCGTCGAGACGGGGGTATGACATGGCCGGGCACACCGACAACGCGATCGTGATCGACGCTCCGATGGAGCTGGTCTGGTCGATGACCAACGACGTCGAGTCGTGGCCGCAACTATTCAGCGAGTACGCCTCGGCGGAGATCCTCTCCCGCGA
>JBOHHF010000160.1:0-1566 GCA_050700495.1 Pseudonocardiaceae bacterium
TGCTCCATCCACGGCCGCGGGACGACAAGACTCGACCGCGAACGATCATGAACACACACAAGGTCAACAAGCAGGAACCACGCCGACCTGCGATCAACACTCAACCGAATTAGCCAGCAGGATCGTCGGTTCGCTCAAAACATTCACGGGGATCATTCCTGCCGCGGCGTGCGTCCCGGTACACCACCGGTCTGGGCATGGGGCGCCGGATGCGCCCAGGGGTTGGGTCAGCTGGTCATCTCCGCCCACACGAAGCCGGCCAGCTCCCGGGCGATGCCCACCACGGCCACCCCTGGTGGCTTGGCGCGCCCGGTCATCTTCTTGTACTTGGCGTGCAGCCGCTGCTGGGCTGTCCACGAGCGGGCCAGGGTCTGCGCGCTGGCACCGGCCTGGCGGCGTGAGAGGGTGACCCCGATCCCCGGCCGGTGCTGGTATGCCCAGGCCGCCTCGATCAACGCGGTCCGCACCCCCACCGGGCCGGCCTTGGTGATGTGACCCCGGCGGGTACGGTCTCCACTGGAGTACTCGCTGGGGATCAGCCCGGAAAAGCCCATGAACGCCCGCGCAGTGGCAAACCGCCGCCAGTCCACCACTTCGGCGGCCAGAGTCATCCCGGTCAGCGCCGCGATGCCCCGATAGGCGCCCAGCCTGGCCACCGTGGTGGCCAGCGGTGGCGCCTTCGCCCACGTGGCCAACTCGGCCTCGATGGCCGTCAGCTCCGCCTCTCGCGCTGCCAAGCCACCCCGGTAGGTCGCCACCACCCGGTTTAGCGCAGGCTCGCCGAAGACCTGCTGCCCGACCCACGCCCGGTGCGCCAGCGTCCACTTGCTTCCGCCACGCCAGATCCGGCCGTGCCGCAACAGCACCGCACTCAACCGCTGCTGCATCCGTTTACGATCACCCAGCACATCGGCCCGCGCCCGCACCAGGTCTCGCACCGCCTCCTCCGCCGGCGTCGGCACCCGGATCGCGGTCAGCTCCCCAGCCCGGTGCAACCGGGCCAGCCGGATCGCATCCCGCTTATCCGTCTTCACCCGATCCGAGGACCCCTTCGGGATCAACGACGGCGCGACCACCTCACAGGCCACCCCCATCGCCGACAGCAACCGATACAGCTCATAACCACCCGGCCCCGCCTCATAACACGCCGACAGCACGCGCCGATCGGGAAACCGCCCGATCAACCGCCGGATCGACTCCTCATCGTTGAAGACCCGGTCCACGACCGGCATCTCCTCACCAGGACGCAACACCCCCACCACGATCGTGTTCATCGAGGTGTCCATCCCCAGATGGACCAACTCCGCCGATGCCATACTGGACCTCACGGTCGGCTCCCCTCTGCCTGTGGCTCCGTCCACCGCCTGGTGACACGCACCTACCAGCGTCGGACGATCCACGACACAAGCCAAGTGGCTACCGGCAGAAACCGGAGGAGCCGGGTCTGTCAAGTTAACGGTGTAACTGGGATCTTGTGGGGTGTTACTTCCGTCCGGCGGACAGGCGTCCGTCGAAGGTGATGTCGAAGGCGTTGAGCGCGGCTTTCCAGCGGTTGGACCAGCGTTG
>JBOHHF010000161.1:0-13761 GCA_050700495.1 Pseudonocardiaceae bacterium
AGCCAAGGGCTTGACAGATGCTCAATTCCCCAGCAGGGGCAGGTCGCGCCGCCTCCGTAGTTCTCCGGAACCCAACCGTCGGGTGATCTGGGTCCGGATAAGATGGGTGACAGGCCAGCCTGTTTGAGCTCAGCATTCGCGGTGTCGGCGTTCCTTCGCATCTCCGGGGCCATGAAGTAACGCGGTCCGAGCGGTCGGCCATGTCTTGTGGCCGACTCATGCTCCGGGTACCTGACGAGGCCGAAGTCGCCGACCGCCCACTCGCCGTTGAGCTGGAACAGGTTATCCGGCTTAATGTCCCGGTGTGAAACCCCCTCGGCCGCGAGGGCCGCGAGTGTCCGCGCAATGTGCTCAACCGCCTGGACCACCTGAGAGAACTCAGGCGTGGCGCCCAGTGCATTCAGTAGAGGCACCGCCATAGGCATGACATACCAGCTTGGTTCAGTTGGGTCGTCCGGTAGAGCGTGATCCAGTAACGGCACGACACCGGGACGACACCCGTGCGAGATCAGGAAGCGGACCTCGTTACAGAACCGGACGATGCGGTCACGATGCCGATCCCTGTCGCGCCTGAGCACCTTGATGGCGGCTTCAGTACCATCGGCCCCCTTGCAGCGGTAGACATCACCGTTTCCACCGCTCCCGATCTTGTTGAGGATGCGCCAGTCACCGTACATCCGTGATGCCTCGGGTGCTCCGCAGCACTTTGCGGAGATTGTCGGTGTCAGAGCGGCCAGTGGCGCCGATGGCGTTGGCTACTTCGTCCGCCCGGTCGAGCAGAACCGGAACGGCGCATTCCGGTGTCAATGAGCGCACTGTCTCAGTGGCGTGTCTGGCGGCGTCGCGCGGGTAGCCCTCCTGACGTAGGCAGTCGGCGTGGTCGAGGGCAAGGAAGGTCCGATCGGTGACTGCTCCTATCGGGTAGGCGGCCAGGGCCTCACTCTGAATGGTCCGAGCGCGCTTTGTGTCGCCGAGTTGGGTGTAGACCTCGCTGGCGAACCGGCTGAGGCGGTACCAGGGAAAGCTGTACGCGGTGAAGGTCTCCTCATCCCTATACTCTGTGGCGCGCTCGGCGTCACGCAATGCCATGAGGGCGATGTCACGGTGACCCAGCCGGGCGGCGGTGGACGCGGCTAGCGCGTTGCCGAGGGTGGAGCCCAACTGGCCTTGCACGGAGATGGCCACGGAGTAAGCGGCATCGTGCATGACCTGGTGGTGATCTCCCCGGTGCACGGCAATGAGGGTCGATCGCGCGGCGATCCACCCGGTCGCCTCACGATCACTGACTCGGGCGGCGTGACTGAGGGCCTTGCGGTACCAGAGCGTCGCTTGGGCGTAGTCGTGCCAGCTGGCCAGGTTCGCCCCGATGAACGCCGCGAGGTAGGCCATTGAGGAGTACGTTCCGCGGATGCCGACTTGTCTCGTGAGATGGTGAGCTGCCACGTAGTCGCGCAGCAGTGCCGGTAGCTGGTCGATGGTGGGCACGATGGGGAAGCCCAGCGCGTGAGCGTGCACGGCTGCCTCCAGGTCGGTGACCTTGCGGGCCCGGACGGCCGGTGAGGTGTCTACCGGATCGAGCCGGGCGGCTGAGTCGATTACGCCGGAGACGATGACCAGCCCAGCGGCCACCAGGGTGTCGCAGATGAACGCGCGACGGCGCATGAAGTCCGCCTCGTCTTCCGAAGGCCAGTCCATGGGGTCACGCTAGTCTCCGGCTCTCCTTCCGAGGGCTCGCCCTGCTGTCAGACCGCCGCCACGGCGATGTCGGACCGACTCGCGGTGAGCTTCGCCATATCGCTCGGATCGCTCGTGACCAGCAGCACCGGACCAGGCTGTCTCAGCGCAGTCGCGGCTACGACAGCATCGACCGTCGCCCCGGAAAGACCGGTCGATCCGAGCAGTCCACCGCCCGCGCGACCGATCTCGGGGGTCACCGGCAACTCCGCGATCCGGCTCAACACCCGGTAAGTCGCGGCATCGCGCAGGGTACCACGCAGCACCTCGGCGAGCGTCACGGCGCTGACGACGACTCGTGCATCACGGTTGCGAGCCGAGACGAGCATCGCATGGACCCGGCGATCCGCCGCTGCAGCCTTGCTGACGCCGTCCGCGTCCAGGACAACCGTGCCACCTAACGCGGCTCGTCCACGGTGTCGGGCCACAGTGCCTCGACCTCCTCAAGCGCGTCCGTGGACACCGGACCATTGGCGACCTCCATCTCGGCTAACAGCGCATCGAGCTGGTCACGTTCGAGCTGCCGACGCACGGCGGCCGTGACGTAGCGGCTGAACTCCCGTCGCCCGACCCGCGCCCGGACCGCCGCAGACACGTCGGGCGGCATCGACACGCTCACTTTGTCGGCCATGAGCCGATATCCTACCTCAAGTAGCAGTCCGTCGAGTGTGCGTCGCCGAGCGCGGCTCCACATCGAGAGTGGCCAGCACGGCGTCGAGACCGGCCGACGCACCGCGGTGCCACGCTTTGTCGAAACCTGCCTCGCCCAGCGCTGCCCGCAGCACCGCACTGATCCGGTCGACGTCGGTGCGCTCGGCGGGGGGCAGCGGCCGGTCGACGGAGCGTCGGGCGGCGTCAGCGGACCCCAGCAACCACCCCGCCCGATCATGGCGGCCGGCCAGCGCGTCGGCACCGGCGAGCCCCTCGAGTGCTAGCGCGATGGCGCGGGGGTCTCCCGAGACCCGCGCGGAACGCAGGCCCTCGAGGTGCCATGCCCGGGCCGCTTCGGCGTCACCGCGAAGTTCGGCGACGAAGCCGAGCTCAGCTGCGACGAACGCCGTACCGGGGTGGAAGCCCGCCACGCGGTGTGCGTCGAGCACCTCTGTCAGCTGTGACTCTGCACTCTCCAGCTGACCCTGCCGCCGGGCAATCAGGCCCAGACCGGTCCGGGCGAAGCTGACGCCGCGTTCGAAGGCCTGCTCGCGGGCCAGTTGCAGGGCACGCTCGTGCAACGCAAGCGCAGCCGGGTAGTCGGCGGCCAGCACGGCGAGCCGGCCGAGACGGCCCAGCTGCTGGGTGACCACCGGCCACAGCCCGAGTTCCTCGGCCAGCCGCAGCCCGTCGGTGTGCAGCGCCGTGGCCTGCTCGTAGTCGCCCTCGATCTCGGCCAGTACGCCCAGCAGGTCGGCGCTGCGCACCTGGCCCCAGCGGTCCCCGACCTCAACGAACAGCGACCAGCTCTCCTCACCGTCGCGCTGGGCGTCGGGTAGCTCGCCGCGGCGCATATGTTCCCATCCGCGGATGCTCAACGCCGCAGCCACTCCCCATCGGTCGCCGAGCCGGCGGAAGCCTGTGAGGGCGTCGGCGACCAGCCGGATGCCCGACGACGGCTCACGGCCGTCAACCATGACCAAGCCGACCAACCACAGCGCGCGCGCCAACCCCGCCGGATCCTCCAGTCCGGCGTAGAGGGCGAGCGCCGCTCGACCGTGCTCCGCTGTGTCGGTGCTGGTCCGATCATGGGAACCGAGGCCGGCCAGCCCAGCCAGCGCCCTGGCTCGAGCAGCGACGGGCACCTGGCTGCCGGTCGGCAGCGCCGTGGCTGCCAGCGCCATCGCCAGCAGACGGCGGCCCTCGCTGTGTCGGCCGCGAAGGAACCAGTACCAGGCCAGCGCGCCTGCCAGCCGCAGCGCCAACGCCGGGTCGGACTGAGCGACCGACTGGCCGACGGCGTATGTCAGTGCGGCCCGACTGTTGGCGGACTCGATGTCGAGGCGCTCCAGCCACTGCTGCTGGCCATGTCCTCGTAGCTGCTGGTCCGCATGCTCGGCAAGGTCGGCATACCAGTGGGCGTGCCGCAGCCGGGACTGGCCGGCCTCGCCGGCCTCGTCCAGGCGTTCGAGCGCATAAGCCGCGATGGTCTCCAGCAGCCGGTAACGCGCGCCACCATCCTCGGCGACGACCAACGAGCGGTCCACCAACCGTGCCAGCAGGTCGAGTACCTCGGTGCCGTCCACCAAGCCGGCTGCGCCGACCACTTCGGCGGCGGCGAGGGTGAACCCGTCCGCGAAGACTCCCAGCCGGCGCAGCACGGCCTGCTCCCGCCCGCTGAGCAGTTCTCAGCTCCAGTCGACCACAGCGCGCAGCGTCTGCTGCCGGGCCGGCGCGTTTCTGGTGCTGGTGGCGAGCAGCCGGAACCGGTCGTCAAGGCGAGCCGCCAACTCGTGCACCGGTAGCACCCGTACCCGGGCAGCAGCAAGCTCCAGCGCGAGTGGGAGACCGTCGAGCCGCCGGCAGATCGCCGCAATCGCAGCCATGTTGGCCGCGGTGAGCGCGAAGCCCGTCGTCACAGCGGCCGCGCGCTGCACGAACAGTTGTACGGCACTGCAGCGCGCCACCGCGTCCAGATCGTCAACGACGGCGAGGTCGGGCAGCTCTAGCGCCGGGACCACCCACAGCAGTTCGCCCGACAGCCCCAGCGGTTCCCGGCTCGTCGCGAGGATTCGCACCTCGGGTGCGGATCGCAGCAGCCGCTCGGCCAGTTCGGTGACCGCGTCGATCGCCTGCTCGCAGTTGTCCAGTACGAGCAGCAGCTGCTTGTGTCGCAACGCCGCGATCAGCCGCTCGGTCAGCTCCTCGTGCCCACCCGCCAGTGGCACGGTTAGCGCGGCGTCGTCTCGAACGCCAATGGCCGCCGCGACAAATTCCACCAGGCCTCTGACCGCGTCGCCGCGGAAACCGCAGGGATCGTCGCGTCCGGCCAGCTCCACCACCCAGGCCCCGTCGGCCACGCCGTCAACCAGCTGCGTGGCCGTCTCCAGCGCGAGCCGGGTCTTGCCGACCCCGCCCGGCCCGATCAGCGTCACCAGCCGGCCGGTGTCGAGCAGCTTGCGCACGTCGGCCACCGCGGTGGTCCTGCCCACCAGACTGCTCAGCAGCGCCGGAAGGTTCGTCCGGGTATGTCCGGATGGCGTGCGGGTGGCCAGGGCCGGATCGTGGGTCAGGATCGCCTGCTGCAGGCGGGCGAGCTCGGGGCCAGGATCCAGGCCGAGCTC
Organism: Pseudonocardiaceae bacterium; assembly: GCA_050700495.1. Classification (GTDB taxonomy): domain Bacteria; phylum Actinomycetota; class Actinomycetes; order Mycobacteriales; family Pseudonocardiaceae. The sequence goes on from JBOHHF010000161.1 coordinate 5,010, forward strand.
GTCGCCCAACCGGACGCGCAGCTGCTGGTAGCTGTCCAGCGCCTCGGCCTGGCGTCCGGCCAGGTACAGCGCGCGCATCTGCGCCGCGCGCAACCGCTCCCGCAGCGGGTACCTGGCGACCAGGGTATCGAGCTCACCGGCCAGCGCGGCGTGTTCACCGAGCGCGAGCCGCGCCTCGATGTGCTCCTCCAACACGGTCAGCCGCTGCTCCTCGAGCCGGGTGATCACCGGCTGAGCGAATTGGTCGTCGGCGAAGTCCGACAGCGCCGGCCCCCGCCAGAGCGCCAGCGCGTCGGCCAGTAACGCCGCGGTGGCCGCGGGTTCGCCCACAGCTCGGGCCCGGGTGATCAGCGTGTCGAAGCGGCCGGCGTCCACTGCGTCGGAGCCGACCTGCAGCAGGTAGCCGAACGGGCGTGACACCACCAGGGTCCGCGCTCCGGGCTCAGCCTGTTCCAGCGCGCGGCGCAGCTGTGAAACCTTGGCCTGCAACGAGCCGGCCGGGTTGGCCAGCGCGCTCCGGTGCCCGGCGTGTCGCGTTCTGGTGCCCGGTGTGTCGTGCTCTGGTGCGCCGCCCCACAGGTTGTCGATGAGCCGGTCAGCGGACACCGGCTCGCCGGCGTGGACGAGCAGGTCGGCCAGCAGCGCCGGACCTTGGCGCCCGGGATCGCCACCGGTTCTCCCTCGTCGGTCCACACCGCGAGTGGGCCGAGCACCCCGAACCGCATGAACTGTCGATAACCGCCCAGGGCAGCGGACCGTAAGGCGACGAGCAGCCGACGGTAAGCGCACTTCGGCAGGGTCAAGGCATGGGAAAGGAGACAATCATGTCGGCAACACACCCGGACACCGTCGCGAACACGCGGTCAACCGCCTGGCACGTGATCTTGTGGGTCCTCCAGATCCTCGTCGCGGCGATGTTCCTCTACACCGGCGGCATGAAGCTGGCCGGGACCCTACCGATGGTGGAGCTGTTCAACGAGATCGGTGTCGGGCAGTGGTTCCGCTACCTCACCGGCGGGCTGGAGATCGTCGGCGCCGTGGCGCTGCTGATCCCGCGGCTGGTTGCCTACGGTGCGCTGCTGCTGGCCGGCGTGATGGTCGGTGCGGTGCTCACTGACCTCATGCTGGGCGTCAGCCCGCTTCCGGCGGCGGTCCTTCTGCTGGTCAGCGCGATCGTCGCGTGGGGACGTCGCGATCGCCTCGATGGTGCACTCGGTCGGTTGAGCCCAACCAGGCCGGGAAGGACATGACAATGTACAACGGCTCGATCTCAGGCCAGCTCAAGAACGCGGTCGATTGGGCGTCGCGGCCCTACGGCGACGCCGTCCTCACGGTAAGCCGGTCGCCGTGGTGGGGGCCAGCCTGAGCGCCTACGGCGCCGCAGAGGCGCAAGCCGAGCTCCGGAAAGTTCTCGGTCGCGCCGGTGCCCGGGTCCTCGACGGTGGGCTGTCCGTGGGCCAGGCCCACGAGGCATTCGGTCCGGACGGGCAGCTGCGCAACCCCGAGCTAGCCCGCAGTCTCGCCGACCTCCTCCACAACCTCCAGGCTGGAGCTACCACAAGCATCTATGTAGCGGCTCACGGCTGATCCAGAACAACGACAAGGATCCATGTCGCGGTATCGGGGTGCCTCAGGACGTGCGTAGGGCTAGGAGGAGGCCGTCACCTAGGGGGAGCATCAGCGGTGTCAGGGTGTCGTCGTCGCGTACCATGGCTCCGACCTCGCGCAAGGCCGAGGAGGACGGGTCTCGAGACGCCGGATCGGCCACTTTGCCGCCCCACAAGGCGTTGTCGAATGCGATTACTCCGCCGGTGCGCAGCAACCGCACGCCGGCCTCCAGGTAACGCGGGTACTCGGCCTTGGCGGCATCGACGAACACCAGGTCGTAGCCGCGGTCGGTGAGCCGGGGCAGCACGTCCAGTGCTTGTCCCATGATCAGCCGGTAGCGCGACGGCGGGAATCCGGCGTCGGCGAACGCCTGCCGGGCGGCTCGCTGGTGTTCGGGTTCGACATCGATGGAGGTGAGCACTCCGTCAGGGGACATCCCGCGCAGCAGCCACAGCCCACTGCTGCCTGCGCCGGTACCGACCTCCACCACGGCGCGGGCACCGAGCGCGCCGGCCAAAAACCGCAGCGCGGCGCCCCCGCCTGCTTGGATCGGGGTGCAGCCCAGTTCCTGCCCGCGCTCGCGGGCCGCGGTGATCGCCTGGTCCTCGGTGACAAAACTCTCCACGTACTGGCGCACGGCCCTGTCAGCCGGGGCAGGCGGCCCGCCGGTGGCGTCGGATGACATCACATTGCGCAGCGTAGCGCTGTCCTAGGACCCATCAGGGTGATGCCGCGCCGATCGATGTATTTCCACGGCTCTCAGGATCCTCTTAGTCGATGCTTACTTGCGGCACACGCTGATCGTCCATCATCAACGTTGGGATCATTCGACAGGAAACATTGGCAGCCACCCCGGCGTTGCACTACCTGACCGTGGACTGCCACCGACCCGGAGGTGCAAGACACACCCGATGGCCACCGACATCCGCTTCCGCGATCCTGCCCCCGGCCAGGCGCTCTCCGTCATCAGGGCTGACGACGAGATGGCTCGGGTGGTTGAGGGATGGGCACCACCGTCTTGGGAACAAGTGGTGCGGGACCACGCCGACCGGGTCTACCGGTTGGCCTACCGCCTGTCCGGTAACCCGCATGATGCCGAGGACCTCACCCAGGAGACGTTCATCCGGGTCTTTCGCAGCCTCGGCTCCTACAAGCCCGGCACGTTCGAGGGTTGGCTGCACCGGATCACCACGAACCTGTTCCTGGACATGGTGCGGCGCCGTTCCCGGCTGCGGATGGAGGGTTTGCCGGAGGACACCGACCGGTTGGTCAGCGGCGGGCCCAGCCCAGAGCAGGTCTATGCCGAGACTCACCTCGATCCGGACCTGCAGCAGGCGCTGGACGACCTCGCGCCGGAGTTCCGGGCAGCCGTCGTACTCTGTGATGTCGAGGGCCTCTCCTACGAGGAGATCGGCGCTACGCTCGGGGTGAAGCTCGGAACGGTCCGCAGCCGAATCCACCGCGGTAGGCTGGCTCTCAGGGCGGCGCTCGAACGGCGCCGTGCACACGCTGACAAGGAGACCGGATGACCGACCTGCGGGGCCGATCCTTCTCCGATCTGTTAGCCGGCCTCAACGCAGGGCAACACCTCGCCGTGGACGCTGTGGTGGCCTTCGTCGACGGCGAGCTCGGTCCGGCCGCCCGCGACCGGGCCGCCCAACACCTCACCGTGTGCCAGTCCTGCGCCGCGGAGGTAGCCGGGCAACGCCACGCCCGCAGTGTGATGCGTTCGGCGCAGTGCCCGCAGGTTCCTGCTGAATTGCTCGCGGCGTTGCGTGACATTCCGCACACCGCTGAACTGCCCGGCACTCCGGATGGGCTGGCGGTGGCTGCCGACGGCACCGTCGTCGAGATCGCCGACCGGGGCCGGGCTGCGACACCGAAAGTCCCGGCCGCGCCACTGGGTAACGGCACTCCGCTGGGCGCGAGCCAGCGCTGGGGTACCGGACCCTCCGTACTCGGTCGTTGGATCGGGCGATAGCAGCACTACGCACACTTCACCGGAGTGCGGGCAAGCTCGGTAGTCGTCAGCGCGCACAGGTGACTCCGGGAGACCATGACCCCGCCGCAGGATCACAACCCCGACGAATCCTTCGCAACCCAAGGACGTCCGGGGCCGCCGAGATTCGTCCCCAGACCACCGCAGCGGCCCCCGGTGGACCCGACGGTGGCACGGACATTCGGCCGACCATCCGGCGTTTCCGGGGCTTTTGCCGTTCACGCAGATGGCTCGTGGCGTGCACCAGGCGATATCCCGGGTGATGCACCCGAAAGTCTATCGGCTGCCGCTGCACCGCCCCCGGAGGCGCTGGCAGCAGCGTTCGGCAGGCCGTCGGGATCCGGTGAGGGGTTGCAGCGCCCGCCTGGCCGCAACGGCGTGCAACCGCCGGAAAGGTCGGCGAGTGACGACGACTTCTGGCCGCCGGGCGCTGGACACAACCCGTGGCGTGACCCGTGGGCGGCAGCGGTACTGGGAGCCCCGGCGGTTGCCGAACACCATCGCGGTCCTGGCGACCCGCCGAGGCCGGGAGCCCGGCTGAGCCTGCAGGAAGCGCTGTTCGGTCGTCAGCTGAGCCACCGCGCGCTGGCCCTGTTGGGTGCGGTGGTGCTGCTGATCGGGGGAGTCGGCGGATTCGTAGGTCGGCTCAGCGCCGACGGCGGCAACCTGCTGACCGATCCGGGCGCGACGCTGGCGCAGGTCGAGACCGCAACCGATCGACCGGTGGGCTCGGTGGCGGCGGTGGCCAGTCGGGTGTTGCCCGCGGTGGTGTCCCTGGAGTTCCGGGTCGGCGACCAGGGAGGATTCGGTTCCGCAGTGGTGATCGACAGTCAGGGCTACCTGGTGACCAACAACCACGTCGTGGCCCCTGCCGCAACCACCTCGCAGGCAACCTTGGAGGCGGTATTCAGCGACGGCACCCGGCTGCCGGCGCGGATCGTGGGCCGCGACCCGAAGACCGATCTCGCCGTGGTCAAAGTCGACGTCGCCAACCCAACGGTGGCGCAGATGGGGCGTTCCTCGGCGCTGAAACCGGGGGACTCCGTCATCGCTATCGGCTCTCCGCTGGGCCTCGCCGGCACGGTGACCAGCGGCATCGTCAGCGCGGTGGACCGGCCGGTGCGGCTGGAGGGGGATGGCGGTCACGGCAACGCGGTGATCGACGCCATCCAGACCGACGCCGCGATCAATCCCGGCAACTCCGGCGGGGCGCTGGTGAACACCGCGGGAGCGGTGGTAGGCATCAACACCGCCATCCGCACCCTGGGTGCGGGCGAGGGTGGGGGCTCTATCGGGCTCGGCTTCGCCATCCCTATCGACACGGCAACGAAGATCGCGCAGGAGCTGATCCGCACCGGGCACTACCAGCATGCCGATCTGGGTGTCAACGCCGCGTCGGTGACCGATGGCAAGTCCGACGGCGCCCGGGTCCAGAACGTACAGCAGGGAAGCGCGGCCGCCGAGGGCGGCATCCTGGAGAACGACGTGATCATCAAGATTGGAGACCGGACCGTGGGCAGCGCAGACGAGCTCATCGTCGCTGTGCGCGAGCGAACTATCGGCGAACAGGTGCCGGTATCCCTGGTTCGTGATGGGCGCCCGCTGGTGGTGACCGTCACGCTGGGGTCGGATTGATTGTGGTGAGTGGCGAGAGCCGGTAGGACCGCCGCCGACTCTCACGATCAGCGCCCGGCGCGAGCAATGCGGCCAGAGCCCCCGCTCGTCTAGGGTGGAGTCGCTAGCTGAGCTGGTGACGGGACGGAGGTGCGCGGATGATCAATATCGGTTGGCCCGAGTTCCTGGTACTCGTCGTCGCCGGGCTGTTCATCCTGGGTCCGGAACGCCTGCCGTCGGCGGCGGCCTGGCTGGGCCGCACTATCCGCCAGGTGCGGGAGTACGCCACCGGAGCCCGCGAGCAACTGCGCTCCGAGCTAGGCCCCGAGTTCGACGAGCTCCGCCAGCCGCTGGAGGAACTGCGTGGGCTTCGCGGTTTCAACTCACGTGGTTTGAACCCACGCAGCGCGTTCACTCGCCACCTGCTCGACGATCTGGACGACGATCCTTTCGGTGACGTGATCAAGTCCAATGGCTACGCAGCGCCAACCGGACGGGGCATCCCGGTATTTCGGCCGCTGCAACCGGGTGAGCGTGCACCGTTCGACCCCGACGCGACCTGACCGGCAGCCCGCGATGCTCCGCAACAGCCGGAGATCACCGGGACTGGGGGCTCACCGAGAGCAGCCGCCCGGCCAGGCCACGGGAGCGGGTCGCGAGCCGGTCTGCCACCTTTCGCAACACGACCGCGGCCGGCGACGCGGGATCGGCCAGCACCAGCGGAGTGCCGGCGTCGCCGGTTTCGCGCAGCTTCTGGTCCAGTGGTACCTGACCCAGCAGCGGAACCTCGCTACCCAATGAGCGGGTCAGCGAATCGGCGACCACCTGGCCTCCACCGGAACCGAAAAGGTGGTGGCGCGACCCGTCCGGCAGCTGCAGCCACGACATGTTCTCCACCACACCGATCAGCCGCTGGCGAGTCTGCAGCGCGATCGCACCGGCCCGCTGGGCCACGTCCGCGGCGGCCCGCTGCGGGGTGGTGACCACGAGGATCTCGGCATTAGGGATGAGCTGCGCCACCGAGATGGCGATGTCACCGGTGCCCGGCGGCAGGTCGAGCAGGAGCACGTCGAGGTCGCCCCAGAACACGTCGGCGAGGAACTGCTGCAGCGCGCGGTGCAACATCGGCCCCCGCCACACCACCGGGGTGTTGTCCTTGGTGAACATGCCGATCGAGATGACCTTCACGCCGTGCGCGGTCGGCGGCATGATCATCTTCTCTACCTGGGTGGGACGGGCGGTGGTGCCGAGCATGCCGGGCACCGAGTGCCCGTAGATGTCGGCGTCGACCACTCCCACCGACAGGCCCCGGTCGGCCATCGCGGCCGCCAGGTTCACCGTCACCGAGGACTTGCCGACTCCGCCCTTGCCGGATGCGACGCAATACACCCGGGTCAGTGATCCAGGTTCGGCGAACGGGATCCGTGGCTCCTCGGCGGTGCCCCGCAGCTGGCGGCGCAACGCGGTGCGCTGGGCATCGCTCATCACGTCGAGTTCCACCCGCACGTCGCGTACGCCCGGTACGGCGGACACCGCCGTGGTGACCCGGGAGGTGATGGTGTCCCGCATCGGGCAGCCGGCGATGGTGAGCCACACCGCTACTCCCACCGTTCCGTCGCCGGCTACGGTCACGTCTTTGACCATGCCGAGCTCGGTGATCGGCCGATGGATCTCGGGATCGTGCACCCCGTCCAGCGCGGTTCGAACTGCGTCGACCGACGGGACGGGTTGGGTGGAGGCCACGGGTGACACCGACCTTCTGATTGGGTGTGGGCATTTCCCATGCTAGGCGCCGACGTCCATTCCGCCAGCTGCCAGGCCGCCGGTCAGGTCCTGCCACCCCGTCGATACCCGGGCCATTCCGATCCGGACCGTTCCGAGGCTGCTGATTCCGGTTCCCTGAGCTCGGTCAGCCGAACGAGCTCGGACCGCAGGAAGTCCCGGGTGACCACCTCGCCGACGGCCAACCGCAGTGACGCGAGCTCCCTGGCCAGGTACTCGGTATCGGCCTTGGTGCGCTCGGCACGAGCCCGGTCTTCCTGCAGCGCGACCCGGTCGCGGTCGTCCTGACGGTTTTGCGCCAGCAGGATCAGCGGCGCCGCATAGGCCGCCTGCGTGGAGAACGCCAGATTGAGCAGGATGAACGGGTAAGGATCCCAGCGTAGCGACACCGCCGCCAGATTCAGTGTGATCCACACCACGACAAGGACCGTTTGCACCGCGAGGAACCGCCCGGTGCCCAGGAAACGGGCGATCCGCTCGGAGAATCGGGCGAAGGCGTCCGGATCCACCCGCGGCGCCAGCCGCCGTGGCCCGCGCGGTAAGTCCAGCCGGCGTCCCGAATACTGCGAACGTGACTCAGCCACGGGTCACCTCGCCAGTCAAGTCCGGGGCGGGCCAAGCCTCCCGCTGTCGCCAATCGTCGGGCAGTGCTGCGTCCAGCAGATCATCCACGCTCACTGCCCCGAGCAGGTGACCCTCGGTGTCCACCACCGGGGCGCAGACCAGGTCGTAGGCAGCGAAGTAGCGAGTGACTTCGGCGAGCGACGCCTGCGGTCCGAGCCGTGCCAGCTCGGCGTCCAGTACGCCCGCCACCAGGTTCGACGGGGGCTCGCGCAGCAGCCGCTGCAAATGGGCGCAACCCAGGTAGCGCCCAGTCGGGGTGGCCGAAGGGGGACGGCAGACGAACACCATGCTTGCCAGCGCGGGGGTCAACTCAGGATCGCGGACCCGAGCCAGGGCTTCGGCGACGGTGGCGTCCGGCGTGAGCACCACCGGTTCCGGCGTCATCAGACCACCGGCGGTGTCCGAGGAGTAGGCCAGCAGCCTGCGCACCGGCGCGGACTCCTCTGGCGCCATCAGCCGCAGCAGCCGTTCCCGCTCCGGTTGGGCGAGCTCGCCGAGCAGGTCGGCGGCGTCGTCGGGGTTCATCGCCTCCAGCACGTCGGCGGCGCGCTCGTCGCCCAGATGGGCGAGTACCTCGGCTTGCTCGTCCTCGGACAGCTCCTGCAGCACGTCCGCGAGCCGCTCGTCGTCCAATGCGTCGACCACCTCGTAGCGGCGCTTGGCCGGCAGGTCACGTAGCGCGTTGGCGACCTCCACCGCGCGCATCCCCTCGTACAGGGCGAGCAGCTGTTCGGCACCCTGCCCACGGGAGGACACCTCGGCCAGCGTCAGGCCGGCTACCTCGTCCCACGCGAGTACCTGAACCGGGCCCCGCCGCCCGAGCCGTCCGATGCGCTCCCGCACCGCCAGTTTCGTGATCACCCAGTCCCGGGTGCGGGCTTGCTCGATCCCGGCGTCCACCACGACCGCCACCGCTCCGGTGGCGGCCACATGTACCCGAGTGTCCAAGATCTCCCCGATCACCAGCGTCTCGTTGGGGCGCAGCGAGAACCGGCGCAGGCTCACCGTGCCGGTAGCCAGCGCCACCGCGCCAGGCTCGATCGAGGTGACCCGCAACATCGGCACGAAGATCCGTTGCCGGATCACGAGTTCGATCACCAGCCCCAGCACCCGAGGCGGCCGCGA
>JBOHHF010000162.1:0-16535 GCA_050700495.1 Pseudonocardiaceae bacterium
ACCCAGTTACCCAGCGTCCCGTCATGAACTCCCAGTTCCCGGGCGATCTGCGCGATGGGCTTGCCGGTCTCCCGGACCAGCCGCACCGCACCTTCCTTAAAATCCTGATCGAACTTCCTGCGTGTCTCCGACACCGCCCCTCCCTTATAGGCGATGTCTCCACGGTACGAGGGGAAACGCAGCGCGTTCCCTCAGCGTGGTCATGACTGGTCACCCTGTGGTGCGGGAAGGGGCCAGGGGCGTGCCAGTGTTCGCAGGGCGGTGTGGTCGACCTTGGCGTAAACGGTGGTGGACAGCTGGCTGCGGTGCCGAAGCAACTGCCCGACCTCGGCCAACCCAGCACCGGCCCGCAGCACTTCGGTGGCCAGAGAGTGCCGCAGGCGATGCGCACCCAGGCGGGGCAGACTCGCGTTCTGGCAGGCTCGCCCCATAATCACCCGGACCGCTGTGCCCGACAGCGCGTGATAAGGCGCGCGCGCCGTGACGAACAGCGCCCGACCGGCGCATGCCGGCCGGCCGCCGGTCAGATAGGCGGCCACTGCCTCGCCGACCTCGACCGGCAGTGGGACCCGCTCTACCCGGGATCCCTTGCCCCGCACGACGATCTCACCGCGGCGCCAGTCCACATCGGCCAGCTCGAGCGTGGCGGCCTCGGCTCCGCGCAGCCCGAGCCGGGCCAGGACGATCAGCACCGCGCGGTCACGCAAGCCGACCGCCGTGGAGGCGTCCGGGCCGGCCAGCACAGCCGCGACCTGGCCGCGCTCCAGGCCACGCGGCAACCCAGCCAGCCGCCAGCCAGCGACAGCCGGGACCGCGCCGACCAGCGGACCCGGAACCACGCCATCCACGTGCAGAAACCGCAGCAGCGACCGCAACGCTGTCACCAACGCCTTGGCCGACCACACACTGCCGGCCGCGCCGGTCTGATCGACGACGAACGCGGTGACCATCCCGGCGTCCAACCGCGACAGTGACTCGGCCAGCGGATCGGGCAGCCACGCCAGGAACTTCTTGGCTTGGCTGCAATAGCAGCGCACCGACTCAGCGGCCAGGCAACGCTCCCCAACCAGCCAAGCGCGATACCGGCCCAACAGGATCGCCGCCGGGCCAGAGCCATCCACCTTGCTGGGATCAGGGGCGACTCCGACACCGCGCAGGAACCGCAGCACCGCTCCCAAGCCCCTGCGGGCCACCAACTCGCTGGCGCAGCGCACCCGCCGAAGCCCCAGGAACTCCTCCACCACCAGCGGCATCAAATCCGCCGCCGTCCGGCCAGTTCCCTCCAACCACCTGCTCAGCCGAGCCATCGCCCGCACGACATCTCTCGCCGACGACTCGGCATAGCCGCTCCGCGCGAGCTCCACGCGCAACGCCACCTCGTACGGCGCCAACGGCCCACGCACGACACCGCAACCGTGATCCATGATCTTCTCCCATCTGGAGTCCGACACCCATCCAGACAGAAAAGCCCCTCAGATCAAGACGCTGATTATGCCAACTCAACACAGACAGCCCACGCCACCACCAGGCATACCAGCCACACCTCAACATAATCCGACGGTCCACATAAGCCGACGACTTCGTCGTCGGCTTCGAAGACGAGCGGGACGCGCGGCGGTTCCTCAGCGAGCTTCGCGAGCGGTTGGCGAAGTTCGGGTTGGACCTGCACCCGGACAAGACCCGGTTGATCGAGTTCGGGCGCCACGCCGCCTGGAAGCGGGCCACACGGGGTCTGGGCAAACCGGAGACGTTCGACTTCCTGGGCGTCACGCACCTCTGCGCGAAGTCCAAGACGGGACGGTTGGGGCTCAAGCGTGTCACGATCGCCAAGCGGATGCGGGCGAAGCTACGGCAAGGCCGAGCCGCCACCGAGGACCGTTGGCCGTACGGCTGACACCCACGGCCTGATGGCGTCTTCGTTCCAGGTGATGAAGCACAAGGCACGGATGCCCCGACCGCCGTACTGTACCAGCTTCCCGATGTCCTCCATATCCGCCCACGCCATCACCACCGGGCCGTTGCCACGGATGAACCCGCCGCCTCTACCGATGACGTGCTCGACGTTGGAATGCCGGTTCACGAGCCGTTCCAGCTTCGAGCAGTTGCGCAGGTCGGACTTCAGGCTGGTCCACACGGTCAGCGTGTCGCCGTCCTCCATGTGCTCGCAGCACCAGTCGATGGCCGCGTCCCCACCCTCGTCGTCGTAGCTGGCGACAGCGCTCGGATAGTCCACATCGCGATCGAACATCTATATTCCTACTCTCCGGCTCTGGCAGGAACACGCTATGCGCATGCACCGACAGGACTAGCTCACTGGCGCTTGTGCGCGGCCCGCTCTTCGGCATTGACGGAAGGGTTCGATAGCCCTTTTCCCATTGAGCAAGTTACCGACGCAACTAAGGCCACCCATCGCATGGCCTTGGGGTAACGCTCGCTCATTGGCATGACAGCGCGATTCGCAGCTAGAGTGCGCTGCCAGCAGCTGCGGAAGATCCGGTCTGCGGACGGGAGTACTGGCACGCAAACAAGGACGGTGGCCGGAGCGCCGGCGGAATGGGACTTGCGCGCAGCCGTGCCCTTCATTGATCCGCTGCCAAACCAACGATTCCACCGATGTCGGTGATCTTTGCGGCACCATAACATGATCAACGATCAAGGCTCGATCCCCACGTGAGACACGCTGTTAGGACGATCGAAGGAGTTTTGATCCGTAAGCAATCTTCAGGGTCTCAGCTGTTGGCAGGCCGCACCGCCGTCCTGCAATTGAGTCGTGAGCTGTCGGCCGGCAACTCCTCTATCGGCACACCGTTCCCGGCGTATGCGATCTGGCGTTGGGCAAGGTCGTCGACCGCCGCGGCCGGCAGCAGGAACACGCAGAGGGTGAACATGCGGTCCTTCGGTTGCGGGGGCCTGTTGCCGACCCCCAGCTGACCGGACCATTGGCCGTCTGCGCCTGGTGCGATCGCCGTCCCCATGTACCAGCGCTGGACGCTCTCCACCCGGATCAGCACCCATGCCACCCGATCGGCAGGCAGCTCTCCGGACGCCCGGCCGACAACCGCCAACGTTGGACCGCTCGCCGCGCAGGTCTCGGGCACGCACGCCACCGTGGTCGTGAACGGATCGTTCCATCGGACGACCACGACGACGAGCACCATCGTGGCCACGACCGCGACGACCGCCGCACCGGCGACCATCCGGGACCGCACCGGCCGATCGGGCGTCCCCACCGCAGGCGCCTCCTCGGGGTCTCCGGGTGGGTCAGCGCCGATCCGTACTCTGGCTTCCAGCCACGGGCGCTGCACGTCCGCATCGACGACGCCGCAGGCCTCGAGGAACGCGGAGAGGAAAGTGCGGCTCGGCAGCCGCCGGCCGGCCAGTACCTCGGAGACGGTCGTACGAGTCAGCCGCACGTCCGCCCGGCCGGCCTGCTGCTGCTTGCGGGCCCACCGCTCGAGATCGCGAAGGCTCAACTCGCCCGACCGCCGGTGCAGGCCGCGCAGTGCGTCGGCGAGATCGTCCAGCGACGTCAGGCCGGCAGGATCCGGCTCGTTGCTGGACGTCCCTGATTCCGCGTTCATACCTGGCATCCGACTGTCGGCGATCCGGCCATCTATGCGTCGATATTTCAACGGCTACATCTAACAACACCTGTCCCGGAGCGTCCCGACCTGTCCGTCGGCCTGGCGGGACACCCGCTCCCGGCCGTCCACTGGCGTCCGGTTGGTGATACGCGCCGGCCGTGACGAGAGGACCAGAAGCGATGTCCCAACTGATCAGGACCGCACTTGCGGTCACCTTCGCGGCGGGGGCGATCGCCGCGTCGACCGCCCCCGCGGCGGCGGCCCCGAACGGCGTGCTCGACCCACCCGCCGGCCCCCCGGGTTCGGCGGCGACACCGGAATCGGGGTGGTTGACCGCGGTCCGGCCCTGTACGCACTGGGTCGATGCTGGCACCACCGGCCCGGGCGATGCAGGCCCCGGCAGCAGCACCCAGCCATGGCGGACGATAGGCAGGGCCATGGGCGTCCTGCAGCCCGGCCAGACCGGCTGTGTACGGACCGGTACCTACGCTGAGGCGAACCTGCGCTTCGCCCGGTCCGGCACCGCCGCCGCGCCGATCGCGCTACGCGCCGAGGGCGCCGTCACGGTTCGACCGACCGCACCGGCGACCACCGCGAGCAGCTTCGTGCTCGACTCCGCGGCAGCCGAGGTCGGCTACTGGCTGGTCGAGGGTTTCACGATCGACAAGCAGGGCCAGGATGGTGCCGGCGTCTACGCGGTGACGTCCGGCTCCGGCCGGGTCCGGGCGGTGGCCGTGCGGTCGAACCTGATCAAGGATGGCAAGGGCGGCGCCGGCATCATCGTCCGCGGGCGCGTCACCGACGCCATCATCGAGAACAACGAAGTCACCGGCTTCGCCCGCTGGACCTCAGGGTCGAACGTCTCGCACGTCGAGCAGGACGGGTACCGCCGGGCCGACGCGCACGGGCTGTCCATCGAGGGTTCCGGCGGCTCCTCGGCGTCGGTGGAGCGGGTGCTGGTGCGGCGCAACTCGTTCCACGACAACGGTGGCGACGGCGTGCAGTGCCTGACCGATACCGACTCCGCCGGTGGCGCCGCTCGGGCCGGCGACCCGAAGGACATCGACCTGGTCGACAACCGGATGGTGAACACCCCGGGCAGCACGCCGGTTGAAGAGAACGCCGTCGACATCAAATCCTGCCAGCGGGTGAGCATCCGCGGCTCCGACCCACCGACCGGCAGCGGCGCGGCGGTGCAATGGAACAAGTTCGCCGAGTTCCTGCCGACCCGCAAAGCCGTCGACGCGAGCGGCGGAGACAACTCCTCCAACGGCGACGCGATCGTCGTGCACTATCGCGCCGCCCAGGTGCTCATCGAGAACCTGCGGCTTTGGAACGCCTGCACCGGCCTGTCGATGGGCCGCTCGGAAGCGGTGGTGCGGGACGTCACGGTTCGTAGGGTGCTGATGTTCGGTCTCCGGTACGGGCAGGCCCCGCCCGGCGGGACGGCCGCGGAAGCGGCCGAGGACGGCAAGCGGTGCAAGGGTCGGGGCATTCAAGTCACCAACGCCACCCACCTCGACCTCTACCACCTGACGCTAGACGACGTACCGAGCCAGGCCGTGCTGCTGTCCGCGGACGCCGGGCCGGTCTCGGACGTCGACCTGTGGAACAGCATCATCCGGCTACGGGCCCAGGCCGGCGCCGCACAGCAATGGGTGGCGCTCACCGCCGGGATGCCGCTGGACTCGATCGACAGCGACTACAACCTGCTCTGGCACCCCGATGCGCTCGCCACGGGTAAGCACTTCTCCTACGGCGGCATCCCGGTCGACCTGCTCACCTGGCGGTCGTACGGGCGGGACCAGGACCGAGCCGACCCCCTCGGCTCGCACCGCGCGGACCCGCAGTTCGTCACCAACCCGCAGGCGAACGACTACCACACCGTCCCGGGCTCGCTCGCCCGCGACGGCGCGCTCGGCAACACCGGATCGCCGTTCTGCGGGGCGCGTCCGGACATCGGATTCCGCGAATCCTGCAGCTGACCGGCCCGCTGGAGCGGCTCCCGTGGGAGCCGCTCCAGCTACGCAACTCCGCCGCTGCAGGCACATCACCCCCAGAAAACCGCGCCCCTCGACCGCACTCTTCGCGGCATGTGAGGACATTGCGCGACCACACCTGCCACGGCCTAACGGGCGGATCACGGACCTCCGAACATTCACTCCTCGGCAGATGAGTACATTGCGATGACCACGTCTGTTCGGACCGATCCGAGACGTGATCCGACCGCGAGCCAAGAGTCGTCCTCCCAGGCGTCCACCACCTGCGGTAGGGAGTGATGAGACCCGGGGCGCGCCAGGCGGTTATCGGGGTGAGGAAGACGGCAGGCGGTGGGCGAGCACGGTGAAGTGGCGGTGGGTGGCCCAGGCTTGCCGGTCGCCGATGACGTAGAGGCGTCGTTTGGCGCGGCTGACGGCGACGTTGAGCAGGTTGGGTTTGCTGGCGGCCCAGCGCCGGGCTCCGTTCCGTTGGGGGTCGCTACCCAGCACGACGATCACGATGTCGGCCTGCTTGCCTTGCGCGGTGTGGATCGTGCCGGCTACCAGGCCCGGGTAGCGGTCGGCGAGACGGCGGATGTGGCGGGCGATGTCGCGAAACGGGGCGATCACCATGACTTGCGATAGGTCGAAGTCCAGCTCGGCGAGTGTGGCGAGAATCCGGTCGAGTTGCCTGCCCTCGGCGGGGATCCAGTGGCCTTGACAGTCCTGGGAGGCAACGTTGATCCACTTCGATTCCGGCAGGGATGGATACCTCTGGTGGAACTTCTCCGCGTCCGTGGACGCAGTTCCGCAGATCATGAGGCCGTCGTAGGCGATGTCGTTGGCGATGCCGAACATGGGTTGGTCGCAGCGGCGGTGCACGGTCAGCGGGGCACCCACCCAGATCTTGCCCTCATCGCCGGGCAGCCAGGTGCCCAGGCGGGTGAGCCGGTCGGCCAGCCGCTGCACCGAGGTGTGGCTGGGCAGCCACTGCTCGTCGACATCGTGGTCACCCCGGATTGCCTGCTCGGCGCGAAACGGCAGCGTGGTGATGGGTTCCAGCTGCAAGGGATCGCCGACGATCACGGCGCGCTGGGATCGCCACAGCGCGCCGACCGCACTCTGCGGGGTTGCCTGCCCAGCCTCATCGATCAACAACCAGCCCAGCGCTTCCTGTCGCAGGTGGCAGAACACCCGGTCGAACGACGCGAAGGTCGTCGAGACCACCGGGACGACGAAGAACAGCGTCTGCCAGGCCGCGAGCGCGGCACCTTCAGGCAGGTCGCGGGGCACGTCCCCACCCAGGATGTCCATAGCGGCATGCAGGTTCTGACGCATCTGCATGGGGGCGTGCTGAAGGAACGCCTTATGCAGCCCAAGCGCGGCCAGAAACACCTCGGTGCGCGCCCGATTCCACTCCGGATCTGTCCATAACGCCGCGAGATCGCGGCGAGACCGATCGCGCCACCAGCCTTCATCGGGAAACTGCGCCCCGAGCGCAGTCCGCGCCTGGTCAAGCGTGGCTCGGAGGGAGTTCAGGTCCTGCTCGCAGCGCCGCAGCGTCTCCTCGCGGCGGGCGCAATCCCGGGCAGCGAGGTCGATATCGCGGGCCAGCCGGGCCAGCTCACCGTGCACAACACGCATAGCCTGCTCCGCCGCCGTGATCTCGTCCGCCAACTGCTGATCGCGGTGCGACCACTGGCGCATGGCCTTGCCCAATGTGGTCAGCCACTGAAGAAAGCCGGGCCGGAACTGGCGATGCTCGGCGCGCAGGTGAACGCACCGTTCCCACTCACTCTGCCGCGCCTGCGCGACCTGCTCTGCCTCGGTGCGCTGAGCGCGCAGCGCCGCGATCTGTTGTCGGGCAGCGAGGAGATCCTGCTGGGCAGCGCGCAGCTCCTGCTCTGCTCGCGCCTTGCGAGCCAGCGCATCGTAAGTGTGCTGGCGGGCAGTCTGAATCGACGTGGCCGAGTTGAGCGTGCGCTGGAACTCGGCCACCGCCTCACGCCAGGAGCACGGGGGCGTCGAGAGTTCGTAGTCTTTAAGAATTGCCAGCAAACCCGGCGGAGAGTGGCCATCGTCCGGCGCGCGACCAGGGGTTGGTTGGACGGCATCGGGTGTGGACGATGTGGACGAGGCTTGGGTGGGCTTGCCGTACCAGAAGGTATTCACGAACCGGCTTCGGTTGCTCTTGTTGCCCAACCGCGCCGCCACCAGCCCCCATCCGCCACCAGCATCGTGATCTGCGCCGTCTCCGGTGCTATTGGGCTTGTCGCGACCTGTGGCGAGCAGTGCAGAGGCGATGCCGGCGAAGTAATCCAGCTGCGCCGCATGCTCGCGCCACTGCTCAGTGATCGCGTCCTGGGCGGGGATCTCGTTCGTGACGTTTTCCACCGCTCCGTTGTTCGCCGACGCGACGACCATCTCGAAACCGGTGAGCTGTGGTTTCCATGAGTGCACCACCCGGGTGTACTCACCGGTTTTCCAGCGCTGCTGCTGCCCGATGAACGCATCGCGGGGGTCTGACAGTTTCGCCAACCGCTGGGCCCGCTGCACCACGAGCGCCGCGAGGAGATCCCGCAGCATCGTCGTCTTGCCCGTGCCGGGCGGGCCGTTCACGGCGAAGACACCCGCACCGACATCCAGCAGCCGCAGCACGCTGTTGACCGCTAGCTGCTGGCCCAACGCCAAGGGATATTCCGGCTTGCTGGGCCACCGGCCCAGTGGCACACACCGTGGGGCCGTGGCCTCCAGCACTACGCCCAGCTGCTCACGCACATCGACCCGCTGGGCGGTGTCGAGGTTGACGTCTCGGCGCAGGTACTCTCGTAACGCCGCGCCGATCTTGCCCGATCCGGCCTGCTCCGCCACCGCGGCGAGGTCAGCGGCGATGAAACTGTTGAGGAAATCGTTCCCCTCTACCTTCAGCGCATTCCGTGCCCCGACGATCTCGCTGCGAACGCGGATCTCGGCATGCGGTAGCGCGGCACCCACGGCCACCACGCCAGCGGCGGCACCCAGGCACGCGGTGAGATCCTCTGGTCCGAGCAGCCGACCCACCTGATGCCCGCACTGCCGCAGCTCCCATGCTTGCTTATCTTCCGGGTCGGGCTCGACCAAGTCCGCAAACCGTGCGCTGAACTCGGTTTCCGCATCCTCGAACCCAGCCAGCCAGCCCGGCGTTCCCGGGCCGGGAGCCAGGGCACGGCCCGTCGCCCACGCGCAACTGGACAACACCTCCGAACCGATCAACGGGCGTCCCTCGTGGGACACGACGAACGCGGCCAGCGCGCTGTCCCCGGCCGGGCGCTCATCAAAGCTCGCCTCGTCGGGCGTGAAGACCTGTTTGAGGACCTCGAACACCGACTCAAGCGGGTAGATGCCCAGATAGACCACGTGCCGCCATACTTGGTCCTTGCGCAGCCTCACCCGCGTCAACTCATGCTCCGGCTCCCACGGCCACGGCTCCCGCGGCCACGGCGCATCAGGATTGACCCGGTACACCCTCCGCTCGCGACTGACTTTGGCTACCGAGGGTGGGCTAAACAGCTCCACCGTGCGCCAGAACCGGATAACCTCCGCGCGCTCCGCATCCTCCTTCAGCACCAGCCCTCGCTCCGTTCGTCACTCACCACCTCATCGCGGCCAGAACGTAGCGGATCGTCATCATGCGACACGGATCAGATCAGCTGGCGGGCAGTCGCGTCGGCCAGAAGTCGTCGAGGCATCTTCGTGGTCATGAGGCGCGATAGCGTGTCCACTGGTCGGATACCACGGCAAGGGTCCTCTTCCAGGGCTGCGGGTCGGTTTGTGCGATCTCGGCCCACACCCTGGCGCTTGCTGCCGCGAAGGCGTCGATGTCCTTTTCGGGCGTCGGGTCCCATGAAGAGGTTTGCTGTGCCCATGCTTCGGCTTCTTCCGGGGTGTGGCCTGCAGCCATCAACCTGAGGACGAAGCAGGCGGGTTCGATCCACGCGGCTCCCCGCGTCGGCCACGCCCAGTCGATGAGGCGTGCGGTGCCGTTGATCAGAACGTTGAGCGGGTTGAAGTCGGTGTGTAGCAGAGCATCGCCCCGTAGAGCCGATGTGTCGTCCATATAAGGGGCCCAGCGTTGTTCGGCCCGTTTCAACGGAAGAGCGGGGCACCGTACCTGTCCGAGTAGTCGGACAGCTTCGAAGACTTTCAGGATATCGTCAGATCCGGGCGAGTAATCTGCGTGTCGACCTTCGACGTGCTCGAAGGCGAGGACATTCCATCCATCGGTCTCGATGTGCCACAACAGCCGAGGCGAGAGTTGAACGACATACGGGTTGATCATCGCTTCCATGTGCTGCGTCCAGGCTCGTGGATGGTCACTGCGCAGGCCCTTGATAAAGACCTTACCCATGGAGGTGCTCAGCAACGCGGCAATTTCGGAGTTGAGGCCTTCCGACATCGTCTGTGCTGCCGCACCGGCAGACCCGACCGGACTCGTCAACGGTGATATGACCGAACTGGCCGGCCAGCCCGCTGCTGCCGGGATAGACCTCGCCCCTGATGACCAGGGCGGCCTCGACGCTGGTGGACAACCGGATGTACACCATCTCGGCAGTGCAGCGCGACGCGCTGCAGGCCAGCTCGCCGAGGGCGGCCGCGTTGACGTCTGTGATGAGCTGTACCGGCAGGTCCACCCTGCCGGATAGCTCCTCGGTGATGTCCACCCCTTGCCAGCGCGGAACCAGCGTCACCGCGCGAACCCCTCCGGTGACCGGATCAAGCGGTCCCGGCACGCTCACCCCGACCCCGCGCACCCGGCTGCGGTCCACCCGGGCCTGCTCCAGCAGCGTGCGCACCAGCCAGACCACCTTGCGCAATCCCTCCTCCGGCGACTGCTCGATGTCGTAGTCGATCTTGGCCTCGCTGAGCCTCTGGTAGCCCATGTCGCAGATGGCGCCACGCAAGTGCGCCTTACCCACTCGATGCCGATCGCCAGGCCACTGAGCTGGGACAGCGACACGCTCTGCGCCCCTTCGCGGTCGGCGTCACCGCCACCAGAGCGCTGGCCTGCAGCTCTCGGACGATGGTGGAGACGGTGGCGGCCGACAAGCCAGTGGAGCGGACGATCTCGGCCTGGGTGAGCGAGCCGACGGCCCGGACCGCGCGCAGCACTCGGCGCAAGTTCGCCTCTCGAAGGGCGCTCTGAGACCCTGGGGTGCCTGGGGCCAATGGATGGCTCCCTGCGCCGGACTGCTCACGATCGCTAAGCCTCGCCTACCAGCTGACGGCTTAGCTTCAAGAAGTGAACGCTGTCCCGAAGACTCGTCGACGCGTCACGCCTGCGCAAAGACCCCGGCCGGCACTACGGGAGGTGCGTTACATCGGCCAGGCGCTCGCGTTGCGCGACGCGGGTAGGCAGCGCAATCCTTCGACGCTAGATTTTACCGGGCGTCACGATCCAGCAACGGGGAGTTAACTTTCCTTTGTGGTTAGTCACGTAAATGCAACTACACCGTAATGATCAGCCCGTTAGGATTCATGAGTGGGAAAGAGAGTCATTTTTGTCACTGCCTGAGGTTCTGGCTCCTTTCGAGCGTCGGACTGTTGTCGCCGTGAAGAGGTCGGTGACGCGAGAGAACCTGAATAGGGGAGCGGGCCATGACTACAAGTAGCAGGACTGCCGAAGCACATGGGATGGAAGCGCACGAGCAGCTAGTAACATCCGAATTCGCTCCACTCGCCGAATTTGCCGGGTTCAGGGCGTACGAGGCTACGGCTGTTCAAGAAACCGGCAAGAACATCCCAGCGTTTTCCGAGCGGATCGCGCGCGAAATATCCAGGTACCTGATAACGCGCCCGGAGTCAGCGCCTCTGATGGAGGGATCCTACCGGCCGGTGAACGAGGTGATCATCAGTGAGTGGCTGGACCGGACGATCGCTGGACCGTTTGATGGTGATCTGGCCGCTTTCCTCCGAGGGATCAGTCATCTCTCCGGACGAGAAGTGACCTTCCCCGGTGTGCAGGTGGCGCTCCCACCGCAGCTCACTCTGGCTCTCACCGCGTGGGTACAGGGACGGATCCTCAACGCTCTGGGTGAGACCTTCGATGTGGCCACAGCGTCGGCCGCCGGGGCAGCCTGGATGAACCAGTTCATGCTGCAGCTGGGCATCATCCTTGAGCCCTGCCTGACAAACCCCGATGGACCCCACGGCCGTCACGAAGCCGCCCAGTTCCATCCATACGCAGAATTTGCTGGTTTTGGCGGCAAGGAGGCGTCAATCATGGGCAAGACCGGCCCGCTGCTCGGACCAGCCGCCGGTGGCGTGATCGCCCTCGCCTACGATTACCTGCTTTCCCGGCCAGAATCGGCCGGATATTTCCAAGACGCCTCGCATCTTGCACAGCGCAAGATGACGCTCAAGGGATGGTGGGCCAAGACAACCACGACGCCGAAGGACGGCAACTTCCACTCTTACATGTCCCGAGTTGCCGATGCCCACGTCAAGGGTGGCGGAACGCACCCCCATGTGGTCATCCCAGCCGATCTGACCATCGCCCTCATGGGATGGGTCCAGATGAGAGTCATGACCGCGTTGAACACCATCGCCCCCGGCCCCGACGGTGACTATGTGTTTGGCAAGATGCCTGAGCCGGCAGACCTAGCGGAGGTGGGCCAGGCCTGGATGCGAATGCTGACCCTACAACTGGGGATCCTCCTCAAGCCCTACCTGGTGTAACAATCGACCGCGCCAGCAGTCGCACACGAATGATTGCAAGCACCTCACCCTGAATGTCATCGGTCTAGAGATCAGGTCGACCAGTCGCACGCTGACCGAGGTTAAGGTTCCGGGCCATGATGGGAAGAATGGTAAAGAGATGACTCTTATCATTTTAACAATAGTCGTTATCGCGTTGTTGATTGCTGTCCTGGCGGTCTTTCTCTTCGTGATCGGTGTGCTGCTTAACCGCATCGCCGACAATCTCGACGACTGCTTGCAGAACGTAAAGACAATTGCCGGGCAGGCCGAAGCGATCCTGCCTGGTGTCGGGCGCATCAACCAAACCGGTGGAGTGGTGGCAGGTGCGCTGCCGCTGCTGATCGAAGGCGCTGAGGGTGTCGCCGCTAAGCTAGCACCTCCGAAGGAGGATTCTAGGGATGCTGTTCCAGTGGCGGTTCCGGCCGGTGTAGGTTACTTAGATGCGTGACGACGATACCGGATAGTTAGCAATCTTCGGTCGCTAACTTCTGTGTCATCCTGAATACGGCGCAAACGGTGTTCGACTACGTCGAAACCGGGGACTCGTGCTCGTCTGGACTTCCCGATGGTCGGCCTAGTCCTGCCTGTGGCAGGTGTACAGGTAGCGGTCAAAATTCATGCCGCTCCTGCGGGCCAAGGCCCCACCACCTCAAGGGCCTACACTCGCGGCACCCCCATCGGCGCACTACGGTAGGGTGGCGGTGCCGAGCCAGCCACGCGAAACTCGTCGACTGGCAGAAGAGTTCAACGCCACGATCAATAAATTTCGATATGTGATCGAACGCGCGATCGCCTATTTCAAGACTTGGCGATGCATGCACACCAACTACCGCAGACACGAGCGTACCTACGCCACGGCCTTCAACGCCGTCCGAGCACTCCACTTCTTCAAACTGCGTTTACCTATGCCATCGTGGCGCTGCAGATGGCGAGCGGCCGGGTACAAACAGTACGCACTACCAATCGCTAGCGCCGCGGCAGGCGCATTGCTTGGGGCGGGCGTGCAAAACCTCGCAAATTCGAATTTGAGGTTGATGTCGACTATCGCTGTTGTTTTATGCCTGGGCCTTGTGGCCGTTTATGCACGTTTGACGGCCCGCGATCGCGAAATCACGATGGCGAATCAAGTCTTACGAGAGAAGGCTGCGCAAGACACATCTTCTATTATCTCGAAGATTCGCCAGTTGGAGAAGCAGGTTGGCGTGGAAATTCGTTATCAACTAGTCGCCGAAATCGACCACACTGCATCTTGGAAAGAGGAAATTCTGGGGCAACAAGTTGAAATAGCGAAGACCGAAATACTCATTCTTGATCTATTATCCACTACTGGACGAAGACCTGATACTCATCAAGACTATAGGCTAGAATCATACTATTCCAACCTTATGAAGAAGGCCACTAACGGTGTCTTATATCATCGAGTGCTTCAAGTTGAAGATCCAACGATGCCGACCCCTTGTCTTCCAGACACGCCATTTCGTAAACATTGCCAAGAGGTTTGAACCGCCCCGGAGCGCTTGAGCATGGTGAACAGCTCAACGAGCAGCCGAGCGTCGCCTTCTGAGCGGAGCCTCAGGTATTCGCCGAGAACAGCGCGATCGGCACCCGGCACGCCTGTTTGAGCGCGAGCAGTACGTCCACGCAGAACAGCGCCGGTTCCAGAAGCAGCATGTCCGCGCCTTCGTCCACGAATCCCAGCGACGCCCTCTCAGCGGTCTCCAGTCGTGCCGGATCGATCTGGAAGACACGGCGTTCGCCGGACGATGGGGTTGCGTCCATGGTCTGCCGGTAGGCGTCGTACAGGCGCGAGTCGAAAATCAGGTGCGGCATGATCTGACCGTCTCGGTCATCACGATCATCGAAGGATGCGCTGCCTTGACCTCTCGGATCGCGCGCGCCATCAGGCTATCGCAAGCCTTGCCTCGTGATCCGGTACGGTCTCGGGCGTCACCACTGGCGAACATCTTGGCGGTCTCAATGCCAAGATCAGCTAGTTCCTTAACTGCGGCGCCGATCTCTGTGAGTCGTACGGTGGCATCCTACGGCGAGAGTCATCGGCACGGACTAGCAAGACCATGGCCAGGTCGGAGGCGGACAGAATGGAGACATTCTCAGAATTGACCATGTAAGTCTCCCGGGGGCAGCATCGAGTCCCGACTTCGCTGGTCATCGATCGTGAGACCACAGCAGGACGCCTCCTCGGGTGCTGGGTGACGCCGGTCGTCTCGGCTTCGTGAGGTGGCAACGGAACGACCAGTGCGGACGGGGTCACCTACGGGCAGATCATCGCCACCTGGTGCCGTCAGCACGGCATTAGCCCGCTCGCTGCCGCCCGCCTTGCGCACGGCCTCACACAACAGCAGGTCGCCGACCGGTGGAACGAGCTGTGGCCTGACCCTGAGCGGCCGAAGAGTCACAAACAGATCAGCTACTGGGAGACCGGAGAGCGGCAACCAGGCCGGGTCAGGGGAGGTCTCGGTACTTGTCTGCGATGTGTCGTAGTTCAGTGCGAGCCTTATCCCCGAAGACAGCAAGATGCTCAAGTGCCGCCAGCATCGTGACATACCGCGCGACATCCGCTGGGTCGTTGTAGTACGCAGACCCGCCGACGACTCCGACCACGGCGGTGTGCTCGTCGTAAAGGTCGAATCCGCAGGGTGGGAAGACGTTGGCCTCGACTCCCCAGGGGATCACACCGATCCGAATATGAGGGCGCCGGCTCATCTCGGCGATGTGCTCAACCTGCCGCACCATCACCTCGGGACTGCCTACCCGCCAACCTAATGCACCCGTGGTGAGCACGAAGGTGAACTGGCGGCCTGGTTCCTGGAGGATCTCAGCGCGCGCTAGCCGCGCAGCAACGCGAGCATTAACCTCCGGTTGCGACAGGGCGCCGGAGCTGAACACCGCCCGGATGTACTCCTCGGTTTGGAGTAGGCCTGGGATCACGAGCGGGTGGAACACCGAGAGGTGGGTTGATCGCGCTTCGTTGCGGCGTACTCGTTGTTCGTGGGTTGCTGCGGAGCGGCTGACGGATACCCGTGCCGGTGTCGCTGCCCGGTGTTGCTCGTGAAGGTCCCGTGCCATCGCAACTAGCTGACGTCGAATCGCCGCCGAGGCACCCAACGCGCGGGCGTAGCGCTCGGCGTCGGCCGGAGAGGGGACGAACCGGCCTGCCTCCATGCGGGAGACCTTGGCCTGGGAGAAGCCGGCGAGCCGTCCTGCTTCGATGCCGGAGGTCACCCCGGCGTCGTCGCGGATTTTCCGTAGCAGCTTGGCTATTTCGCTGTATGCGACCGGTTGTGACCTCCCTCGGGGCACGTGGTCATGCCACCGGGGTGTCGCGGTGGTAGCGCGGGTGCGCGTCCCACCATGTGCTGAAGGTCGTCGCCTGGTGCCACAGCAGCTCGGCGATGGCCAGGAACGGTGCTGCGCTGGAGTCACCCAGCACCTCGGCATTGACAAACCGGCCTGTCTCGCCGTAGCGGGAGCGCACGACATGCTTACCGTCGAGGACGAAGAAATCCCCAATCTGGGCGAGTGCTGGGGTCAGCTCCGCGATGCGGATCTGCTCACCCGCTGCGCTGTTCGGCACATAGCCCCATTCGCACTCGTAACGGACGTAATCCGACAACGGCTGTGTGACGGCGTGGATACGGCGCCAGGCTCGACCTGCGGCCACATCGACACGGATCCGGTCCAGCCACGGCCGCTTCGCCTCGGCGGTCGGCGCAGGCTCGCCTTGCAAGTACCGGCGGAGGTCGTCGGAGTCTGAGGCCGCGTTGTAGAAGGACAGCGTCTCCAACCGGAACAGATCCCGAGTGTGGTGGCTGGCCACGAACTCACCCAGCTGGTCAAGGGTGAGCACTTCGCGGACCCCCAGCACGAGCGACGGGGGCACTTTGTGGGTCCTGCTGAACCTGGTGCACCCGCAGCACCCCGATGCTCCCCACGGGCAATACCCCGCACCGCCGTGCCTGCATATCCCCCAGGCCCAGCAACGCCCCATGACGATCCGACTGCCCTTACCCGACCGGGCCGGTGCGCGAGCCAGACGGCTCGCCACCGCGCTCGAACCACTCACCGCCGAGCGCGTCCCAAGTCAGCATGAAAGGGACTGTAAGATCAACGGTGTAACTCCTGAGACTGGAGAGGCACCTGTGACTGCTGTGACGATGGATGTGTCAGCCGAGTCCGGAGATGGCTTGGACGAGCAGCTGGTACGGCAGCTGGCTGC
>JBOHHF010000163.1:0-2438 GCA_050700495.1 Pseudonocardiaceae bacterium
ACCGCAACGCCGACGGCGTGATGTACTCACTACTATCAGGCTCAAACTCATCCAAGAACCACAACCGCTGCTGGGCAAACGACAACAACAACCCACCCTCACGGCCCACCACCGGAATCACCGACACACCACCGGAATAGTCAGCCACCGCACCCACCGGTAACACCCCGACCAACCCCACCACCGTCGGATTAACAAACAACGAACGCGGAGACACCTCCACCCCAAAAGCCACCCGCACCCGCGAGATCACCTGCAGACTCAGAATCGAGTCCCCACCCAACTCGAAGAAATTATCCTCGACACCAACCCGTTCCACACCCAACACATCAGCCCAGATCCCCACCAACACCCGCTCGGTGTCACTACGCGGCGCCACATAACCCACCACAGCAGCCGTGAGGTCCGGTGCCGGCAGTGCTTGACGATCCAACTTCCCATTCGGGCTCAACGGCAACCCATCAAGCACCACAAACGCAGAAGGCACCATATAATCCGGCAACCTGGCCGCCAGATAGGTCCGCAACCCAGCCGAGTCCACCACCTGACCAGCCACCGCTACCACATAAGCGACCAGCCGTTTCACCTCTGGCTGGTCCTGGCGAGCGATCACCACAGCCTCACTGACATCGGGATGACTCACCAACACAGTCTCGATCTCACCAGGCTCGATCCGGAACCCACGGATCTTGACCTGGTCATCAGTACGACCCAGATACACCAGGTCGCCATCCACGCCCCATGACGCGAGGTCACCGGTGCGATACATCCGCGATCCCGCCGGGCCGTAGGGGTTGGCTATGAACCGCTGCGCGGTCAGCCCGGGGCGGTGCAGATATCCACGGGCCAGTTGCAGCCCGGTGATGTGCAGCTCCCCGGCCACCCCTGGTGGCACCAGTCCCAGATCACGGTCCAACACATACATTCCGGTGTTCCAGACCGGGCGCCCGATCGGGATCGACACGGCATGCTGTTGTGGCCCGCACTGGAAGTAGGTGACGTCCACTGATGCCTCAGTCGGCCCATACAGGTTATGCAGCTCTGTATCGAGCACGGAGTGGAAGTCTCGGGCGAGGTCTGCAGGCAATGCCTCACCGCTACAGATCACCCGCCGCAACCCAGTACAGCTGGCCGCTGCCGGATCCTGCAGGAACGCACGCAGCATCGATGGCACAAAATGGATCGTTGTCACCGCCGCAGACTCGATCAAGTCGGCTAAGTAAGCTGGGTCCTTGTGGCCCTCGGGTTTGGCCATGACCAGCGTGGCGCCCACTATTGACGGCCAGAAGAACTCCCACACCGACACGTCGAAACTCGACGGTGTCTTCTGCAACACCCGATCGTCTGCGCGCAGACCGTACTGGGCCTGCATCCACAACAACCGGTTCACGATCCCGCAATGCGGAACCACAACACCCTTCGGGCGGCCAGTGGAACCCGAGGTGTAAATCACATACGCCGGGCTGACCCGCTCCAGCGGATGGATCCGATCATCATCGGTCGGGTCGGTGTCGGGATAGCCATCGGTGTCACCAACGGCCTGTGGGTCGTCAAATACCACCACGGGACCGGCGTCCTCGAGCACGAACCCGATCCGCTCAGGCGGGAAGTCCGGATCCACCGGCAGGTAAGCCGCCCCGGCCTTGAGCACCGCCCACAGCGCAATGACCAACTCCACCGACCGCGCCAACATCACGGCAACACAGCACTCCGGGCCGACACCCTGGGCGATCAGCTTGTGCGCTAACCGATTCGCCCGGGTGTTCAACTCCGCATAGGACAGCTCCTCCCCAGCGAACACCACAGCGGTGGCCCCCGGTGTCTGGGCTACCTGCGCCTGCAACAACTCCGGCAACGTCACCACCGGCACCTCATGACCGGTGTCGTTCCAGACCACCAGCACCTGCTGGGTCTCTGCCTCAGACAGCATCGGCAGCCGCGACACGAGCTGGTCAGGATCAGCGACAATGCCCTCCAGCAGCAGCTGCAGGTGCCCGATCATCCGCTCGATGGTGGCCGGGTCAAACAGATCAGTGTTGTAGTTCACGACGCCAGACAGGCCACCATCGAGCTCCTGGAAGTGAACCTCGATGTCAAACCTCGC
Source organism: Pseudonocardiaceae bacterium (assembly GCA_050700495.1). Classification (GTDB taxonomy): domain Bacteria; phylum Actinomycetota; class Actinomycetes; order Mycobacteriales; family Pseudonocardiaceae. Next base: position 2,105 of record JBOHHF010000163.1, read on the forward strand.
GGTGACCACCGGCAACTCGACACCCTCAATGTCCAGACCCGGCAACGCCCAATCCTGACTCGGGGTGTTCTGCAACGCGACCATCACCTGGAACAACGGCGTGCGACTAAGGTCACGACCCGGCTGCAGCGCATCCACCAACCGCTCAAACGGCACATCCTGATGAGCGAAACCATCCAACACGGTGTCCTTGACCCCCACCAGGAACTCCCGGAACGTCTGCTGGTCATCCACCGGTGACCGCAACACCAACGTATTGACGAAGAACCCGACCAGCCCCTCCAGCTCAGCCCGATCCCGACCCGAGGTGACCGTGCCCACCGCGATGTCGTCC
>JBOHHF010000164.1:0-12238 GCA_050700495.1 Pseudonocardiaceae bacterium
TACAGCTTCACCTACGACGAGCTGTGCAGGCTCCTGGCGAAGTCCTACGCCAACTACGACATCCGGGTGATCGACCCCTCGGCCGACGCGGACCGCCGTAAGATCCTCAACGGCGGGTTCGACCTGCCGACGCTGGACAACCGGGTAGCGCACTGGAAAGTGATGCATGCTCACACCTGCCGTTACCTCAACCTGTACTATCACAGCGACCAGAACCTCCGCGACGACGACGCGGCCCAGGAATGGATTAGAGCTCTGGATCGTTTCGTGCCCAATGGGGTCAAGAAATTGTTGGGCGACCAGCTCACGATCAACGGAGTAGCGACGCTCATCACCACCTGCATCTACGCCGGAAGCGTCGAGCACGAAGCTCTCGGGTCAGGGTTGTGGGACTATCAACTGTGGACGCACGTACAGCCCGTGCGAGTGTACAAGAATGGCCGGCGGGAGCCGATCGACGTATACCAGCGGCTGATCAACCTGAACTTCGGCCTCAACGTGCAACGAGCGCGGCTTTTGCAGGACTTCTCCTATCTGGCCGGCAACGACGATGCCGGTGCAGCCGCCTTCAGCACGTTCCTGTCCGAGTTGACCGAGCTGCAACTGCGCCTCAAAGCCGAGCCGCACGAGTACTGGAAGATCTACCCAGCCGACCTGGAGGTGAGCGTGAACGGCTGACGCCGCGGGCTCTCCCGTAGGACAGCTCGTCTCATCGTGAGATTCCCGGTTCCAGCTCGCGCTCTTCGAGCAGCTGCCGCAGCTGCCGCAGCGCCCGAGCGCGGGCCGGTCCCATGCTGCCGATCGGGATCCCGGTGGTGCGGGCGATCTCAGCGTAGGGATGGTCTCCGCTGATCGAGCGAGCGTTGCTGGTGCTGCGACGGGCTGTCTCAGCCGGGTAAGGGGCGCTTTCGTTCGCCCTGGGCGCGGCGGACAGAGGCGACCGCCTCATCGGTTCCCAGTGCGGCGCCCGCGGCGAACGCAGCGTCGTAGCCGTCGGGTCCGAGCGCGTCTCGGGTGGTGCGCTCGACGCCAGCCCAGAACTCCGGTTCGGGTGGGAAGCGCACGATGCCGAGCCGCTGGCGTCCGGCCGCGGCCGAGCCCAGCAGCCACGCTGCCTCCTCGAAGCTCTCCCGCGTCGCGGCAGCGGCAGCGAGGATGTCGAGGCACTCGGGGATGTCGAGCGCGAAGCCCTTCGCCACCAAGCGGCCGAGCGCGTCATGGACGTACCGCTCAGCCTCGGTAGCCTCGCCGGCGGCCAGCGCGAGTCGGCCCAGCAGGCGTTCGGCGTTGGCCTGCATAAATCCGCTACCCCGCCGCCGGGCTACCTCCAGCGCCTCCTCGGCGTGGCCGTGGGCCGCATCCAGGTTCCCGTCGACCCGTTCCAGCGTGCCCAGGGCAGCAAGGTGCCAGCTCAGGAGGTAGGCAGATCCGGAGAGGCGCTCAGCGTCGACAGCGGTCTCGAGGTGCCCGCGTGCCGCGGGAAGCTCGCGCAGCGCGATCTCGGTTCTGGCCAGCACCTGGTGGACCACACCCACGAACAGGCCCACGCCGGTTTCCAGCGCACGCTCAAGCGTCTGGCCGGCGAGCGAATGCGCGAGCTCGGTATCGCCGCACGCAAGCTGCGCGTAAGCCATGAGGCCATTGGCGAAACCGTTCGTGACCGGGTTACCGACCTCGTCGCTGGCGAGGACGGAACGTGCGAAGAACTCTCGGGCCTCGTTGACCCGTCCCTGGAGCATCGCTTCCCAGCCCAGGCACCACCAGTGCCATGCCAACCCCCATTGGTAACCCAGCCGCGTTGTGGTCACATACGCGTCATCGAGTATCGGGCGGGCGGTGTCGAACTCGTCTTGCCACATCCAGTTAATCGCGAGCATCTGTGCAGCACTGGTCCAGCACCAGTCGTCGCCGGATTGAGTGGCCAGCTCCATGCTGCGCTCGAGCAGCGGCCGTCCGCCGGCCGGGTCGCCGATGCTGGTTATCTGCCCGAGGGTGTCGTACGCCCGTCCTTGCGCCCATGAGTCGCCGCAGGCCTCGCCGACCGCCAGCGCCGCCAGCGCCCACCCGTAGGCTGCCTCGTAGGCGCCGCCGTACAGCGCGAGTTTCCCGCGACCGGCCAGCACCCGTCCGCGTAGCGGCGTCGGCTCCTCGCCGGCTGCATCCAGAGCGCGGGCGTACGCGGTGTCACCCTCCCGGTAGCGGCCGGTGAAAAGCCAGAACAGCGTCAGGGCATTCACCAGGCGCAGCGCAGCGTGGGGGTCCGTCGCCGACGCCCGCTCCAGGGCTGCGCGCAGGTTCGGCAACTCGGTAGCAAGAGTGTATAGAACGAGATCGGCGCGGCCGGCGCCGAGCACGCGTGGCTCAGCGGCCTCGGCCAGCCCGAGGTGGTAGGCCAGGTGGCGGTCGCGCAGGCCGTCGGCTTCGCCGGCGTCGGCCAACCGCGCGGCGGCGTACTGGCGGACGGTCTCCAGCAGGCCATAGCGCGTCTCGGGGCCTTGGTTGTCGGTGGTGACCAGGGACTTGTCGACCAGACCGGTCAACAGATCGAGCACGTCGTAGCGGTCGATCCCCGCACCCGGGCACACCTGCTCAGCCGCCTCCAACGTCCAGCCCCCGGCGAACACCGACAGCCGCCGCAGCAGCGCGCGTTCACCGTCGTCCAGCAGCTCATAGCTCCAGTCGATCGACGCCTCTAGGGTCTGGTGGCGCGGCATCACCGTACGAGCACCACCGGTGAGCAGGTGGAAGCGGTCGCTGAGGGCACGAGAGATCTGCTCGGGCGCCAGCATCCGCACCCGGGCCGCGGCGAGCTCGAGCGCCAGCGGGATGCCATCAAGGTCGTGACAGATCTGGGCCACCACAGGCGCGTTGGCTGCGGTGATCGCGAAGCTCGGGTGAACCTGCGTGGCGCGGTCGATGAACAGCGACATCGCATCGGACAACCGCAGCGCCTCGATCGGCTCACCCGCAGGCTCGGCCGGCAGCGACATCGACGGCACCCGCCAGGTGATCTCCCCAGGCACCCCCAGCGGCGCCCGGCTCGTCGCCAGGATCGTCAACGACAGGCATCCGCGCAGCAGGGCATCCGCGAGCCGGGCGCAGGAGGCGAGCAGGTGCTCGCAGTTGTCCAGGACGACCAGGATGCGGCGCGCGCGCAGGTGGCCGACGAGGATATCGAGCAGTGCCCGGCCCGGCACCTCACGTAGCCGCAGAGCGCCGATCACCGCAGCCGGCAACAACGTGGCGTCCTCCAGCCGAGCAAGCTCGACCCACCACACGCCGTCGGGGTGGCGATCCATCGCATCAGCCGCCGCCTGCAACGCCAGCCGGGTCTTACCGCAACCACCGGACCCGGTCAGCGTGAGCAGCCGCGCGCGTTGCAGTGGTTCGCTGATCTGGGCCAGCTCGGCGCGCCGACCGACGAAACTCGTCAACTCACCGGGCAGATTGTTGGGCATCGTGTCCAGCGAGCGCAGCGCAGCGAACTCCGCCGGCAGGTCCGGATGCACCAGCCCGAACACATGCTCGGGCCGCCCGAGATCCTGCAACCGATGCACACCGAGATCGGCCAGCTCAGCATGCTCAGGCAGCCGATCCATAGCCAGATCCCGCGTCGCCCGAGACAGCACCACCTGCCCACCGTGCGCGACCGCGCGCAGCCGCGCACAGCGGTTGACCGCCCGCCCGAAGTAGTTACCCTCATCGCGCAGCTGGGCCTCCGCCGTGTGCAGGGCGATACGCAGCCTCAGCGACGCCCCCGCAGGCCAGCCCTCGCAGTGAAACGCACGCTGGACATCAAGCGCAGCAGCCAAGGCATCCGAAGCCCGGGCGAACGCCGCCACCACACTGTCACCCTCGCCCTGCTCCAACGGCCGCACACCACCGTGGCGCGCGATCGCCTCATCGAGCAGTTCATAGTGACGGGCCACAGCAGCACCCATCGCCTCCGGCGCCGACTCCCACAGCCGCGTCGAACCCTCCACATCGGTCAGCATGAACGTCACCGTGCCAACCGGCAGGCGGACAGTCGCCTGCTCGATGCCCTCTGCACCCACGGGGGACTCTCCCCACATCAGCGGCCGGCCCGCTCGGCCGCGCGCTTGCAATTCTCGCACCCTCGGGCCTGACAGCGGGTACGGTTTCTCGATAATCCTGAGAGATCAGACCCAGTGGATTACCGCAGCTCGTCTCATCGTGAGATTCCCAGTTCCAGCCCGCGCTCTTCGAGCATTCGTCGCAGTTGCCGCAGCGCCCGAGCGCGGACCGGTCCCATGCTGCCGATCGGGATCCCGGTGGTGCGGGCGATCTCAGCGTAGGGCAGTGGGCTCTCGCTGAACAGCGCCTCCAGGAGGGTCCTCCCCCGAAGCGGCAGCTCAGCGATCAGGCTGCGCAGTGCCAGCACGGTCTCCGCGGCGAGGAAGGATTGTTCAGGGCTCGCAATCGGGTTGACGGCAGCGCCGAACGTCGCCTCATCGCGGTATTCGGTGTGCTTGGACTGACGGAGGATCGAGAAGCATTCCCGCCGGGCGGTGGTGGTCAGCCACCCACCGAGCCTCGCTGGATCTTGCACCCGGTGCAAGTTCGTCATCAACCGCAGCCACGTCATCTGTATCGCGTCGAGGGCGTCGGCGTCCTGCAGTCGACATGAGCGAACCACCGCCGACACGAGCCCACCGTACCTGAGCACGATCTGCTCCCAAGCCAACTTATTGCCCTGCCCGGCGGCGAGCAGCAAAGTGGCGGTGTCTGGTTCGTCTAAACCGGCGTCGCTGGGTGTGATGGTTATGGTTGGCATCGCAATCTCTCTTATCGGTGGCATATGCTGGCGAGACGCAATTCCTCCTTGCAGGTCGGCGTTCTTTTCTGGCTGACATGACCGTATGGGCGCGCGGCAGGAGGTATATCTGCCAGATGGCATAGATCCGAGCCGGCGGTGGCCAGGGGTGCGCGGCGCGGGCTCAGGAGCCGGGGATGTTCCCCGTGGGTCGAACGAGCGTTGCTGGTGTTGCGACGAGCCCGACGGCGCAGATCAGCGCTCGGTGGGGTGGGTCGTGGCGACAGGCTCGAGTCCACGCCTGGTGGCGTCGGCGGCCAGCTGGGAGCGGGAAGGGAGGTTCAGCTTGGCGAAGATGTGGGCAAGGTGGGCCTTGACGGTTCCCGGGGAGATGAACATGCGTTCGCCGATCTGGCGGTTGGTGAGGCCGGTAGCGATGTGGCGTGCGACGTCCAGTTCGGTGGGGGTCAGGCTGTCCCAGCCGCACGAGGGGCGCTTTCGTTCGCCCCGGGCCCGGCGAACATAGGCGACCGCCTCGTCGGTTCCCAGTGCGGCGCCCGCGGCGAACACGGCGTCGTAGCCGTCGGGTCCGAGCGCGTCTCGGGTGGTGCACTCGATGCCGGCCCAGAAGTCGGGCTCGGGAGGAAAGCGGACGATGCCGAGCCGCTGGCGACCGGCCGCCGCCGCGCCCAACAGTCGAGCCGCTTCCTCGAAGCTCTGCTGTGCGGCGGCAGTGGCGGCGAGGAGGTCGAGGCACTCGGGGATGTCGAGCTCGAAGCCCTTGGCCGTCAGGCGGCCGAGCGCGTCGTGGACGTGGCGTTCGGCCTCAGTGGCCTGGCCGGCGGCCAACGCGAGACGGCCCAGCACGCGCTCGGCGTTGGCTTGCATCCATCCGCTACCCAGCCGCTGGGCGACCTCCAGCGCCTCCTCACCACAGCGGCGAGCCGCATCCAGGTCCCCCTCGACCCGATTCAGGGTGCCCAGCAGGGCAAGGTGCCAGGACAGCTGGTAGACAAATCCTGAGCGGCGATCAGCTTCGATGGCGGTCTCGAGGTGCCCGCGTGCCGCGGCGAGCTTGCCCAGCGCGAGCTCGGTTCTGGCCAGCATCTGGTGAGTGTCGCCAAAGGTAAGGCCGGCCCCGGTCTCCAGCGTACGCTCAAGCGTCCGGTCGGCGAGCGAATACGCGAGCTCGGTATCGCCGCACAGAAGCTGCGTGTAGGCGACGAGGATGCTGGCGAGACCGTGTGAGACCGGATCACCGACCTCGTCACTGGCAGCGACGGACTGTGCAAGCAACTCGCGGGCCTCGTCCAGCCGCCCCCGGAAAATCGCTTCCCAGCCCAGGTAAAACCAGTGCAACGCGAATCCCCGCCGGTAGCCCAGCCGGATTGCGGTCGCATACGCGTCATCGAGTATCGGGCGAGCGGTGCCGAACTCGTCCTGGTAAATCCACGCCAATGCCAGGATCTGGGAAGCGTCGATGCGGCACCAGTCGTCGCCGGCTTGGGTGGCTAACTTCACGCTGCGCTCGAGCAGCGCCCGTCCGCCCGCCGGGTCGCCGATGGTGGTCATCATGCCGAGGGCGTCCAGGACCCGTCCCAGCGTCCATAGGTCGTCGCACGCCTCGCCTACTGCCAGCGCCTCCTGCGCCCACCCGTGCGCAGCTTGGTAGGCGCCGCCATAGAGGGCGAGTTTGCTACGGCCGGCTAATGCTCGTCCGCGTAACGGCGTTGGGGTGTGGCCTGCGGCATCGAGTGCGCGGGCGTAGGCGGCGTCGCCTTCCCGGTAGCGACCGGTGAACAGCCAGAACAGGGTCAGCGCATCCACCAGGCGCAGCGCGGCGACAGGGTTGGTCGCCGCGGCCCGCTCCAGGGCTGCGCGCAGGTTCGGCAACTCGGTGGCCAAAGTGTGCAAAAGCGGGTCGTCTCCCCCGGCGCCGAGGACCTGTGGCTCAGCGGCTTCGACCAGCGCGAGGTGGTAGGCCAGGTGGCGGTCGCGCACCACGCCGAGCTCGGCGGCCTCGACCAACCGCGACGAAGCGTACTGGCGGACGGTCTCCAACAAGCGATAACGCGTCGCGGGCCCCTGCTCATCAGTGGCGACCAAAGACTTGTCGACCAGACCGGTCAACAAATCGAGCACGTCGTAGCAGTCGATCCCCTCACCGGGACACACCTGCTCAGCCGCCTCCAAGGTCCAGCCGCCGGCAAACACCGACAACCGCCGCAACAGCGTCCGTTCACCCTCACCCAACAGCCCATGACTCCAGTCCAGGGATGCCTGCAAGGTCTGGTGGCGCGGCATTACCGTACGAGCACCGCCGGTGAGCAAACGGAAACGGTCACTCAGGGCACGCTCGATCTGCTCGGGCGCCAACATCCGCACCCGCGCCGCGGCCAACTCGATCGCCAGCGGGATGCCATCGAGATCGTGACAGATCTGGGCCACCGCAGGCGCGTTGGCCGCAGTGATCGCGAAATCAGGACGGACCTGCACAGCGCGGTCGCTGAACAGGGTAACGGCGTCGCACAACCGGAGCGCCTCGATCGACTCACGTTGGGGCTCGGTGGGCAGCGACATCGACGGCACCCGCCAGATGATCTCCCCAGGCACCCCCAGCGGCGCCCGGCTCGTCGCCAGGATCGTCAGCGACTGGCATCCGCGCAGCAGGGCATCCACCAGCTCCGCGCAGGCATCCAGCAGATGCTCGCAGTTGTCCAGGACGACCAGCGAGCGCCGGGCACACAAGTGCTCGGCGAGCGTGTCGAGCAGTGCCCGGCCCGGCACCTCACGCAGCCGCAGAGCGCCGATCAACGCAGCCGGCAACAACGCGGTGTCCTCCAGCCGAGCAAGCTCGACCCACCACACGCCGTCGGGGTGGCGATCCATCGCATCAGCCGCCGCCTGCAACGCCAGGCGCGTCTTACCGCAACCACCGGCGCCGGTCAGCGTGACCAGCCGCACGCGCTTCAGCGGATCGCCGATCTGGACCAGCTCGGCGCGCCGACCGACGAAACTCGTCAACTCACCGGGCAGATTGTTGGGCACCGCGTCCAGCGAGCGCAGCGTGGGAAACTCGCCGGGCAGAGCGGGGTGCACCAACCCGAAGACGTGCTCGGACCGCCCGAGATCACGCAACCGATGCACACCGAGATCGCCCAGCTCAGCATGCTCAGGCAGCCGATCCAAAGCCAGATCCCGCGTCGCCCGAGACAGCACCACCTGCCCACCGTGCGCGACCGTGCGCAGCCGCGCACAGCGGTTGACCGCCTGCCCGAAGTAGTTACCCTCATCGCGCAGCTGGGCCTCCGCCGTGTGCAGGGCGATACGCAGCCTCAGCGACGCCCCCGCAGGCCAGCCCTCGCAGTGAAACGCACGCTGGGCATCAAGCGCAGCAGCCAAGGCATCCGAGGCCCGGGCGAACGCCGCCACAGCACTGTCGCCCTCGCCCTGCTCCAACGGCCGCACACCACCGTGGCGCGCGATCGCCTCGTCGAGCAGTTCATAGTGGCGGCCGACAGCAGCACTCATCGCCTCCGGCGCCGACTCCCACAGCCGCGTCGAGTCCTCCACGTCGGTCAGCATGAACGTCACCGTGCCGACCGGCAGGTGCAACGTCACCTGCTCGATGCCCTTTGCATCCACTGGGGATTCCCCCGCATCAGCGGCCGGCCCGTCCGGCCGCGCGCTCGCGATTGTCTCATCGTCAAGCCTTCAGGCGTACGGTTTTACCACCGACGGCACGGTGGCGGTCAGCTTTGGCTCCTCGGCCGGGGGACATCGGTACGGGCGTGGTCCTCTTCCTCGTACAGCAGCGCCTCCCCCGGGCGAGCGCGTAGGCGAAGCAGTCTCCGAGCATCGCGATGCGCTAAGCTTGATGCATGAGAACCACGGTGTCGCTGGACGACGACGTCGCCGCCGCCGTGCAACGACTGCGCGCCGAGCGGAACATCGGTCTGAGCGAAGCAGTCAACGAGCTGGCGCGAGCGGGGCTCACCGTACCGTCTCAACGAACGAGGTTCATCCAGCGCACCTTCCCCATGGGCGCCCGGCTCGACGTCACCAATGTCGGCGACGCTCTCGAGTACCTCGAAGGGCACAGCCACCGCTGATGCTCGTTGATGCCAACCTCCTGCTCTATGCGGTCGACTCATCCAGCGCGTTCCATCGGCCCGCCTCGACTTGGCTGGAGTCGGTGCTCAGCGGCGCACAACGAGTGGCACTACCGTGGCAGTCGCTCACGGCCTTCCTGCGGATCAGCACGAATCCCCGGGCGTGGGAGCACCCGTTGGACCCGCAGACAGCCGCCAACCTGGTCGCGGATTGGCTGGGCGCCGGCCCGGTGTGGACACCGGAGCCCGGCCCGGGATACGCGGAGATCCTGCTCGGGCTGCTCGGCAAGTACCAGATCCGGGGCAACCTGGTGAGCGACGCTCAGCTGGCGGCCCTGGCTATCGAGCACGGGCTCACCGTCTACTCCGCAGACACCGACTTCGCCCGGTTCACGGACGTGACCTGGGTCAACCCCGTCTCACCGGACCAACCACCGCCTCACGAGAGCGCCGTTCGGCTCGCGCGTGGCCGAGGCTAGCTGACAGGCTCTTTCATGACTTTGAAAAGCTGATTCGACTTTTCACCGCAGTCCCACTGTATGACAGGGGTTCCATCATCGACGAGTTCGTTGTTGATGTCTAGGCAGCGTGAGCTGCGCATGTTGGTCAACCGTCCGTAGATCCAGCCGTCGCCACGGGCCGGATCGAAGACAAACGACCATAATTGACCCTGATCGTTGTCGCTCGCGCACGACCTCTGCACGACGACGCGCGCCCCGCCGAGAAACTCGTCCGAGTAACTCAGGCACTTGCCGTTCGATGCGTTGACGATACGGAACAGGTGCTCCACGGTGCCAGCACCCGCAGCCGGTCGCAGATACCACGTTCTTCCCGGCGTGTCAGTGCAACCAAACTGGAATGCTCTTGACTCCTCGGCGTCGCCATCAACGATCACGCAACTTCCACTTTTAGCCGACTTCAGCGGTGTGGGCTGTAAAGTCGGCAGCACCGGTTGCGGCTGTTCGGCGGGCCACCACAACACAGTCAGTGCCACAATGACTGTCAGGACTGCAAAGACGGCAACGGCTGAGACCGCATGCTTGGCGCGCCACCGGCCCATCAGGGATGCCGCAGTCCCCGACGTTGGCGCCGATCCGACCGGTCCCTGTCCCGATCTGTCATCAGGGGCACACCGCGACGCAGCTTCCGCCGAGCCCGCCGTCGCTACAACGCCCAGGACAGGTGTGCAGCCGCTTGGAGTGCCGTTCGCTGGCTGTGCACTTTTGGCGCTGTAGTAGGCATCCTTGCAGCGTTGGCGCACTGCCTCCTCGTCCGGGAAACGTTTGCCGTACCGAACGCAGTGTATTGATGTGCGGAAAGAACCAGCGTGGCGAGAACATTTGCGAGACCTTCAACACGTCGGGCTTCAGCACTTCTGACCCCAATAGGTGGTGGCGGGTCGGAACAGTCAGCATCAAGGGCTGGACGGGTCCGAACGAAACCGGAAACTACCTGGGCGAAGTCCACTGCAATGTGCCGAAAAAACCAGAGCGGCGGCGACTGGGTAACGTGCAACACTGGCTGGTAAGGCGGTTGCTTCCTCACCACTGTTACTCCGGAGACCGTGGCGGTGCAGCCGTAGCTCAAGGCAAAGCGCGGCGGCTCAGGACACCTCGACGACCAGCTCGATTTCAACCGGAGCGCCCAAAGGCAGCTCAGCCACGCCGACTGCGGACCGGGCATGCGCCCCCGCCGCGCCGAACACCTCGCCGAGCAGCTCGGAGGCCCCGTTGAGGACAGCGGGCTGCGCGGTGAATCCGGGGGCCGAGGCCACGAATCCGACCATCTTCACCACCCGGACCACCGCGTCGAGCCCGACCAGGCCGTCCACCGCAGCCAGTGCGTTGAGCGCGCAGGTGCGGGCCAGCTGGGCGCCGAGCTCGGTGTCGATCTCGGTTCCCAGCTGGCCGGTAGCCACCATCGCGCCATCGACCAGTGGAACCTGGCCGGCGGTGAACACCAGCGAGCCACTACGCACCGCGGGCACGTACAGCCCAGCCGGGCTGGCCACCGGCGGCAATGCCAGCCCGAGCTCGGTCAGCCGGTTCAACCAGCTCACTTCGGGCGTTTGAGATAGGCCACCAGCTGCTCGCCGGTCGGCCCAGGCATCACGGTGACCAGCTCCCAACCGTCGGCGCCCCACTGGTCGAGGATCTGCTTGGTGGCATGCGTCAACAGCGGCACAGTCGCGTACTCCCAGGTCGTCATGCGAGCACGCTAGCGAATGCCGCTGCGCGGCTCGTGAGTGGCATTGAGTGCTGTAACACTGTTTGCCACTCACGAGCATTTAGGCTCACGACCGTGACATCTGGATGGCCCGACGAGCTCGCCCGGGCCCGCCTGCACGTCGTCACCGGCAAGGGCGGGACCGGCAAGACGACGGTGGCCGCTGCGCTGGCGGTGGCACTGGCGACCGGGGGTGCGCGAACTCTGCTGGTGGAGGTCGAGGGGCGGCAGGGGATCGCGCACCTGTTCGACACCCCCCCACTGCCCTACCAGGAGCGGCGCATCGCGGTCGCCCCCGGCGGCGGTGAGGTCCGGGCGCTGGCGGTGGACGCCGACGAGGCACTCTTGGAGTACTTCGCGATGTTCTACAATCTGGGCTTCGCGGGCCGGACACTGCGCCGGATGGGCGCGATCGAATTCGCCACCACACTGGCGCCCGGGCTGCGAGATGTGTTGCTCACCGGCAAGGTCAAGGAGGCGACCTCGCGGGCGGAGAAAGGCATTCACACCTACGATGCGGTGGTGCTGGACGCCCCGCCGACCGGCCGGGTGGTGAAGTTCCTCGACGTCACCAGGGCGATGGCCGAGCTGGCCAAGGTGGGCCCGATCCACAGCCAGAGCGAAGGGGTGGTGCGGCTGCTGCACTCGGCGGACACCGCGGTGCACGTGGTCACCCTGCTGGAGGATCTGCCGGTGGCCGAGACCCTGGAAACGGTCGCGGAGCTGGACTTGGCGGATCTACGCCCAGGGGCCGTGCTGGTCAACCGGGCCCGGCCACCGCGGCTGCCGGCCCGTTCGGTGAACGCCGCAGCCAACGGCCAGATCGACGCCGACCGGGTCCGCGCCGGGCTGCTCGCCGCCGGGCTGGACCTGGACCCGGCCGTGCTCGACGGCCTGGTCGCCGAGACCGTGGAGCACGCGGTACGGCTGGACGCCGAGCAGCAGGCTCGCACCAAGCTCGCCGACGCCGGTATGCCCTTGATCGAGCTGCCGGAGCTCACTGAGGTCGGGGTGGACGGCGTCGATCTCGGCGGGGTCTACGAGCTCGCCGAGGTGCTGCGCGAGCAGGGAGTGCGATGAGCCCGCCGCCAGCACCACTGCTGAACATCGATGTGCTGCTCGACAA
>JBOHHF010000165.1:0-9115 GCA_050700495.1 Pseudonocardiaceae bacterium
CAACGCTGGTCCAACCGCTGGAAAGCCGCGCTCAACGCCTTCGACATCACCTTCGACGGACGCCTGTCCGCCGGACGGAAGTAACACCCCACAAGATCCCAGTTACACCGTTAACTTGACAGACCCACCGGCCGGCTCAGCGACAAGCCCCTGATGCTGGTCGGCTGAGCACTCCGGGACCCCGGGCGGCCCAGGTCTGGGTTCGGCGCGGAAGTGCGGGGGTTAGCGCGTGGACGTGGTGTTGAGGTGGGTCATGAGCTCGCGATTGTCGGCGCGGTCTGGTTGGTCGTCAGATGCGCTCCGAGCGGATGTCGGGCAAGGGGCTGGCGGGTGCGGGGCAGGCCGCGCCGCCAACGACGAGCTCGTCACCGAGCTGCGGCGCCGGATCCGCGCCCTGCGCGCCTCTCGTGAGAGCAGTTGCTGACGCTATCGGGGTTACTGGCGCCCCAGCATCGCGACGTTCCACAGCCGGATCACTCCATCATCGCCGACGTCGTCGGCTCGGTGCGGGACAAGCTCACCGAGCTGGAGCGATCCGGTCAGTACCCCGGCGCCATCGACGCGCTATAGCGGGTCCTGACCCAGCATCAGCCCACGTCAGCGGGCCGCTGCCGCACCTGCCGGCCCGCGCTGACCTGGCTATGCCACCGAATCACAGACGGTGCCCCTTATGACGGGGTGATCAACTTTTACTGGGGGTCACTGAGCGTCGGGTGTCCAGGACCGCGAGGTCTGCGGCGGCGCGTCCGGCGCGCCAGCCGGCGGCGTTGCCGACGCTGAACGAGCGGGACACCGATTCCGGGAACATCGACTCGAACAGTTCGTCCACCACCTGCTCCCGCGCGGCCAGCACCGGCAACAGCCGCGCTGGATCCGACACCGCGGCGACACCCACATCCCGGGCGGCGGACAGCCGTTCACCGATGCGGGTCGCGTAGGCGATCAGGAACGACTGGCGGTACGACCGGGTCCGGGACCGCCCGGTGCGGGTGGTCTGGCTGCCTGCGGACACCATCGCCCTGGTTGCCTGGACCAGCAGCGACGTGGCGAGCAGCTCGACGATCTCCAGGTCCACCTCATCGCCGAGCACGGTGGTGAACCCGAGCTTCTCCGACAGCACGGTCCGGCACCGGTTCGCCTCGGCCACCGCACCCACCAGCAGCGCTTTGGCTGCAACATAGGGGTTGTCCAGCCACAGTCTGCGGGCGGCGGCAGGATGCGGATCCGAACCCGGTTCTGCCTCCACGACGATCCGCTCCAAGGAGTAGCGGCTCATCAGTTCCTGTGCCTTGGCCGACAGCGCCTCGGCCTCCTCGGGGAAGGTGGTCGACTCAGCCTTGGCCAGCAGGCCCCGCACCCGGGCCAGCACCTTCTGGTCGACGCCGCGGCGCGGCCGTGCGGTGCCGGCCAGCGAGCCCTGCCCCGGTGGCGGCACGATTCTGGGCAGCACCGGCAGTGACAGCAGCAGTACCAGTACCTCGATCACCGTCGTGAGCGCGCCTGCCACGCTGCTGCCGTGCCGGTGAGCCCACTGCAGCAAATGACCCTGCGCGAGCTGCTCCTGGGCCAGCTGCTCCTGGCGGGTTTCCCACCAGACCACCGCCCCGATCTGCAGCAGTTCATCGCACCACCGCTGGGGCACGGCGGCCTTGGCGTACCGCTGAGACTCCTCGGCGATCGCGTCGACGAGGTAGCCGGCTGCAGCGGCGTCCAACCGCCGTCGGGCAAGTTGGTACAGGTCCTCGGGTGACCAGCCGCGCGTCCACGCCGCGGCAACCAGGGGCACGACCGCGAGCTGCACTCCCGTCTCGACCTTGCCGAGCTGGGCGGCACATCGATCAGCCAACCCGTTACCGATGCGTGCTCCGACACCCGGATCGCCTGACCAGCCCTCATGCGCAGCGCTGAGCAGCACCGTCGAGATCGTCTCAGCGGTGAGGAGCGGCTCACCGGACCGCTGCGCCGAGGGTCCAGCCCACGTGGTCGGGCCGCCTCGGGCCGTCGGTCCTGCGAAGGCGCGGCGGCGCGCTCGGCGCTGCGCCGCCGCGGCAGCACGTCGCTCCCGATCCCCCCGTCGCTGCCGATTCGACTGTGCCACGCGTCCTCCCGTCACTGGGTCACCTCGGTTGGAGCGCAGTATGGGGCAGCACCCCGTCAATTGCGGCCAAGGCTTGCCGTGGGACGGGAGACCTGAAAATACGACACACCGTGCATCAGGTTACGACACGCCGGTGAGGGTCGTGCCGGTGTGAAGGTCGTGCCGGTGTAAGGTCGTCGGAGACCAGCGTCACCAGCGCTGCTCAGTAGCCGACGATTGACGACCATTGTCAACGTCGTTCACCGGGTGGACGGTGGCGCCCTGCACTCCCGTGCCGTAACGGCTTTCGGTGATCTCCTCGGAAAGCTGTTCCTGCCGACGCCGGTCCCTGACCCTCATCAGGATCGTGATCGACAAGGCGTGAGCGGCGGCGAGCACCAGCAGGAGCACACCGAGCTTCACCACAACATCGCGAACCGGAAGGCCGGTGTCCACATCGATCAGCGAGATCAGCGCCAGCAGCCCCAGCATCACGAAGTGGAACAGCGCTGCCACCAAGTGCATCATGGAGCGACCTGCGTCAGGCTGGTACACCCCCTGCAGATATTGGCGTCCGCTGCGGGAGATGAGTCGGCCGTCGGCCACGATCAACGCTATACCAAGAAGGAGAAAAATGACGTAGCTGTTGACGTCCATACGAGCCCCCTAATCCGCGAGAGTCTCAATCATCTCGCCAATACCCGATACTGCGGGTCACCAAACCTGGCAACGCCGCAGCTACAGCCGCGTCGGGGCGCTGGATGCCAGGCTCATCCCGGGACACCGCCCCGGACGCTGACGGCGGTGCGCCCGGCCAATTCCAGGTCGGCGACCAGCCCGCCGAACATCTCATCCCGGCGCTCGTCCGGCGCCCGCAGCACTGCCGAGGGGTGGATCGTCGCCACCAGCGGCAGCCCGTCGAACTCCAGCAGCTCACCACGATGGTGGGTGAGCCGGAACGACGAGCCGAGCAGTGACTTGGCGGCGGTCGCGCCGAGTGTCACCAACAGCGCCGAATCGACCGCATGAAGCTCGGCGCGCAGCCAGGGCAGGCAGGCCCGCACGTGCTCGACCCCCGGTGTCCGGTGGATCCGTCGCCTGCCCTGGCGGGTGAATCGAAAGTGCTTGACCACGTTGGTGACGTAAGCATCGTCGCGGGAGATACCGGCCTGCTGCAGCGCCCGGTCCAGTAGCTTCCCGGCGGGCCCTACGAACGGCTGCCCCTGGCGATCCTCCTGGTCTCCGGGCTGCTCACCGGCCAGCACGATCGACGCTCCCGGCCGACCGGTACCGAAGACCGTCTGGGTGGCATCGGCGTACAGCTCACACGCTGTGCAACTCGCGGCCTGATTGCGCAGTTCGGTCAGTTCGGACATGCCATTGGCATACCCCGCAGGTCGAAATGTGTAACAACCGGTCCGAGCGGTTATCTATAAGCATTAGGGCCGCCGCGCCAGGCAAGGGGATCGCATCGTGGAACACAGCCAGATCGAGATCGTGGCCGTCGACGACGCCTTCTGGGACGACCGGTCCGGTCTCCTGGCCTGCCTTCGGGAGACCCCGCCACGGGTACCCGCCTACTTCGGATACGACGCGCTCGGATCGGACCTGTTCGAGTCGATCACTGAGCTGCCCAATTATTATCTCACCCGGGTAGAACTCGGCTTGCTGGCGCGCCATGCCGGGGAGATCGCCGACCTGATCGGGTGCGGGCGGATCGCGGAGCTCGGCAGCGGGAGCGCGAAGAAGACCCGCCTGCTGTTGTCCGCCTGCGTCGAGCGTCGCAAGACCACCTACGTTCCGATCGACGTCAGCCGGGAGATGCTGGTGACCAGTGCGCATGAGCTGACCGCCGAACTACCCGGCCTGCAGGTGCAGGGGCTGTGGGGCCGGTACGAGGCAGGGCTGGCCTGGCTGCGGGGCGGCGAGCCCGAGCCGATGGCAGTGGCCTTTTTCGGGAGCAACCTGGGCAACACCACGCCCGAGGAGCGCGACGCCCTGCTTGACGACATCACCGACACGCTCCGGCCCAGGGACAGCTTTCTGGTGTCGGTGGACCTGCAGAAGCCGAGCGAGGTGTTCGACGCCTGCTACAACGACCCACTCGACCAGTCGGCCTTCGCGCAGTTCCGGCTCAACCACCTGACCCACCTCAACCGGCGCTTCGGCGCCGACTTCTCCGTAGAGTATTTCTACTCGCGGGCGCGCTACGATTCCACCACCGCCACGGTCCAGGCGCACCTCTACGCGACCGAGGACCAGTCCATCGCGCTACGTGATCTGGATTTCACGCTGGATCTACAGCACGGTGACTCACTGAACGCCGGCTTGGCCTGCAAGTTCCATCGCCCGAAATTCGTGGCCGAGGTTGCCGCCCGGGGCTTCGATCTCGGCGCACAGTGGATCGACGCGGTGTGGCAGTACGGCATTTTTCTGTTCGTTCGCTCGGGCTGATCACCGCGGCAGGTAACATCTGGGTTTCTTCTGGTCGTTTCTGGGTAGAGAGAGATACGTGATGCTGCTGCGTCCACCGGGCGTGTACCGAGCCGACGGCGATACCCGGCTCTTGACCCATGTCCTGCGTGAAGGTGGCTACGCGGTCGGCTGTCGCGTCCTGGACATTGGTACCGGCGCCGGCGCGCTGGCCTTGGCGGCTGCTCGTGCAGGCGCTGCCACGGTTACTGCCGTCGATTTGTCCCTGCGTTCGGTCATCGCGACGTGGATCAACAGCCGGCTGCACCGGGCACCGGTCACCGTGCACCGCGGCGATCTGTTCGCACCCGTGGCAGGCCAGCAATTCGACCTCATCGTGGCTAATCCGCCCTATGTTCCGGCGGCCACCGGCGTACTGCCCCGGCACCGGATCAGCCGCTGCTGGGACGCCGGCCCCGACGGGCGCGCCGTGCTGGACCGCATCTGCACCGAGGGGCCTGCCCTGCTCAACCCGAACGGCATGCTGCTGCTCGTCCATTCCGCGGTCTGCGATGAAGACGTCACCGTCAGCCGCCTCACCGATGCGGACCTCGACGTCGAGGTCCTTACCCGGGCAACCGTTCCCTTCGGCCCGGTCATGCGGGCCCGCGTCGCCATGCTCGAGGCCCGCGGACTCGTCGAACCCGGGCAACGCGACGAGGAGCTGGTCGTCATCGGAGCCCGACGTGCCCGCTGAGCCGGTCCGCCGCCAGGTCGCCCCCACCGACGACGGACCTGTACTGATATACGGACCCATCGAGATTGTCCTGCCCGACGGCCGCCGGGTGACCTCCGATCGAGCGGTGACCGCGTTGTGTACCTGCCGCCGCAGCCGCCGCTATCCGATCTGCGACACCAGCCACCGGCTACGGATCCGCAACGGACCCGCCCGGGGCAGCGATCCTCCGTGACGGCGCCCACCCTTCCGGTGCCGCGCGGCCCGCTGTCCACCACCGTGCTCGGCACGCTGCGCGGCACTACCGGGGCCCCGTCCCGGCCGATCGGCCGGACCCTGCTGGAGCAGGCCGACCCGTACGGCGAGGATCTGCAGCTGGCCCTGTATTGCTGCTATGAGCTGCACTACCGGGGTTTCGCCGGGGTCGCCGACGATCTGGAGTGGGATCCTGGACTGCTCGGGCTTCGCCGGGACCTGGAACGGTCCTTCCTCACCGCACTGCGCGCCGACGTCGCGGGCGGTGCTGACGTCACCGCCGAGATCGACGCGCTGCTGGTGGAGCCAGTCGACGCCTACGGTGTCTCGCATCACCTGCGCCGCGCCGGGCAGCTCTGGCAGCTGCGTGAGTACGTGGCACACCGCTCGCTGTACCACCTCAAAGAGGCCGACCCGCAGGCCTGGGTCATCCCGCGGCTGACCGGACCGGCCAAGGCGGCGCTGGTGACCGTCGAGCACGATGAGTACGGCGCGGGTCACCCGGAGCGCATGCACGCCCAGCTGTACGCCGAGATGATGACTGAGCTCGGGCTGTCCGCCCACTACGGCGCCTACCTCGACGCCGCACCGGCCGCCACCCTGGCCGAAGTCAATCTCATGTCGCTGTGCGGGTTGCACCGCCAGCTGCGCGGCGCCCTGGTCGGTCAACTCGCCGCAGTGGAGCTGACGTCGTCTCCCGCCTCGGACCGGGTGGTCAGAGCCATGCGCCGGCTACACTGCGGATCCGCGGCGATCGAGTTCTTCGCCGAGCACATCGAAGCTGACGCGGTGCACGAGCAGCTTGTCCGGCACGGCGTGATCACGCCCTTGCTGGCGGCCGAACCTGAGCTCGCCGACGACGTGGTGTTCGGCATCCAGGCCAGCACCCTGCTGGGCGACCGGTTCTCCGACCTCCTCCTCAGCGGATGGACCCAGGGTCAGCCCACATTGCGCCTTCCACTCCCGGACGCTGGGATCTGACACCCGGGCCCGCCGGAAGTGCGAACGACGCACTCCCGGCGGGATGAGCTAGCTTTCGTTGCCGGCTTCCCGGTTGAGCAGAGTGGGAAGTGCGCCGAGTTTGTCGGCCTGCCGTTGGGTATGGCTAGCGAAGACACCGCAGGCATGGGATAGGTGTTCGGCTACCACGTCGTCGAGGTCAATGTTATCAGCCCGGGTCCGGGCCTCCACGTCGGGAGTGGAAAATTGTGACGCAACCCCGTAAATCGCAGCACCGAGCAGGGTGTCGAGGAACATTTCTGCCTGCGCACCAGTGACAATGTCAGGTTCGGACTCCTGGGCGCGTTCTGCGGACGGGTCGTCACTCGGCTGCCAGGGATCGAGTGCCGCCCGCATCTCCTCCCAGACCTGCGGGTATTGGGGACGCAACAGGTGCCAAGCGATCCACCAGTGGACGGTGCACTGCGAAGCGACGCGACCGAGTACCTCGCGCGCCTCACGTCCGATTCTCAGCAACTCGGCGAGGTCCAGAGTGGCCATATCGGACAGGTAGCTAGGCCGGACATCCATGGCGACGACGTGGTGCCAGCGTGTCCACCACAGAGCGTTCTGCCATATGCGTTTCTGGGTGGCCTCACGCGCCAGCCATACGCCGATGTTGCGGTAGTACACCTTGATTTCCTCATAGACCGCGTGACCGGCCGGTGTCGCATTGAAGCCAATGCCTTTGATCGGATCGGGCTCACCCAACTCGCCGATCAGGTTGACGTCGAAGAAATGGTGCCAGGTGGCATCGACGGACACCCGCCCGACGCCGGCGCGATGACCATCATAGGCGCCGATGGCCCCATACCTGCTGGGATTGAGAAAGCCCTTGACGTCGCTGCTGGTGCGCCCGCCGTGGATCGTCGACCAGGCGATGACCTCGGGCGCTGCGCCGGCGGGGTACTCGGTCGTGGTGTAGCCGTCGAAGGTGAACGATGCGCTGAGATCGGTGGGCTCGTAGCACTCGCCCTCGTGCGGGTGATCGGGCAAGACCCGGATAGCGCCGCGTGGACCACAGAGCAGCGGGTGGGGATATGAGCGATGAAAATAAGGATTCCACGGCCCGGATGCATAGAATCGAGGCGTGATGCGCTGCGGGATGTCGTCGGACTGGTCGTCGAATTGAACGCCGGGATCATTGCCGGCGCTGAGCGTGTCGTGCCGGTCGGGGCCATCGACCTTCGGGGCGACTGGCTCACCGTTCGGTCCGGGATTGGGCCAATACCACTTGCGCATGTTCCGGACCCGGGGAATTCGGCCGCACATCGCTACCCCGAGATCCTCATGATCGCCGGTAGCGAAGACACCGCCACCACCGTCCATGAATTGCGCGATCGCCCGCAGCTCGGCTTCGCTGATCTCGGTGCCTGCGCGCTCAACGGCGAACATCCAGATCTGATCGTATCCGGACAAATCCACGGTATCGAACCGAAATTCGGTTATATGTGCGTTTTGGTCGAGGCGGCGGTGCGCCTTGGTCACCTCGAAGCGTACCCAGGGGCTAGGCGGTGTTGCGAGTATACCTAGCAGCGCCCTCAGGCCGAATTCGGCGACACCGAACGAGGCAGTGCCATCGGTCACTATGAGGATCTTCACCTCGCACGGCGGTAATAAGACCGGACGGTCTGACCACGGGTCAGCCTTGTAGGTCTGCTGGCGTTGCGAGATCTCCTGAACAGCGGCGGCGCGCGCATCTGACATGGATTTCCCCCTACTCTGATGAGTCATCCGCCCTCCGATGGGCGGCGATTCCTATAAGCATAAGAGGGATCACCGGCGAAGCCAGATACATCAAACGGCCGACCCTTGAGTAATCTAGGTCACACCTGGGAGGGGCGGTGCCGCCGGCCCGAAGAGCCCACCAACGGGGTGGGCAACCGCGGGAGGTCGAGGATCGCGCGGAGCAGCAGGACACCGGCGGCATCCACACTGCGAGTATTCACCGGGGAGTGTCCACCGGAGTGACCAGAGCCTGGAGTCACCTCTTCGCCGAGGTTCTGTCCCCGGGTAGCTGCCCGGGGCATCTTCCCGAACTCAACAGTGGAGCTGTTCATTCGACCACTGACAGCACTGCTGTTGAGCTCGGGAACACCAGCGCTGGCGACACCGAAGATCCGCGGGACGCCGTCTAGTGAGGCTTCCGGTACCAGCACCCGCCAACGGGAACACTGACAGCGCGGTGGAGATGGGTGCGCAGCGCGCTGCTGGCCATCGGCCGCAACCGGCCAGGCGGGCAGATTGTCCCGCTGGACGTGTTGTTGTGGGTCGCTAAACGCGGGGCGCGGCGCCACGAGCAGTTGCCGCAGCGGCGAGGACTTGATCGGTCGTGATACGCAGCAGGCCGGGGTCGGGTTGGTCGGCAAAGGTATCTCCGGTGCTGCCGGCCCACAGCGCCACGTGCTGCGGGCGCTGCGGTGGCGGGCCCCAGCGCCGCGGGGACACCGGCCCGAAGAGCACCACCGACGGAGTGCCGTAGGCGGTCGCGAGGTGTGCGACGCCGGTGTCGCCGCACACCACCAGTGACGCGTCGGCGACCAGGGCGGCGAACAGGGCCAAGCTCGTCGGGCCGGCCAGCACCGAGCACTGCGGCAGCCCGGCCGCGGACGCCACCTGCAGGGCGAGCACACGCT
>JBOHHF010000166.1:0-42432 GCA_050700495.1 Pseudonocardiaceae bacterium
CCGCCGGGGTCTCGCCCTTGACTCGCAGCGCCACCAAGAACGCGGCCACCTGCGCGGGCGTGGCCGCACCAGCCATGACCTGGTCCATCGCCCAAGCCGTGTCGTCGGCATCCAGATCTGTCCCGGCGAGCAGCCGAGTGAGCAGGACAGGCCAGCTACAGGCATCGGCGGTCATGACCATGCTGCGCGGCCTCAGCCGTTCGCCACCGGCAGCCGGTGCGAGCGCAGCACCTCGGCCACGGTCTCGGCGGCGACCAGCGGGTCCAACGGGTGCACGATCACCGCGTCGGCCTGCGACCAGACAGCCAACCATCGATCGTCCCGGCGCTGCACCGAGACGATCACCGGTGGACAGTTCGTAATCTCGTTCTTAAGCTGCCGGGACAGCCCCATCCCCCCGGTGGGCTGGGCCTCGCCGTCGAGGATGGCCAGGTCCACTCCGCCCGCGTCGACTTCTGCCAGCACCTCGGCGATCGTCCCAACCTCGACATAGTCCAACCGGCCGATATCCGACGCAGGACGCCGCCCGACCGCGTTGACGATGGTCTCGCGGACCTCCGGTCTGTGGCTGAAGACCAGAACAGTGCTGGTATCGCTCGGAACATTCATCTGTATGGTCGAGGTCCTCAGCGTCGGTGGTCCCCGGTGGCCGCAGGCTTGAGGCCGCAGGCTTGAGGTGGCCGGATCGGGTTACCGCGCAGGCGGTGGCATGGATGATATCCGGACTATCGTCCGGCTGTGGGATGGGTGCACCGTGACTGTGTGTGTAACAACGGGCATCACGTACCACGGTTGCCGGTATCCGTCGGTGCGTGTCGTCACTCTTGACGTGCATCCAGTCGCCCCCGGTCCAGCCAAGCTGGGCGCCCTTGGTCATAATGCTCGGTGTGACCCCCTCGTCCAGCCTGGCAGCGCCCGCCATCAGTCAACGGGTGCACTCGCTGAACCGGCCCAACATGGTCAGTGTCGGCACCATCGTGTGGCTCTCCAGCGAGTTGATGTTCTTCGCTGGTCTGTTTGCGATGTTCTTCACAGTGAAGGGGCAAAACGACGGGCCGTGGCCGCCGATCCTGGAGTCCACTGGGGAGCCGATCCATCTCGACGTTCCCTATGCGCTGGTGGTCACGATCATTCTGGTCTCCTCGTCGTTTACCTGCCAGTGGGGCGTGTTCAAGGCCGAACAGGGTGATGTCTTCGGGCTGCGACTCTGGTACACGATCACACTGATCATGGGTACGCTGTTCGTGCTCGGGCAGGTCAACGAGTACCGCAATCTGATCCACGAGGGTGTCACGATCCCCTCAGGGGCCTACGGCACTGTGTTCTACCTCACTACCGGGTTTCACGGCTTGCACGTGACCGGTGGTCTGATCGCGTTCATCTTCCTCATCGTCCGGACCAAGCTGAGCAAGTTCACTCCGGCACAAGCCACCGCCGCGATAGTTGTGTCGTATTACTGGCACTTCGTCGACGTGGTCTGGATCGGCCTGTTCGCCGTTATCTACTTCTTGCCCTAGCACGAGCAGCACGAGCACCGAGCCAAACAAGACAGTAGGGGTAGCCGAGACCGATGACCACCGCAGAACCCGACGCCCAACCGAGCCCTACCGGAGGATCGGACCCAAAGGGATCGGGCCCAAAGGGATCGGACACTGCCCGGTCGAGGCGGGCGGGTCGCAGCCGGTTGCGTCGTCGGGTGTCCGGGATGCTGGCACTCGCGCTGGCGCTGCTGTCTGCCGGTGGGCTATACACGGTATTGGCCCCGCAGCCGCAGACCGCGCACGCCCAGGGCGATCCGGCTCTGGTACGCCAGGGCGAGCAGCTCTACAACAACGCCTGCATCAGCTGTCACGGCGCCAACCTGCAGGGAGTGCCCGACCGCGGACCCAGCCTGATCGGCACCGGAGAGGCCGCGGTGTACTTCCAGGTCTCTACCGGGCGGATGCCCGCGGCGCGCCAGGAGGCGCAGAACACCGAGAAGCCCGTCAAGTTCAGCCCGGAGGAGATCGACGCGCTGGGCGCCTTCGTGCAGGCCAACGGCGGCGGCCCGACGGTGCCGACGGGCAACCTCGCCGGCGGTGACCCGGCTCGGGGTGGGGAAATGTTCCGCCTCAACTGCGCGTCATGCCACCAGTTCACCGGACGCGGCATCGCGCTGTCCTCCGGCAAGTTCGCGCCCACGATCAAGGACGTCAACCCGCAGCAGATCTACAGTTCGATGATCACCGGTCCGCAGAGCATGCCCAAGTTCTCCGACCGGCAGATCACCCCGGAGGAGAAGCGCGACATCATCGCCTACATCGAGTCGGTCACCGAGAACCGCAACAACCCGGGTGGCTACTCCCTCGGTGGTTACGGGCCGATCTCCGAGGGTTTGATCGCGTGGATCGTCGGGATCGTCGCGCTGGTCGCCGTCACGTTGTGGATCGGAGCCAAGGCATGAGCGGCCACGGTGGACCTAGCGAGGGTCCGGCCGGCCCGCGACGTCCCCCGAGTGACTCCGACCCCTCCACGTTGAGCCGCGAAGAGCTGGTCCGGCTGGGTTTGGCCGCCGACGGGGTGACCATCGTGCACCAGGAGGACCCGTTTCCGGTGCCGGGCACCCGCGCCGAGAAGCGCACGGAGCGCAAGGTCGCGCGATGGTTCACCCTGGCAGCACTGGCTGGTGTGGGTTTCCTGGCGGCTTACCTGTTCTGGCCCTGGGAGTACGCCCCACCCGGCAGCCCGGGCAGCCGGCACCTGCTCTACCAGCTCTACACACCGATTATCGGGCTCTTGCTGGGGGTGTCGGTATACGCCATCGGTGCTGGGACGATCCTCTACGCCAAGCGCCTGCTGCCGCACGAGACCGCGGTGCAGGAACGTCACATGGGCGGTTCCGCAGAGGTGGACCGCGTGACCACGACGGCGATCCTGGCCGACACCGGTACCCGAAGCAACATCGGGCGCCGATCCCTGATCAAGCGGGCGGCCGGCGCGGGCGCCGGTGTTCTCGGTCTCGGGATAGGGGTCCTCGCTCTGGGCGGCCTGGTGCGCAACCCCTGGCGGGGTGGCGATCAAGCCGCGCTGTGGGTCACGCCTTGGCGTTCGGACAACGACGAGCCGGTGTTCCTGCGCTACGAGGACCACGAGATCACCCTGGCGCGTCCCGAGGATCTTGCCGCGGGCAGCATAGCGACGGTTTTCCCGTACAAGCGCTCCTGGTCGGAGGAGGAAGCGCACAAGGCGCTGCGCGCTTCCGACAGCCCTGTGATGCTCATCCGGTTGCGGCCGGAGCAGGCGGCGCAGGTGGTCCAGCGCAAGGGCCAGGTCGGCTTCAACTACGGCGACTTCTACGCGTACTCAAAGATCTGCACCCACCTCGGCTGTCCCGCCTCGCTGTACGAGGCGCAGACCGCTCGGCTGCTGTGTCCGTGCCACCAGTCGCAGTTCGACATGTTGGAGTACGCCAAGCCGATCTTCGGTCCGGCCACCAGAGCCTTGCCTCAACTGCCCATCGAGGTCGACGATGAGGGATACTTCTATGCCAACGGTGACTTCAACGAGCCCGTAGGACCGGCATTCTGGGAGCGGAGGTCGTGAGCGCGATGACGACGCCGAGCAAGTCGTCGGGCCTGGCTGCCAGGGCGGGTAATACAGCTGACGAGCTTGACCAGCGGTTCCATCTGGCTGCCGGCGTGCGCAGACAGATCAACAAGGTCTTCCCGACGCACTGGTCGTTCATGCTCGGTGAGATCGCGCTGTACACCTTCATCGTGCTGCTGCTGTCCGGGACGTATCTGGCGCTGTTCTTTGACCCCTCCATGGAGGAGGTCACTTACCAGGGCGTCTACCAGAACCTCCGCGGGGTTGAGATGTCCCGGGCGTATGCGTCGACCCTGGAGCTCTCCTTCGATGTCCGTGGTGGCCTGTTCATCCGGCAGGTGCACCATTGGGCAGCGCTGCTGTTCGTCGCGGCCCTCGTCGCACATATGTTCCGCACCTTCTTCACCGGCGCCTTCCGCAAGCCGCGAGAGACGAACTGGACGATCGGCGTCCTCATCGCGATCCTGGCCGGATTCGAGGGCCTTACCGGCTACTCACTGCCCGACGACCTGCTCTCGGGAACTGGGCTTCGGATCATCTCGGCGATCACCATGTCGCCACCGGTGATCGGCACCTGGCTACATTGGGCGGTTTTCGGCGGTGAGTTCCCCGGAACGGTGATCATACCCCGGTTCTACATCATCCACGTGCTGATCATCCCCGGTATCTTGCTCGCGCTCATCGCGGTGCACCTCGGGCTGGTCTGGTATCAGAAACACACCCAGTTCCCCGGCCCCGGTCGCACCGAGCGCAATGTGGTCGGGGTGCGGATCCTGCCCATCTTCGCGGTGAAGGCTGGCGGCTTCGCTATGGTGAACTTCGGTGTGATCTTCATCATGGCGGGGTTGTTCCAGATCAACCCGGTGTGGAACTTCGGCCCGTACAACCCGGCCCAGGTCTCGGCGGCCTCGCAACCTGACTGGTACGTCGGCTGGCTCGACGGCTCGACCCGGCTGTGGCCAGCCTGGGAGCTCTACCTGGGCGACTACCTGATTCCCGCGTCGTTCTGGCCGACGATGGTGCTTCCCGCCATCATGTTCACCCTCGCGGCGATGTATCCCGCCATCGAGCGCAAACTCACCAAGGACTACGCCACCCACAACCTCCTGCAGCGCCCACGGGACGTCCCGGTGCGCGCCGCGCTGGGCATGATGGCGATTTCGTTCATGTTCGTGCTGCTGCTCTCGGGCGGAAACGACGTCATCGCGTACGTGTTCGATATCTCGTTGAACGCGACCACCTGGGCCGGCCGTATCGGGCTGCTGTTGTTGCCACCGATTGCCTACTACGTCACTTACCGGGTCTGCCTCGGGCTGCAGCGGGCCGACCGCGCAGTTCTCGAACACGGCATCGAGACCGGTATCATCAAGCGCCTGCCGCACGGTGAGTTCATCGAGGTGCACCAGCCCCTCGGCGGCGTCGATGCGCATGGCCACCCCATCCCCCTGGAATACCAGGGTGCGTCGGTGCCCAGGCGGATGAACCAGCTCGGCTCGGCCGGTGCCCCGGTGCCCGGATCCCTGTTCCGACCGGATCCTTCAGAGCAGACGAGAGCTCTAGAGAAGGCTCGCCACGAGTCCGCTGCCGGGAACGGAGCCGGCCCCAACGGCGCAGGCCGGAAGTTGGCCGGTCGGCCGCAGCAGCCCAACGACTAGCCGAGACAGGGTCACCCGCGGAGGATCAGATCCGAACCACGCTAATCTCGGATAGTGCCCGCCGCGGACGCGGTGTGGAGTAGGGTGCAGGCCAAGCCTCGAGACGGTCAGGAATCTGCAGTAATACAGATTGCCCCGGCCGGGACCGCGGAGGTAGCAAGGGCTCAACCGGATCGACGAGCGGGCTTATTCCGCCTTGGGGCCGATGTGGTATTCGAAGACCAGTCCGGCAACCGTGCCGAGGATCACCACGACGCCGATCGCGACCAACCACCACTGGTTAAAGGCCAATGCGAACCCGAGCACGCTGGCCGCCAGCGCCATACCGACTGGCCAGTAACTGCCGGGTGAGAAGAAACCAAGCTCGCCGGCGCCGTCAGAGATCTCGGCCTCTGCGTTGTCCTCCGGACGCATACGGACTCGCCGGGACACGAAACCGAAGTAAGTGCCAATGATGAAGGTCAGCCCACCGGTCAGGATCAGCCCCGCCGTCCCGACCGGTTCGCCATGCGACCACAGGCCGTAGACCACTGCGGACAGGAAGAAGAACGCGGTGTTGATCTCGAAGATCCGCGCCTCGACCTTCATGGTGGTGCCTCGCTCTCAAACCTGCCGAAGGGGATCGGTCAATACTCCAACGTTAATGACCCCCACCAACCTGGCGGATCTCCCGGGCGGTGCGGTCGGTGTCGAACGGAGAGGTGGTCACGGCCTCGGGTGCGCACAAGTTGCCGCAGTTCAGCTGCGCAAGTGCTTCACCGGCGGTGTACGGCCGGTTGGTCAGTGGGTTCGTCTGGGCACGAAGAACCATGTAACGATCGAACAAGTCCCCTGGCAGGGCCCGGAGCTCGAAGTTCATCATCGCGTGGTAAGTGCCGCACAACTCGGCACAGCGACCGACAAACGCACCCGGACGTTCGACCGTGGTCTGGAACACGTTGTCGGTGCTGTTCTTCTCCGGCCGCGGGAAGACGTCACGCTTGAAGAGAAACTCCGGTATGTAGAACGCGTGGAGTACGTCCGTTGACACGATCTCATACTCCACCACGCGATCGGTAGGAACCACGAGGATCGGGATGGTGGTGGACGAGCCGAGGGTGGACAGCGGCGAGCCTTCCCCGGTCCGCCGGACCTGATAGATGCCGTCAGCGCCCGGCCTGTCCTGCAGGTACTGGAACTCCCAGTTCCATTGGAAACCGACCACTCTCACCCGCATGTCGGGGTTATCGACCTTGGCGTTCACGAAATTCTGCGATGTCGCGGTGAAGTAAAAGAGGACCGCCACGATCACGAATGGGATGACCGTATAGACGATTTCGAGTGGCAGATTGTACTGGAACTGTCGAGGAATCTCGTCGGACCGTTTGCGGTGAAAGATGACCGACCACATGAGCAGCCCCGCGACGATCGCCCCGACCACCAGCGCCGCCACCGTCGCCCAGATCCACAGTGCCCGCATTGTCTCGGCCTGCGGGGTGACCCCCTCCGGCCAGCCGAACGCGAACACCTCGTGCACGGAGCATCCGGTGGACAGGAAGGCGACCATCCCGGCCAGCCCGGCCACCTTCAGCAGCCGAACTGCACGAGAACGGACCACACCGATCACGCCTGGTTCCTCCCCGTCGCCCCGTGCCCGTCACCTTATGCGCCCGTCAGCTCATTAACTGGAGCCTAAACCAGCGCTATGGCCGGAACTCCCCCGGGATCGCGAAGCCTCACCCGGCGGTCGTCATACTGGGCCGCTGGTCGTATGGGGCTGCTGGTCGTACCGGCCGCTGTGGGCGTCCCGACCGAGACCGGCTACCGATGGTGAGAGGGCGAGAATGTGTGCGGATTGCTGGGACTCCTGACAGCACGGCAGGACGCGGCGCAACGGGTGGCGGACGTGACCGCAGCTCTGCGTTGCCAGCGGCATCGTGGACCCGACGAGACCGGGACCTGGCACGACGCTGATGTGGTGCTCGGGTTCAACCGGCTGTCCATCATCGACCTCGAGCATTCCCATCAGCCCCTGCAGTGGGGCCCGCCGGGTGCACCGCAGCGCTACACGATCCTGTTCAACGGGGAGATCTACAACTACGTCGAGCTCCGCGAGGAACTGCGCCACGAGCCTTGCGCCGTGAACTTCGTCACCGAGGGCGATACTGAAGTCGTCGTTGCGGCCTACCACCACTTCGGGGCGGCTGCCGTGCAACGGCTGCGAGGGATGTTCGCATTCGTGATCTGGGACACCCAGCGGCGGATAGCCTTCGGTGCCCGGGATCCCTTCGGTATCAAGCCGCTGTACAGCTGCACCGGGTCGGGCGGAGTCGCGTTCGCCAGCGAGAAGAAGAGCTTGCTCGAGCTGGCGCCCTCGCTGGGACTGTCTGGCGCGGCTATGGAGGTGGACCACCGAGCGCTGCAGCACTACCTGAGCCTGCAGTACGTGCCTGAACCGGCGTCCCTGCACACGGGAATCACCAGAATCGAGTCCGGCACCTCCTTCACCCTCTCTCCCGGCGGCAAGCTGATCACCAAGCGCTACTTCCATCCCGATTTCCGGCCCCGTCCAATCCGCTCCGAAGCCGAAGCGTGTGCCCTGCACGACGACATCACCACAGCGATGCGGGACTCGGTCGCCAAACACATGCAAGCCGACGTCACCGTCGGCTCCTTCCTGTCCGGCGGGATCGACTCCACCGCCATCGCCGCGCTCGCCAGGGAGCACAATCCGGATCTGATCACCTTCACCACCGGCTTCGAGCAGGAGGGCTACTCCGAGGTGGACGTGGCCGCAGAGTCGGCGGCTGCGATCGGCGTCCGGCACGTGATCCGCACCGTCTCAGCCACCGAGCTGGCCGAGGCGCTGCCGCTGATCGTGTGGTACCTCGACGACCCGGTGGCTGACCCCGCCCTGGTGCCGCTGTGGTTCATTGCCAGAGAGGCCAGAGAGCACGTCAAGGTCGTGCTATCCGGCGAGGGCGCAGACGAGCTCTTCGGCGGGTACACCATCTACCGGGAGCCGCTTTCGCTGGCCGCTTTCGAGAGAGTCCCCGGTGCGTTGCGCCGGACGTTGGGCCGGATCTCCACCCGCATCCCCGAGGGGGTGCGCGGTAAGGACCTGCTGCGGCGCGGTTCGTTGACGCTGGAACAGCGTTATTACGGCAACGCGCGGATCTTCCGGGACGACCAGCTGCGCAGGGTGCTGCGCGGGTATGACCCGGCCATCTCGCACACCGGCGTCACCGCGGACGCCTACGCCGCCTCGACCGGCTGGGATCCGGTGACCCGCATGCAGCACGTGGACCTGTTCACCTGGCTGCGTGGCGACATCTTGGTCAAGGCCGACAAGGTGACCATGGCCAACTCGCTGGAGCTACGGGTGCCCTTCCTCGACCTGGAGGTATTCGGGGTGGCCTGCACCATCCCGCTTGCGGAGAAGGTCACTCGTGAAACTACAAAACACGCCCTGCGCCGGGCGCTGCGCGATATCGTTCCCGCGCATGTGCTGAACCGGCGCAAACTGGGCTTTCCGGTGCCGATCCGGCCCTGGCTGAGGGCAGAGCTGCACGACTGGGCCCGCGGAATTGTCAACGACTCCGGCACTGCGGACATTTTGGACCTGCAGGAAGTGCGCCGGATGCTCGACGAGCATCGCGCGGGCCCACTCGATCACAGCAGGAGGATCTGGGCGGTGCTGGTCTTCATGCTCTGGCACGGGATCTTCGTGGAGCAGCGCATCGTCCCCAAGGTGCCCGAACCGCACTATCCCGTGCAGATTTGAGACCCGTGCAGGTGTCGTGGACCCGAGCACCAGCCCATGACATACCGAGCATCAGAGCACGACACGCCAGCCTTGCACTGGGCTCAGTTAAACGAGTCTCCGCAGGCACAGGAGCCGCCTGCGTTGGGGTTGTCGATGGTGAAGCCCTGCTTCTCGATGGTGTCCACGAAGTCGATCACAGCGCCCTGCAGGTACGGGGTACTCATCCGGTCGACCACCACGGCTAGGCCGTTGAAGTCCCGCTTGGCGTCACCATCGAGCGTGCGCTCATCGAAGAACAGCTGGTAGCGCAGGCCTGCACAGCCCCCCGGCTGCACGGCTATGCGCAGGTGCATGTCGGTCCGGCCCTCTTGGTCGAGCAATGCCTTCGCCTTGGCGGCGGCGGCATCACTGAGCTCGACGCCGTGGGTGGGCACCTCGGTGTCGGCGATGTTCTCGACGGTCATAGCTCTCCCCTGGAGATCGGCGCGCGGACAGCTGTCTGCACCACGGTAACGCCCGCGGCCGGTGGATGATTCCCGCTCCCTGGCAAGAACGGAACCCCTTACCGCCCGCCCCACTGATGAGCGGCGTGTTCGGCCACCGCTTCGAGGGTACCCGCCGGGTCGGCCAGTGCGGCCTGTGCCGAGCCGGCCAGCTCTGCCGCGGCGTAAGCGGCCGAGATCCCGACCGCGGCTGCCTCCCGCCGGCTGACCGACACTTGCCCAGCCAGAACGATGCAGGGCAGCCCGCGCCGGGCGGCCCCGTCGGCGAGCGCGGTGACGAGCTTGCCGCGCAGCGACTGCCAGTCGAAGCTGCCCTCACCGGTCACCACCAGCTCAGCGGTGTCCAACGCCTCGTCCAGGCCGGTGCGTTCGGTCACCAGGTGAGCGCCGGAAACCCGCTCAGCGCCGAGCCAGAGCAGCGCCGCACCGAGGCCGCCGGCCGCCCCGGCCGAGGGCAGCTCCCGGACGGTCCGGCCGGTCGCCTCCTCCAGCACGTCGGCCCAGCGGGTCAACGCCGCATCCAGCTCGCGCACCTGTTCACGCCCGGCGCCCTTCTGCGGCCCGAAGACCTCGGCGGCGCCATGCCGGCCCAGCAGCGGGTTGGTCACGTCCGCGGCCGCAACCAGCCGCAGGCCATCCACCGCGGCGTGGCCGTCGAGCCGCGCGCACCGGACGAGTGCAGCACCACCGGCAGGCAGCGGCTGGCCGGTGGTGTCCACGGCGACCGCGCCGAGCGCCGCGAGTGCTCCGGCTCCACCGTCGGAGCTGGCCGAACCGCCCAAGCCTACCACCGCGATGCGCAGGCCGGTGTCACGCGCCGCGGCGAGCAGCTCCCCCACCCCTCGGCTGGTCGCCGCCATCGCGTCGCGCTGCCCGGCGGGAATCAGGTGCAGACCACAAGCCTGCGCAGCCTCCAGATAACCGGTCGTCTCGTGCTGCAACCAGCGAGCAGTCACCGGTTCGCCCATCGGGCCGGTGACCCGGGTGCAGTGCACGATTCCGCCCAGCGAGCTGTGCAGCACATCCACGAAGCCTGGGCCGCCGTCGGCCAGCGGGCGCAACGCCAGCTCGTCGCCGCGAGCGGCCCGTCGCCAGCCTCTTTCGACGGCTTCAGCCGCCTCCACAGCGCTCAGGGTTCCGCCGAAACAGTCCGGGGCGATCAACACGCGCACAGCTGCCGACGCTACGCCTTCAGCACGTTGTCCTAGTCTGGTCCTCGTGAGGTTCCTGCGCGGCAAGACCGGGCCGGGAGCCACCGATCCCCAGGAGCCGGCGGAGGAGGTGGCACCCGAAGCCGACGACGTGGCACATCGGGCCCGTACCGCCGGCAAGGGTCGGCCCACACCAAGCCGGCGCGAGGCCGAGGGTCGCAAACGGGGTCCGGCACCGCCCCCGCCGCGTACCCAGCGAGAAGCGCTACGCCGGATGCGCGGGTCCAAGGAGGAGAGGCGCAACGCCTCGGCGGCGCGGCGCAACGCCTCGGCGGCGCGGCGCGAGCGGATGATGGCCGGGGACGAGAAGTACCTGCTACCTCGCGATCGCGGCCCGGTGAAGGCCTACGCGCGGGACCTGGTGGACTCCCGACGCAATATCTCCGGCCTGTTCATGCCGTTGGCGCTGCTGGTGATCGTGGTGATCCTGGTTCCGTCGCCCGTAGTGCAGCAGTACGTGTCGCTGGTGTCGATGGCAATGCTCCTCACGATGATCGTCGAGGGAGTGATGCTCGGGAGGATTGTCAATCGCCGCGTCCGCGAAAGATTCCTCGATGCACCGGGGACTGGGGTAGGCCTGGGGTTTTATGCGATGACCAGGGCGACTCAGCTCCGCCGGCTGCGGGTACCCAAGCCTCGCGTCGGCCGTGGCGACCCGATCCCGTAACGAGGTCTGCTCATTCTGGCTCGCTACGGGCGCAGGCTCATCGGGCCGTACACCTCGTTTTCGCCGTCGAGCAGGGTGACCACTGCCACACCGTCCTCGAGCAGGCCCGGCCACTCACGACCGAGCCACTCCTCGGCGTCTTCCTGATCATCGAAGGTGATGTCTGGACCTGGTGCCTGGCCGCCGCCGGAATCCTGGTAGCGCCACCGAAGGGTCATCGCTTGACGGTAGCGTCGCCGGTGGCAGCAAGGAGGTCAGGTGCGGACACTGGTCCTCGGAGGGGCACGCTCGGGAAAATCCGCACACGCCGAGGCCTTACTGGGGGGCGTACCGGGTGAGACGCGGGTGGATTACCTGGCGACCGCTCGGCGCCGGCTTGATGACCGGGAATGGGAGGCACGGATCGCCGGGCACGTGGCCCGCAGGCCACCGAGCTGGCGCACCGTCGAGCCGTCCGATCTGTCCGCGGCACTGCGCACCGCAGGACCGGTGCCGGTGCTGGTCGATGACATGGCCACCTGGTTGACCGGAGAGCTGGACGACGCGGGAGCCTGGGAGGGCGCCGCGGAAGCGATGGCGGCCTGCCGCGCACGGTGCGCGGAACTGGTGTCGGCGGTGGCGGTGTGCCCGGCCCGGTTGGTGCTAGTCAGCGCGGAAGTCGGGCTGGGCGTCGTGCCTGCGACCCGTGCCGGGCGGTTGTTCCGCGACGAACTGGGCGCGCTGAACGCTGAACTCGCCGCAGTGTGTGATGAGGTGCTGCTGCTGGTGGCAGGGCTACCGGTGTGGTTACGCCACGCTGGAGCACCCAGCGCCCCGGCGGGCAGGATACAGGCAGCCGGAGGGCACCCAGACCTGCTTGCAGGGTCGAAGCATCAGCACCCAGACCTACAGGAGCGTTGCGTGGAGTTTCCCGGGATTACGCCACCCGACCAGCAGGCCCACCGAGAGGCGGTGGCCCGCCATGAACAACTGACCAAACCGGCAGGCTCCTTGGGTCGGCTGGAGGAGTTGGGTGTCTGGGCAGCATCCTGCCAAGGGGTCTGCCCACCACGCCCGTTCGCCCAACCTCAGGTGGTGGTGTTCGCAGGTGACCACGGCATCGCCGCGCGAGGAGTCTCCGCCTATCCCAGCGAGGTCACCCGGCAGATGGTGAGCAACTTCCTGGGCGGGGGGGCGGCGGTGAACGTGCTCGCCGTGCTGGCCGGGGCTGCGGTGCGGGTGGTCGACATGGCCGTGGACGGCGAGCCAGCTGCGTCGAGTGCCGAGGCCTCGCCGCTGGTCACCCGGCACAGGATTCGCCGCAGTAGCGGCATGATCGACCAGCAGGACGCGCTGACCGACGCTGAAGTAACCCAGGCGCTGGCCGCCGGGATAGCGATCGCCGACGAGGAGGTGGACCGCGGCGCCGACCTCCTGATCGCGGGCGACATGGGGATTGGCAACACCACCCCTGCCGCGGTGCTCGTGGCGGCGCTCACCGGGGCCGAGCCGGTGGCGGTGGTGGGCCGTGGAACCGGGATCGACGATGCCGGTTGGATGCGCAAGGCCACGGCGATCCGCGACGCGCTGCGCCGGGCCCGACCCGTCGTCGGGGATCCCGTCGCGCTGCTGCGCACCGCTGGCGGCGCCGACATTGCGGCGATGGCCGCCTTCCTGGCTCAGGCCGCGGCGCGACGTACGCCGGTCATCCTCGACGGCGTGGTCATCGGGGCGGCGGCGATGCTCGCCGAGGAACTCGCGCCCGGCGCGCGGCAGTGGTGGGTGGCCGGGCACCGCTCCGTGGAGCCCGCGCACACCCTGGTGCTGGAGCATCTGGAACTGGATCCCATCCTGGATCTCGGGATGCGGCTGGGCGAGGGTTGCGGAGCAGTGGCGGCGCTGCCGCTGGTGCAGATGGCCGTCCGGGTGCTCGCCGAGATGGCCACCTTCGACGATGCCGGTGTCTCTGGACCGGCAGGTGACCCCGTGCCCACGAGGTGAGCCGCAGCTTACGGCTGGCGGTTTCCTGGCTGACCGTGCTACCGGTTGGCAGGCCTGCAGAGGTGGATCGGGCGGTCGCTCGGCGGGCGTTGTACTGGGCTCCCTTGGTCGGTGCCGGGCTGGGCGTGGTGACTGTCGGGGTGCTGGCAGCGCTGCCGGCGCTAGGCACTCCACCGCTGCTGATCGGGCTGGCCGGGGTAGCGACACTGGCCATCCTGACCCGAGGGATGCACCTGGACGGACTCGCTGACACCGCAGACGGGCTGGGCTGCTACGGCGAGCCGCAGCGGGCACTGGCGGTGATGCGGGACGGGTCGACCGGACCGTTCGGAGTCGTCGTGCTGGTGCTGGCGCTGACCATGCAGGCGGTCGCGCTGGGGGTGCTGGCTGAGACCGGTCGGCTGGTCGCCGTGCTGCTGGCCGTCACCGCAGGACGGGTCGCGTTCGGTTGGTGCGCCCGAACGGGGATGCCGCCGGCCCGCCCAGAAGGGTTGGGCGCGCTGGTGGCCGGCAGCCAGCCGCCCGCTGTTCCGATGGCCGGGTCGGTGGCCCTGCTAGCCGGCGGGCTGATGGCAGTACCCGGAAGACCCTGGCAGGGCGCGCTGGCAGTGGCCCTGGCCGCCCTGGTGGTAGTGGCACTTTCAGCGCACACCCACCGCCGCTTCGGCGGCGTCACCGGCGACGTCCTCGGCGCCGCCAGCGAACTGACCACCACAGTGGTGCTCACCGTCTGCGCGCTCGGCTGAATGGGTTTGATGTACTCGGCAGGCTCAGCGGGGTAAACCGGTGCCCGATAACCCCGCTGAGCCTGCTGAATGCGGAGAGGTGCGGTTAGGTGAGTGGGACCATCCAGGCGTGGGTGTCGGGGGTAGCGCCGCGTTGGATTGCGGTGAGGGCCGCCCGCAACTGACTCGTGACGGGTCCCGGACCGCCGGTGCCGATGGCGAACTCGCCGCCGGAGTGCGCGACCCGCCCGACCGGGGTGATCACCGCGGCAGTACCGCAGGCGAAGACCTCCGAGATGTCTCCGCTCTCCACACCCTTCTCCCACTCCTCGGTGGAGATCCGTCGCTCCTCGACGCCCATGCCGTGGTCCCGGGCCAGCGTGAGCAGGGAGTCGCGGATGATGCCGGGCAGCAGAGTGCCGGTCAGCTCTGGCGTCACCAGCCTGGCATGCTGTCCCTCCCCGAAGACGAAGTAAAGATTCATCCCGCCCATCTCCTCCACCCAGCGCCGCTCGACCGCGTCCAGCCACACGACCTGGTCACAGTTCCTGTCAGCGGCTTGCCGCTGGGCCACCAGGGAGGCGGCGTAGTTCCCGGCGAACTTGGCAGCTCCGGTGCCGCCGGGTGCGGCCCGGACGTACTCGGCGGACAACCACACGCTGACCGGCTTGAGCCCACCACGGAAGTACGGGCCGGCCGGGGAGGCGATGACCAGGTACCGGTAGGCCGTCGCGGGGCGGACCCCGAGCCCCACCTCGGTGGCGAACAGGAGTGGCCGCAGATACAGGGACTCCTCCCCGCTGGCGGCGGGTACCCAGTCGATATCGGCGCGCACCAGTTCCCGCAGCGAGCCGAGGAACAGCTCGTCGGGCAGCTCCGGCATCGCCATCCGGCGAGCTGAGGAGCGGAACCGGGCGGCGTTGGCCAGCGGGCGGAAGGAGGCCACCGTGCCGTCCGGCTGCCGGTAGGCCTTGAGGCCTTCGAATACCGCCTGCCCATAGTGCAACACCATCGCGGCCGGGTCCATGACGAGCTGCCGGTACGGGCCGATCTCCGGATCGTGCCAACCGGCACCGTCGTTCCAGCTGATCTCCACCATGTGGTCGGTGAAATAACGACCGAAGCCTGGCGCAGCCAGGATATCCGCCCTCCGCTGCGGCGTCGTCGGAGATGGATGCGGGAGGCGGCTGAACGGTGGCGCGGCACTCATGCCCAGCACGGTATCCCGTCCCGCGCAGAAATGGTAGGACGTCCCACTACTTCAGTTCCGTCATGCTGACTCAACCACCAACCGCACCGGAGCCTGGCGATGAACGACAGATCGGTTCGATCCACGATCTCGCGATTCGATCTCGACGTCGGTGACGCTTGTCCCTACGGCATCACCCAGGGCAGCGTCGGTTCTGAGCCGCAGCGAAACGGATGTCCATCCCTGCGATCCGCCCTCTTGGGCACGCTGACCAGCGTCACATCTTCGCCCGCCTGTGGGGCGGTGGCCTGAGCGACGCCGAGGTGGTGGCCGTCCGCCGGCGGCTTCTTGCCCCGTGAGTACGTCGGATTCCGGGCAAGTTGCGGTTACGTCGGCCCTGACGTCCCGGAGCCTGCAACGGCACTTGGCCCGCTAACCGATGCGTCGTCCGGTGATTCGGGCGAGCACGAGGAAAGCGACGGCGGTCAGCACCAGGTACGCGGGAACGAGCAGGACCGCGTCGGGAGTGAGCAGTTCGGCGGACCATCCCGCTTCGCGGTCCTCGCCGAACAGCACGATCCGGTTGGCTGTCAAGAAGACCAGGTGTAGCCCGACGCACGCCCACAGTGAGCCGGTCCAGATCCGAACAAGGAGCAGTGCAGCGCCGAAGATCACCAAGAGAGTGACGTAGGCCACCGGATCCTCGTTCGCGGGCGCCAAGCTCAGCCCGCTCGTCTCGCCGCCGAGCAGCCAGGCCGCAGCCCAGCTGACCGTCGAGACGGGCAGACCGGAGGTGGCGAATAGGCCGACACATCCGAGGAACGCCGTCCACCGCCGCAGCGGCCCATTGAGGCTGCGGTAGATGTAGCCGCGGAAGATCAACTCCTCGGGCACGGCCTCGAGGAGCAGTGCCAGCACCGTGTTGAGCACCAGGAAAGCCAGTAGGTCCGACCAGTCGACCGGCCGCCAGCGCAGCCAATCGGCGGTGGTGCCCGCCACGAACGCCAGCACCGCCGCGGCCGCGGTGACGGCGGTGACGGCGGTGCCGAGCGTGAAGGATCGTAGGCCCGCGACCGGGCCGGGTAGCCCGAGACCGGCCAGCGGGCGCCGGTCGAGCCGGCGGCGCAGCAGCACGATCAGCGAGCTCGTTTGTGCCCAAGATCGTCGATCACAACCAGCGCCGACGAGAGCTGGCTCGAGCGGGTCTGGCAGGTGGTGCGCGAGCGGGAGCTGCAGGGCGCCTCGGTGCGGACTGTCGCGCGGCAGGCCGGCTGGTCCGCCGGCACGGTGCAGTACTACTTCACTACTTCGCGAACCAGGCGGAGCTGCTCACCTTCGCGATGCGAGTGGTCGGCGAGGTGGCCGAGCAACGTCTAGCCGACGCAGAGCGCCGCGGACTCACCCGCCGCAGCGCTTACCCTGCTCGAGCAACTGCTTCCGCTGGACCCTGATGCGCACACTGCCACCGAGCTGTGGGTTGCGTTCCTCGCCAGGGCGCTGGTGGACTCGTCGGCCCGCGAACTCAACACCGAGAGCCGGCTGGACGCTTTGACCAAGGTGACGTCCCTCGCCCGCCGGCTCCCGCCTGAGGACGCGCAGCGGACGGGCGACCACTTCACGTCAGCGCACGTGAGAGGGAACGAAGGGAGGCTTCACGACCTCGCAGGGCAGCGCGCGGCTACGGACGTTCACCTCGACGAGCTCCCCCGGCCCCACCGCGGGATCAAGCAGCGCCAGCGCGATGCCGGTGCGCAACGTCGGGGAGAAGGTGCCCGAGGTGGTCTCCCCCAGCGGCGCACCCGCCGGGGACCGCACCGCCATATGCGGCCGTGGCACCCCGCGTCCGATGGCCCGCAGACCCCGCAACCGCCGGGATGGACCGCGTTCGCGCTCGGCGAGCAACGTGTCGCGGCCCCAGAAGGCTGGCTTGTCCCAACCGACCGCCCAGGAGGCGCCGCCCTGCACGGGAGTGATCCCGGGCCCGAGGTCCTGGCCGTGTAGCGGGTAACCCATCTCGGTGCGCAGGGTGTCTCGGGCACCGAGTCCGCACACCCGGCCACCGAGCGGCTCGGCGGCCGCCAGCAGCGCCTCCCACAGTGCGGGCGCGTGCTCCCAGGGCGGCAGCAACTCGTAGCCATGCTCACCGGTGTAGCCGGTCCGGCCCACCCGCACCGGCACGCCGCGGTGATCGGCATCGGCGAAGGCCATGTAGTCCATGTCTGCGAAGTTCATGTCCCTGGTCAACCCGACGGTGGCGAGTACCTCGGCCGACCGCGGGCCCTGCACGGCGAGCACGGCGTACTCGTCGTGCAGGTCGGTCACCGACACCCCCCGAGGCGCCGTGGCGGACAACCGCCGACCGACCTCCCCGGTGTTCGCCGCATTCGGCACGCAGAACACCTCCTCCGCACCGACCAGGTAGGCGATCAGGTCGTCCACCACACCGCCGTCCTCGGCACAGCACAGCGTGTACTGCGCCTGTCCAGGACCGATCTTGGCGAGGTCGGCGGTGAGGCAGGAATTGACGAACTCCGCGGCCGCCGGACCGGTGACGCTGATTTTGCCCAGATGGGTGACGTCGAACACGCCGACCGCCTCCCGCACCGCGGTGTGTTCGGCGACGACGCCAGCGTAGTGAATTGGCATTTCCCAGCCGCCGAACGACCCGAGGGTGGCGCGGGTCTCGACGTGGAAGGCGTGCAGGGGTCCGCGGCGCAGGGGTGTACTCACGGCTATGGAACGCTACCGGGTAGTAGTCTCCGACACTATCTGGCCAGATCAGCGAGGAGATCACCGTGACCCCGACGCTGCGCCTCACCGACGCCTCGGTGACCACTGCGACGGTTGACGCCGTCGTGGTGGGCACGGTGCCCGGCGAAGGCGGTCCCCGGCTCGCCTACGGCGGCGAGGAGGTCGATGCCGCCTTCGACGGTCGGCTCGCCGACCTGCTGGCCGTGTTGGGTGCCCGCGGCAAGGCCGACGAGGTGATCAAGGTGCCCACCCGTGGAGCCATCGGCGCACCGTTGCTGATCGCCACCGGTCTCGGCGAGGTCGATGACCAACCGACCGGCGAGCAGGTGCGTCGAGCCGCTGGAGCGGCAGCCCGGGCACTGTCCGGCGTCACCCGTGCGGTCACCACGTTGTCCCGGATCGACTTGGCCGCCGCCGCGGAGGGCACGGCGCTGGGTGGCTATGCATTCACCGCGTACCGATCCCAGAACGGGGACGGGCCGCTGGGCCGGATGGACCTGTCGGTGTCCTCGGCCCGTGCCGCTGACGCCAAGAACGAGCTCACCCGGGCCACCGCTATCGCCGAAGCGGTGGCAGCAGCACGTGACCTGGTGAACACGCCGCCCAATGATCTCTACCCGGCCTCGTTCGCTGAGCGTGCCGTGGTGCTGGCCGAGCAGGCCGGGCTGCGCACCGAGGTGCTCGACGAGAAGGCGCTGCGGCGTGAAGGTTACGGCGGCATCCTGGGCGTCGGCGGCGGCTCATCCCGTCCACCCCGCTTGGTCCGGCTGCATTACGTTCCTACCGCAGTCTCCACCGCAGCTCCGACGGCGAAGGTCGCCCTGATCGGCAAGGGGATCACCTTCGACACCGGTGGGATCTCGATCAAGCCGGCGGCGAAGATGGATGAAATGACCATGGACATGGCGGGGGCGGCCGCGGTCATCGTCACCGCGGTGCTCGCTGCCCGGCTACAGCTGCCGGTGGAGGTGATCGCCACCGTTCCGATGGCCGAGAACATGCCCTCGGGAACCGCCTACCGGCCCGGCGACGTCCTCACGATGTATGGCGGTAAGACCGTCGAGGTGCTCAACACCGACGCCGAGGGCCGGTTGATTCTTGCCGACGCGCTGGTCCGCGCAGCGCAAGATTTCCCTGACTACCTCATCGACACCGCCACACTCACCGGGGCTCAGATAGTGGCTCTTGGCAGCCGCACCCCGGGGATCATGGGTACCCCGGAGTTCCGGGACCGGGTCACCGCGATTTCACAGCAGGTCGGGGAGAACGGGTGGGCCATGCCGCTGCCCGACCACCTGCGGTCCGACCTGGACTCCAAGCTCGCTGACATCGCCAACGTCGCCGGTCATCGCTGGGGTGGCATGCTCACTGCCGGGGTGTTCCTGTCCGAGTTCATCGCCGACGGCACACCGTGGGCGCACCTCGACGTCGCCGGACCTGCCTACAACACCGGCTCTCCGTGGGGTTATACCGGCAAGGGCGGCACCGGGGTTCCGGTGCGCACCCTGGCCGCCGTCCTCGCTGACATCGCCGAACGGGGCTGAATCCGAACTACTGCTCCTGCTCGCGCTCGCGCAGGATGCGCTGGCGGGCGGTGTAGTCCCGCATTCGTTGCGGATAACCCATCTGGGCGACGTCGTAGATCGGGATCTTCAGCCGCTTACCCAGCCGCCGGGCGCCCTCGTCGCCTTCCACCCTGCGTCGGGTCCATTCACCATCGTGCGCGACGAGCACCACGGTGGTGTCGGTGACCGTTGTGCGCGGTTCGACGAACGCCTCCACTCCGTGGTGTGACGCTGCCCACTGCTCAAGGTGGTCGACGTCCGCACTGGACGCCGCGCGCCTGGTCCCTGGCCGTTCCCGACCCAGGAGTCGATCGAACACGCCCACATCGGCACCTCCTCGCCCCGCCGGTCCTCCCACAGATCCTGCCACTTCAACGGTGTTGCCAGTCTGTTTGCTCCCCGCTGGCAGAGCGGCTCGCCCACATCGCCGGAGGTCCGGGAGTGGTGACAAGATGGCTGTGGCGCTCACCCGCCACGTTGCCGACATCTGCTTGAGGAGCTTCTCAGTGACCGATACCTCCGCCGACCTGGTGATCCTCGGTGGCGGCTCGGGTGGTTACGCCTGTGCACTACGAGCCGCGCAGTTGGGGCTGTCCGTCATCCTGGTGGAGAAGGACAAGTTGGGCGGCACCTGCCTGCATCGTGGCTGCATCCCGACCAAGGCGCTGCTGCATGCCGCCGAGGTGGCCGACGCCGCTCGTGACGGTCACCAGTTAGGGGTGAAGACCGCGCTCGAGGGCATCGACATGGGTGGCGTGAACAAGTACAAGGATGGCGTCGTCGCCAAGATGTTCAAGGGCCTCCAGGGGTTGGTGTCCTCCCGCGGAATCACCTACGTCGAGGGCAGCGGCAGGTTCGTCGCCCCGAACGCCGTCGACGTCGAGGGGCGGCGCTACACCGGGCGCAGCGTCGTGCTGGCGACCGGTTCCTATGCCAGATCCCTGCCTGGCCTGGAGATCGGCGGCCGGATCATTACCAGTGATCAGGCACTGAACCTGGACTACCTGCCGGAGTGCGCCGTGGTGCTCGGCGGCGGTGTGATCGGCGTCGAGTTCGCCAGCGTGTGGCGCTCCTTCGGCGTCGAGGTGATCATCGTCGAGGCACTGCCCCGGCTCGTCCCCGCCGAGGATGACTTCTGCTCCAAGCAACTGGAGCGAGCCTTCCGGCGGCGCGGTATCATGTTCAAGACGGGGGTGAAGTTCACCGGCGCCAACCAGTCCGACTCCGGCGTCACGGTGAGCCTGGAGTCCGGTGAGCAGTTCGAGGCTGACCTGCTGCTGGTCGCTGTGGGCCGGGGGCCGAACACCGCACAAGCCGGGTACGCCGAGGCCGGCGTGCGGATGGAACGCGGTTTCGTGCTCACCGATGACCGGCTGCGCACCAACCTGCCGGGGGTGTACGCGCTGGGGGACATCGTGCCGGGGCTACAGCTCGCGCACCGCGGGTTCGCTCAGGGCATCTTCCTCGCCGAGGACATCGCGGGCCGCAACCCCACCTCCATCGACGAGGACGGCATCCCACGGGTGACCTACTGCGAGCCGCAGGTGGCCTCGGTCGGTCTCACCGAGGCACAGGCCAGGGATCGCTATCGCGAGGTCGAGACGCTCACCTACGACTTGGCCGGCAACGGCCGCAGCCAGATCCTGCAGGCCAGAGGCGCGATCAAGCTGGTGCGCGCCAAGGACGGCCCGGTGCTCGGGGTGCACATGGTCGGTGCCCGAATCGGCGAACTGGTCGGCGAAGCGCAGTTGATCGTCAACTGGGATGCCTACCCGGAGGACGTCGCCGCTCTGGTCCATGCCCACCCGACGCAGAACGAGGCCCTCGGCGAGGCGCATCTCGCCCTGGCCGGCAAGCCGCTGCACGCGCACAGCTGATCGACACGCACCGCCCAAGAACAGCAAAGAACAGCAAGAAGACTTCAGAGAAGACGAGGAGTCGAGGCAACAGATGGCCTACTCGGTGGAGATGCCTGCGCTCGGCGAGAGTGTCACCGAGGGAACGGTGACGCGCTGGCTCAAGCAGGAGGGTGACACCGTCGAGGTGGACGAACCCTTGGTCGAGGTATCCACCGACAAGGTCGACACCGAGATCCCCTCCCCCGCTGCCGGCGTGCTGCAGCGGATCGTCGTGCCCGAGGACGAGACCGTCCACGTCGGCGCGGAACTCGCCGTGATCGGAGACTCTTCCGGTCGCATCGCATCCGGTCCCATCGAGCGCAATCACACCGAGAGGGTGGAGCCACCGCAGCAGCCCCCGGCTCCGTCCACTGCTGGCGCCGGGACACCCGTGACGATGCCTGCGTTGGGAGAAAGCGTCGCTGAGGGCACTGTGACCCGGTGGCTCAA
Organism: Pseudonocardiaceae bacterium; assembly: GCA_050700495.1. Taxonomy (GTDB): domain Bacteria; phylum Actinomycetota; class Actinomycetes; order Mycobacteriales; family Pseudonocardiaceae. The sequence continues at coordinate 21,925 of JBOHHF010000166.1, forward strand.
GCAGATAGGTGACGCCGTCGAGGTGGACGAGCCGCTGCTGGAGGTGTCCACCGACAAGGTCGACACCGAGATCCCGTCCCCGGTGGCAGGCACCGTGGTGGAGATCGTGGTAGCGCAGGACGAGACCGTCAAGGTCGGCGCCAAGCTGGCCACGGTCGGCGATGCCGGGAGCCGTGAGGCGCCGGATCAGCCCGACCAGTCCGTCGAGTCCCGATCCGCCCAATCCCAATCGCTGAAGCGGCCCGCCGAGACCGAGGAGTCCGGCGGCGCACCGTACGTGACTCCCCTGGTGCGCAAGCTCGCGGCCGAGCACGGTATCGACCTGTCGGAAGTGCAGGGCACCGGCGTCGGTGGCCGGATCCGTAAGCAAGACGTTCTCGCTGCCGTGGAAGCGCCCCAGCCGCTTGAACCGCAGCCCGAATCGGAGCCCGCGCCTGAGCCTGAGCGGACGTCTCCTCCGGCGCAGGCTGCCACGGTGCGGCACTCAACACAGCCACCGGTTGCCGTCTCGGAGCTGCGCGGGACGACCGAGAAGATGTCCCGGATGCGCAGCGTCATTGCCAAGCGGATGGTGGAGTCGCTACAGATCTCCGCGCAGCTCACCACCGTGGTGGAGGTCGACGTCACCCGTCTCGCGCGGCTACGCGATCGAGCCAAGCGGGACTTCGAGACTCGAGAAGGCGTCCGGCTGTCGTTCCTGCCGTTCTTCGCGCAGACCACCGTAGAGGCGCTCAAGCAGCACCCGAAGGTCAACGCCTCCATCGACACCGAGCGGGGTGAGATCACTTACCACGGTGCGGAACACCTCGGCATCGCCGTGGACACCGAACGTGGTCTGGCAGTGCCGGTGATCCACGACGCGGGTGATCTCAACATCGCCGGCCTGTCCCGCCGCATTGCTGACCTCGCCGAGCGGACCAGGACGAACAAGATCACCCCGGACGAGATGAGCGGTGGCACGTTCACGATCAGCAACACCGGCTCGCGGGGCGCATTGTTCGACACCCCGATCATCCTGCAGCCGCAGGTCGGGATCCTTGGCACCGGAAGTGTGGTCAAGCGGCCGGTGGTACTGATCGGCGAGGACGGCGACACCATCGCGGTCCGCTCGATCACCTACCTGGCGTTGTCCTACGACCACCGGCTGGTGGACGGCGCCGACGCGGCCCGCTTCCTCAACACCATCAAACAACGCCTCACCGACGCCGCATTCGAAGCCGACCTCGGGCTGTAGGGCGGGGCCCGTTACCGGACGCCATTCAGAGCTGGATGGCGGTTCTGGCTCACCATGAGCGCCATTCGGAGCCGGATTGCGGTTTCCGTGAACCAGCTAGCGCGGTCGGCCAGGACCCGAGAAGATCTCCCCATGCGCGTCGCGATCGCGGGAGCCTCGGGCCTGATCGGTACGGCGTTGGTGTCGTTGCTTCGGCAGGCTGGTCATGACGTGCTCCGGCTGGTGCGCAGGCGGCCGGGCGCCCTGGACGAGCGGGCCTGGGACCCGTCGGCGGCGACGATGGACGCCGACGCCCTGGACGGTACCGACGCCGTGGTGAATCTGTGCGGCTCGCCACTGGCTGCCGGACGCTGGTCCGGGGAGCGCAAGCAGGCCATCAGGGACAGCCGGATCGGTCCCACCGAGGTGCTCGCCGCGGCAGTGGCCGAGCACCGGGTTCCAGTCCTGGTGAATGCCTCCGGAGTCAACTATTACGGCGACACGGGCGACCGCGAGGTCGATGAGCACGCGCCGCTGGGGTCCGGGTTCCTGGCCGAGATCTGTCGCGAGTGGGAGGCGGCCACCGCGGCCGCGGAGCGAGCCGGGGCGCGGGTGGTGCGAGTGCGGACCGGTCCGGTGATCTCCCCGTCCGGTGGGTTGATGGGCCAGCTCAGACTGTTGTTCGCACTCGGGCTGGGTGGTCGTCTCGGCAGCGGGCGGCAGTACATGCCGTGGATCTCGCTCGATGACGAAGTGGGCGCCATCCGCTTCGTTCTGGAACGCGATGCGATATCGGGTCCGGTCAACCTCACCGGGCCCGACCCGGTGACCAACGCCGAATTCACCCGGGCGATGGGCGAGGCGATGCACCGCCCGGCGTTGCTGGTGGTGCCCGGCTTCGCGCTGCGTCTGGTCCGTGGCGCTGAGCTCGTCGACGAGATGGTGCTGACCGGGCCGCGGGCGGTGCCCGGGGTACTCCGCGAACACGGCTACCCGTTCCAGCACCCGACCCTGCCGGCGGCACTGGCCGCGGCGACGGAGTAGGCGGAGTAGCTGATGGATACCGACGCCGTCGTGGTCGGGGCCGGGCTGGCCGGACTGACCGCCGCCCGCCACCTGCAGCGGGCTGGACTGCAGGTCACCGTGTTGGAGGCTGGTCCGGTGGTGGGCGGCCGGGTGGCTACCGACACCGTGGACGGCTTCCTGCTCGACCGCGGCTTTCAAGTGCTCAACACCAGCTACCCCGCGTTGCGCCGCGAACTGGACCTGCACGCGCTGGACCTTCGCGAATTCGTCCCGGGTGCAGCGGTACGTGGCACTGATGGGGTGCTGCACCGCCTGGTCGACCCGCGCCGGGCCCCCACCCAGGCCTGGCGTACAGCCTTCGACGGGCTACTGCCGCCATCCGCCAAGCTCGCAGTGCTGCGCCTATCGGCGAAGGTGGCACTGGGCGACATCGGGTCGCTGCTGGCCAGAGGTGAGCGCAGCACCGCTGCCGAGCTGTCCGCTGCGGGGCTGGACGGCCCGACAACCGAACAGTTCCTGCGCCCATTCCTGGCTGGGATCTTCGGCGAATGGGACCTGCAGACCTCATCGCGGTTCTTCACTCTGGTGTGGCGAAGCCTGGCCCGGGGGGCATCCACGCTGCCCTCGCGCGGGATGGCTGCGCTGCCTATCCAGATCGCGGCACGGCTGGCCCCAGGGACCGTCCAGTGCGGGCAGACGGTGCTCGGTGTCGTGCCCGGGCGAGTCCACACAGCTGACCGAGAGATCACCGCGCGGGCGGTGGTGGTGGCCACCGATCCCCCGATGGCACGGACTCTGCTGCCCGGCCTCGACGTGCCGCTGATGCGGGCACTCACGACCTATTACCACGTGTCCGAGCAACCGCCTACTCGGCTGCGGCTGATCCACCTTGACGGGACCGGCAGCGCACTGGTCAATACCAGCGTGCTCACCGCGGTCGCGCCGTCCTACTCCCCTGACCATCGGCACCTGGTGTCTTCGACGGTCCTGGGCACCCCGGGCGCCGGTGCACCTGCCGAGCGTGACGTGCGCCGGCTGGCCGGCGCGGTCTACCGGGTCAGCCCGTCAGGCTGGGCGCATCTGGGTACCGTGGTGATCCGGCAGGCACTGTGTTCGTTCACCGCGCCAACCCCCGACCTGCTGCGCCGCGATACAGCGCTGGGCAACGGCCTATTCGTTGCGGGGGATCATCGCGATACCCCGTCGATCCAGGGTGCGCTGGCCAGCGGCAGGCGGGCGGCCCGGGCCGTGCTCGCCGAACTCGGCGTGGCCATGGTGGCGGCGTAGTCTCAGGCCGTGACCGTCATCACCGGGTCCTGCCGGGTCGCCACGACTCCCGTCGAAGTCCGCCACCTCGGCACCATCGATTACGCACGGGCCTGGGAACTGCAACGCGAGCTGGCAACCGCCCGCGCGGAGGGCGCCGGACCTGACGTGTTCCTGTTGCTGGAGCACCCTTCGGTATACACGGCGGGTCGGCGGACCACACCGGGTGAGCGGCCGGACGACGGGACACCGGTGATCGACGTCGACCGCGGCGGGAAGATCACCTGGCACGGTCCCGGGCAGCTCGTCGGCTACCCGCTCCTCGCACTCGCTACGCCGGTCGATGTCATCGGCTACGTCCGGCGACTGGAGCAGGCGCTGATCGCCGTATGCACGGGGCTGGGTCTGCCCACTGGCCGGATCTCGGGACGGTCGGGGGTGTGGCTGGCGGCTGACCCGCCGGCCGGCCGGCCGGAACGCAAGATCGCGGCGATCGGGGTCCGGATCAGCCGGGGGGTGACCATGCACGGGTTCGCCCTGAACTGCCAGTCCGATTTGGCCGCCTTCGACCGGATCGTGCCGTGCGGTATCCCCGACGCCGGCGTGACGTCGCTGACCGCCGAGCTGGGCCGGCCGGTCGCAGTGGCGGAGGTGCAGCCCGCGGTGCGCCGCGCCGTCCTCGACGCCTTGGACGGCACCTTGCCGGTAACCGCCGACGAGCTTCCCGATGCCACCCGGTTGGGGTGGCCAGCATCGATCCGAGCCGATCCGATAGGCACGTGACATGAGCCGATGGAGTGGCACCGACATCCCCGACCAGACCGGCCGCACAGTGCTCGTCACCGGAGCCAACTCGGGCCTGGGCCTGCAAACCGCCACCGCGCTCGCCATGCGCGGTGCAACGGTGCTGTTGGGTTGCCGCGACGCGCAACGCGGACGGGCGGCGTTGGATCGGGTGCGGTCGGCTTCCGGTGCGGCGGACGCCACGCTGATTCACCTTGACCTGACCGACCTCAGTTCGGTTCGCAAGGCTGCTGACGAGGTGCGCTCGATCACCGGGGATCGGCTGGACGTGCTGGTGAACAACGCCGGCGTGATGGCCACCCCGGCGCGGCGCACCGCCGACGACTTCGAGTTGCAGATCGGCACCAACCACCTCGGGCACGTGGCGCTGACCTGGCTGCTGGGGCCCGCCCTTGGCCCGGGAACGCGAGTGGTCACGGTGTCCAGCCTCGCGCACCGTGGCGGCGGGCTCGACCTGGACGATCTGAACTTCCGGAAGCGGCGGTACAACCCGGCCGTGGCCTACAGCGCATCGAAACTGGCGAATCTGCTGTTCACCTTCGAACTGGACCGCCGCGCCCGCAGCGCCGGGCGGAACCTGCTTGCGGTCGCTGCCCACCCTGGACTCACCGACACCGACCTGGGGCTCAACACCGCCCGGATGTACCGGGTTGAGCCGCTCGCCCGCGTCCTGAGGTGGGGCTACAAGCTGGTCGCTCAAGGCGTCGCCAGGGGCGCGTTGCCACAGCTTTACGCCGCCACCGCGCTCGATGTGCGCAGCGGTGAGTTCTTTGGCCCGACCAGCCTCGGGGAGACTCGTGGAACCCCAGGCCGGGTGGCAGCCAGCGCTACCGCCCGGGATGAGGGCATCGCCAGGCTGCTCTGGGAGCGCACCGCCGAGCTCACTGGAGTGACGCCCCATCCTGAGTAGGCTCGCAGCCGTGAGTGTCGCACCTCCCACACCTGATGCCAGCGGTCGCAAGCTGTTGCGTCTGGAGATCCGCAACAGCCGGACGCCGATCGAGCGCAAGCCGCCCTGGATCCGGACCCGGGCCACGATGGGGCCGTCGTTTCGTGAACTCAAGGGGTTAGTGCGCCGGGAGGGGCTGCACACGGTCTGCGAAGCAGCCGGCTGCCCCAACATCTACGAGTGCTGGGAGGACAGGGAGGCAACCTTCCTCATCGGCGGTGACCAGTGCACCCGCCGCTGCGATTTCTGCCAGATCGACACCGGCCGCCCCGCTGACCTGGATCGCGACGAGCCACGGCGGGTCGCCGAATCGGTGCAGTCGATGGGCCTGCGCTACTCGACGGTCACCGGGGTGGCCCGTGACGATCTTCCCGACGGCGGCGCCTGGCTCTATGCCGAGACCGTCCGGCAGATCCACACGCTCAACCCTGGAACCGGAGTTGAGCTGCTCATCCCGGACTTCAACGCCCACCTCGACCTGCTCGACGAGGTGTTCGGCGCCGCACCCGAGGTGCTGGCCCACAATCTGGAGACGGTGCCGCGGATCTTCAAGCGGATCCGACCGGCGTTTCGCTACGAGCGCTCGCTGGACGTGCTGCGGGCCGCCCGCAACGCGGGGTTGGTCACCAAGTCCAACCTTATTCTGGGCTTGGGCGAGGAGCCCGAGGAGGTCACCGCCGCGATGGCTGATCTGCATGCCGCCGGGTGCGCGATCCTCACCCTCACCCAGTACCTTCGGCCGTCGGCGCGGCATCATCCAGTGGCACGATGGGTCACCCCCGAGGAATTCGTCGAGCACGCCCGCGTCGGCGAGCTGCTGGGCTTCGCCGCGGTGATGGCCGGTCCGCTGGTTCGATCGTCCTACCGGGCCGGCCGGCTCTACGCCCAAGCGGTCGCGCATCGCGGTGCTCGGGTACCCGAGCACCTTGCGCACTGGGTCTCGACCGGTGGGGTCGCGGCTGGCCCGGCCGCGCAGGAGGCATCCAGCCTGCTGACCCGTTCACCGCGCTAGTCGGCTGTTCATCCGCAACCGGTTGCGCCGTATCCTGGGAGCATGGCCGCCAAGCCCTCCTCCAGATCCGCTTCGAAGCTCTCGTCGAAAAGTTCCTCGAAAATCAAGGACAAGGAAGTGGCGAAGGCCGCCAAGCGGGAGCGCCGCGCCGCGTCGAAGCAGCGTCGGGCGCAGATCTTCGAGGCCTTCAAGGTCCAGCGCCGCGAGGACAAGGCCCTGTTGCCGTTGATGATCGGCGCACTCCTGGTCATCACCGCTGTCGCGGTCGGGCTGGGCTTGCTGTTCGACCAGCTGTGGTTATCCCTACCGATGGGCATCACGCTGGGGGTGCTCGCGGCAATAATGATCTTCGGACGCCGGGTGCAGCGCAATGTCTTCGCCAAGGCCGAGGGCCAGCCCGGCGCTGCGGCCTGGATGCTGGACAACCTGCGCGGCCGGTGGAAGGTGACGCCGGCCGTTGCGGGTACCACGCAACTGGACGCGGTGCACCGGGTCATCGGGCGACCCGGGGTCGTGCTGGTCGCCGAGGGAGCTGCACATCGCCTCAAGCCGCTGCTGGCGCAGGAGAAGAAGCGGGTGTCCCGGCTGATCGGAGACGTCCCGATCTACGACGTCACGGTGGGCAACGGTGCGGGCGAGGTCCCGTTGGCCAGACTGCCCCGGTACCTCGCCAAGTTGCCGCGCAACATCAATGCGGCGCAGATCGACGGTTTGGAGGGCAAGCTGGCCATCCTCGCCACCCGGGCGGCCGCGATGCCCAAGGGTCCGATGCCACAGGGCGCCAAGATGCGCAACCTGCAGCGCACCGTACGGCGGCGCTGACTCAGGAGCGTCAGCGGGTCCGCAGCACGATGGTCCCGGCGGCCCTGTCGTGCAGGCCACGGCCGTCGGCGTCGTACACCACCGGCGGGATGACCAGACACAGCAGCACTGTGCGGATCACCCCGGCGCCGAAGCTGGCTCGACGCCCGTCCAGGAGCGCTACCCGCAACCCCGCCACCGCATGGCCGGGGGTGCGACCTGCGATACCGATCGAGAGTGCGGTCACCGCTGCGAACAGTGCCAACGCCGAGAACGCCGGGTTAGTGGTGAGCAGCTGGGCAGCCACCGCGCAAGGCAGCCAGTCGATCACGATGGCCAGGATCCGAGATCCGAAGCCGGCTGCGGAGCCCGGTCCGTGCTCCGGCAATCCGAGCCGCTGACCCGAGTAATCCGGCCCGCCGGCGTCCGTTGCGGGATCGTCCGCGGTTCCGGCAGGGCCGGATAGCCACGTCTGTGTCCACTTGTTCACCTGAGCAGACTATGTCGTTGCTGGGCTAGCCCCGACCACTACCAGCCTCGTAACCTTGGCGAAACAACCGGGTGACGGTCGGGCAACACAGCACTCTTAGGTTCGCCGCAGCGGGCTGACCGATTTACCCGGTCCACCAGCACAGCGCACGAAGGAGCGAACAGCGTGTTCACCAACTCCGACGAGGTCTTGCGCTTCGTCGCCGACGAAGGCGTCGAGTTCATCGACGTCCGCTTCTGCGATCTGCCGGGCGTCATGCAGCACTTCACGGTCCCGGCCGCGTTCTTCGACGCGGACGTCATCGAGGAGGGCCTGGCCTTCGACGGCTCGTCGGTGCGCGGGTTCCAATCGATCCACGAGTCGGACATGATCTTACAGCTCGACCCTGCGACAGCGCGCATCGACCCGTTCCGGGTGCAGAAGACGCTGAACATCAACTTCTTCGTGCACGATCCGTTCACCCGTGAGCCCTACAGCCGCGACCCACGCAACGTGGCCCGCAAGGCCGAGGAGTTCCTGGCCTCCACCGGCATCGCCGACACCGCGTACTTCGGCCCCGAGGCCGAGTTCTACTGCTTCGACTCGGTGCGCTTCGACACCACGCCCAACTCCGCGTTCCACGAGATCGATTCGGTCGCGGGCTGGTGGAACACCGGCACCGACGAGGAAGGCGGGAACAAGGGCTATAAGGTCAACTACAAGAGCGGCTACTTCCCGGTACCGCCGACCGACCAGTTCGCCGACCTGCGCAACGTGATGGTCACGCACCTCATCGGATGCGGCTTCACCGTCGAGAAGGCACACCACGAGGTCGGGACCGCAGGTCAGGCGGAGATCAACTACAAGTACAACACCCTGCTGCACGCGGCCGACGACCTGCAGCTCTACAAGTACATCATCAAGAACACCGCGTGGGCGGCCGGGAAGACGGTGACGTTCATGCCCAAGCCGCTGTTCGGGGACAACGGCTCCGGCATGCACACCCACCAGTCGCTGTGGACCGACGGTGTTCCCCTGTTCCACGACGAGTCCGGCTACGCCGGGTTGTCCGACATCGGCCGGCACTACATCGGCGGCATCCTGCATCACGCACCGTCGCTGCTGGCGTTCACCAACCCGACCGTGAACTCCTACCACCGCCTGGTGCCAGGGTACGAAGCGCCGGTGAACCTGGTCTACTCGCAGCGCAACCGGTCGGCCTGCATCCGGATCCCCATCACCGGCAACAACCCCAGGGCCAAGCGCATCGAGTTCCGCTGTCCGGACGCCTCGGGCAACCCTTACCTGGCCTTCTCCGCGATGATGATGGCCGGGCTGGACGGGATCAAGAACGCCTACGAGCCCGCCGCGCCGATCGACAAGGATCTCTACGAGCTGCCGCCTGAGGAGGCCAAGGACGTCGCGCAGGTGCCGGCCAGCCTGGGCGCGGTGATCGACCGTCTCGAGGCCGACCACGACTACCTGCTCGAGGGTGGAGTCTTCACCCCGGATCTGATCGAGACCTGGATCGCGCTCAAGCGGGAGAACGAGATCGACCCGCTGCGGCTGCGCCCGCATCCCTTCGAGTTCGCGCTGTACTACGACGTCTGATCGCACCGAAGCGCCGTGACGTGCGATCGACCACACGTGCTGACGGGGAGCGCCGCTGTCACCTGAACCGGTGGTGTCCCGCCGCGTTCGACGCGGTGCGGGGCATGTCGGTGACTCCTGGACGTGGAGAGACTGGGAGACGTGAGCTGCATGATCACGAACCAACACCGTTGGTGTTGTCCTGCCACAGCGGTCGGGGTGGTGGCGCCCGTGACGACGCGGGTGATGAGATCGGATCCAGCCACGGAGGGGGCCGTTGACAGTGACGGTTTACCCTGTTCCGAGCAGGGGGTGCTGGTGGGCGGGTGACCGGCGAGATCGACCTCGTCACCGTGGGACGGTTGCGGGACCACCTGTATAAGCATCTGCCTCACGTCCAGCGGGGACTGGTTCTGGACTGCACCGACGTGTCGTTCCTGAGTGCGTGTGGAATCGGTCTGGTGGTCGAAATCGCCGGCCAGGCCCGCGCCGAACAGGTGGCCCTGCGGCTAGTGGCACAAAGCCGAGTGGTGCTGCGCGCGCTGGAAGTGACCGGAGTGGACGGGCTGGTGCCCCGCGCCGCCACGGTGGCTGAGGCGGTGGCGCAGTGCTCGACCTGACGCGGCGGCGCCACGGATCGCGAGGGACTCTGATCAGGAGTGGCGAGGCTGGAAGGTGCCCGGCTTTGGAGGCTTGCCGCTGACGGCTGCAACGATCTCAGCCGCCAGTTCACGGAGCTTGAGATTGCGGTTCTGCGAGGCTCGCCGAAGTATGTCGAAGGCGGCTGCGGCGTCGCAGCGCTGCTGGGCGATCACGATCCCGATGGCCCGATCGATGACCGCCCGTGAGGTCAATGCCTGGTGTAGATCCTCTGACAGCTGTGCCTGATCGGCCAGCTTCAACGCGACGGCCACCGCGCCGGCAGCGTTGGCGGCGAACACCTCCAACTGTCCCTGGCTCTCCTCGGCGAACCCATCTAACTGCCTCGAGTAGAGGTTGTAGCATCCCATCAGCCCGGTAGGACTGCTCAGCGGCAATGAGAGACACGAGTGCACACCCTGCTCGTGAGCGGTCCGGCAGAAATCCGCCCACCGCACCTCAGCGGTGGTGTCGACGATGTAATTGATCTTCCCGGTGGTCATAGTGTCCAGGCAAGGACCCTCACCGAGGTCGTACTGCAGCTGGTCAACCCGCATGGTCCAGTCATCGCTCGCGGCCAGGGTGATCGGCCGGGAGTCTTGACGGACGGTGACACCACAGGAGCCGTCTTCGGGCAACGCTTCCGCCGTGAGCTGGGCCAGCCGTTCAAGGAACCCGTGCAGCGTGTCGGTGCCCAACAGCAACGCCTGTAATTCTGGGAGCCAGGCGTGATCAGACGAGGGCGACGGCTGCGAGGACATGGCGGGGCACTTGCCGATCCGTGGGTATCTCGTTCCCAAACGGCTACCGCAGATGCCACGTCCGGATGGCGTGCACGAAAAAGCCCGGCAACACAACTACCCTACTCCCGCAGGGCAAGGTGATCTTGCAAGCTGACTTCCACCAAGCACCCCACCGCTTCCTACACCAGACGCGAACAGATGGCGGGAAGGGGTCAGGACGAGGTGGCTCGTTGGAGTACTCCGGCTACTGGTTTGAGCCGGGCAGAGCCTTCGTCGGCGTGGTAGTCCTGCGCGTCGGTCTCGTCGGCGCCGTTGAACACCCGCATCTGCCGCAGCACGACGGTGACCAGCGCAGCGACCACAAGATTTCCGGCCAGCGCGACGAATCCGACGTAGATTTGAACCGGCGAACCGGCGAAAGGTTCCCAGCCCAGGATCGACAGCGTGCCCAGCTCAAGCGCCCAGTCGCCGAAGTGCGCTGCGCCGGTGGCCGGGTTGGGAATGCTGTAGAGCAGCGACAGGCCCCACGCTTGTCCGGTTGCCCATCCCGCGAGCAGGCCCCAGCGGTGGAACCACCGGGTGTACAGCGCAATCGCCACCGCAGGCAGCGTCTGCAAGATGATCACACAGCCGATCAGCTGCAGGAAGATGGCGTACTGCGGGTCGATGAAAACGATGAACCCGACCGCGCCGAGCTTCACCACCAGTGAGGCGAGCTTGGCCTGCTGCGTCTCGGCTCGAGAGTCAGCATCCCGGTTCAGGTAGGCCTTGTAGATGTTGCGGGTCCACAGGTTCGCGGCGGCGATCGACATGATCGCCGCGGGCACCAGCACACCGATCCCGATGGCGGCGTAGGCGACGCCGGCGAACCAGGCCGGGAACTGGGTGCCGAAGAGCACCGGAATGATCGTGTTGGGGTCCGGCCGGCCGTTGGCCGCGTTGACGATGGGCTGGGACCCCGCGGCGATCGCCACGAATCCCAGCAGCCCGAGCAGCCCGAGCAGCAGCGAATACGCCGGCAGCGCCACCATGTTGCGCTTGATCACATTACGACTGCGGGCCGGGAGTCCACCAGTCAGCACATGCGGATAGAGGAATGCCGCTAACGCCGAGCCGAGGGCCGACGTCGCGTACTGCAGCTGGATGTTGACATCTAGCAGAATGCCGTCCTCGGGTGCCGGGGTGGCGTCGAATCTCGCATCCGCAGCATCGAAGATCATGCCCCAACCGCCCAACTTGGCCGGCAGATACACCACCGCCACCGCGATCACCAGGTAGATCAGTAAGCCCTTGACGAACGCGATCAAGGCAGGAGCCCGTAATCCGGACTTATAGGTGTAAACGGCAACGATCAGGAACGCCACGATCAGCGGTAGGTGCCCGACGATCCCGGTGCCGTTGAGCCCCATCGTCCGCAAGACCGCCTCAAGCCCGACCAGCTGCAACGCAATGTAGGGCATGGTCGCGACGATCCCGCTGATCGCTATCACCAGTGCGAGCGTGGACGAGCCATAGCGGCCCTGTACGAAGTCGGCAGGCGTGACATATCCGTGCACCCGCGACACCGACCACAGTCGCAGCAACGGCAGGAACACGAGCGGGTAGATGATCACTGTATAGGGCAACGCGAACAGGCCCAGCGCACCGGCCCCAAATACCAACGTCGGGATTGCTACGAAGGTGTAGGCGGTGTAGAGGTCACCACCAAGAAGAAACCAGGTGATCCACGAGCCGAACTTGCGGCCGCCGAGCCCCCACTCATCAAGGTGATCGAGTGAGGTACCCACCTTCCACCGTGCGGCGTAGAAGCCGAGCACCGTGACGAATAAGAACAGCAGCGTGAAGACGACCAGTTCGGTCCAGCGCATAGTCATCATTGCGCTCCCAGTGAACCGGACGGCATCGTTGGGCCCCTTCCGGATGACAGCGGACCCACGCAAACCTCAGTAAAGCGCGATAAATCTTGCAGGATCCTGCGCCGACCGCTCAGGAGGCCCCACATCACGCTCGTCAGTCTGCGGTCGTGCTCGGCGCCGATCAGTGCGCCGGCGGATGACCGCCGATACGCGATGGCCGAGACCCTCGAACAACGCGACCTCTAGCTGCTCGGCGACCCACAGGGGTCGCTGGATACGGGGCACGGCGTACAGCTCCGCGATAAGCTCGGCCCGACGGGGGTCACCGCGTGGGTATGTGAGAACGATCAGACGCAGGCAGAATCCGGGGGCGAACCCGAACACGACGACGACCAAGACCAGACTCGGCCAGGATGCGATAGCTTCCAACAGCTCGGCCATCAGGCGAACCGCCCCACCAGGCTGGTGAACCGCGCGTCGCGGCGAGCCTCCTGAAGGACCGCGCCGAGCGCCAGTCGGCCTTCGTCGGTCAGCTCGTAGTACCGCCGGGGTGGCCGCTTCTCGCGAATGGTGGTCGGGTCCTCCCACCCGTCCTCGACCCAGCCCTCATCGAGCATTCGCGTCAGCATCGGGTAGAGCACACCGGACCGGACACCGGCCTGCTTAGACAGCTCGTAACCCCAGCGCTGACTGGTGGGATCGTCCAGGAGGGCCATCGCTACCTGGACCAGAGCGTGCGTCTTCCGCATGTGACTTACCCTACATAGGTATTTTACAAGTGTCCATGGGGCTGTAATGGCTTGTCCTAGGCGATGCCCATGGCGACGACGCCACGGCGTAGTGCGTGCACTGCGGCGGCGGCCGCTGCGCCAATCTGGGAGTCCTGTCCGGCGACACCGCGAACCTGATCGAGGACGTCTAACACCTGGCGGCACCATCGGACGAAATCTCCGGCGGTGAGCTCGGCGCCGTTGTCCTCCGCGGCAGTCAGGACCGCCGACAGCGACTCCCCGCGCGCCCACCGGTACACCGGCCAGGCGAAGCCCAGATCGGGTGCTCGGGTGCGCTCCAGCCGGTGCCGCCGCTCGTCGGCCTCCCGCTCCGCCCACAACCGGACGGTCGCCACCAGCGCATCGCTCACCGGTCCGGGAGGAACCCGGGGAACGGCGGCAGTGTCCTTGCGTGTCTCGTAGACCAACGCTGATATCACCGCGGCCAGCTCAGGAGGCTCCAGGCCGTGCCATATCTGGTGTCGCAGGCATTCGGCGGTGAGCAGATCGGTCTCCGACCACAACCGGGCCAGTACCCGGCCGTGTCCGGTGAGCTGATCACCCTCCAGGTATCCGCGCTCAGTCAGCAGAGCCCGGATCCGGTCGAAGGTTCGCGCCAGGGAGTGCGTCGTCGCCGCGACCTGCTGGCGCAGCGTGTCGGTTTCCCGATCCAGCTGATCGTGCCGTTGTGCCCACCGGGCGTGCGCTTCCCGGTCGTCGCAGCCGTGGCAGGGGTGCGCTCGCAGCTCCCGGCGCAGCGCCGCCAGCTCGGCATCGTCCGCCGCATCGCTGCGCCGCCGGGCCCGTGTCGGCACCGTGATGCCGGTCTGGCGCAGCGCCGAGGCGAGGTCGCGGCGCACCCGGGGAACCCGGTGCTCTACCCGCTTGGGCAGCCGCATCCGGCCGAGCACCTGGACCTGGGTCGGGAAGTCGGTGAGCGAGAGCCGCCCTGCCCAGCGATCCTCGGTGAGCACCAGCGGGCGGGGATCGTCGGCTGGGCCGTCGCCAGGATCGATCACCACCGCCAGACCTGACCGGCGCCCGCCAGGGACCGCGATGACATCACCGCGCCCAAGTCGCCCGAGCGCCGCTGCCGTCTCGGCGCGCCGGGCCGCACCGCCTTGGCGGGCCAGTGACCGCTCCCGCTCGGAGATCTGCCGGCGCAACCGGGCGTACTCGGCGAAGTCACCCAGGTGACAGGCCATCGCCTCGGCGTAACCCGCCAATCCCTCGACGTTGCGATCGATCCGCCGGGCCAGGCCCACCACCGAGCGGTCGGCCTGGAACTGGGCGAAGGACCGCTCGAGCAGCGCCTGCCCGGCATCCACCCCGACCCGATCGATCAAATTGATCGTCATGTTGTACCCGGGCCGAAACGAGCTGCGTAGTGGATAGGTGCGGGCTGACGCCAGCCCAGCCAACTGGGCCGGGTCCACTCTTGGTTGCCAGAGCACGACAGCATGGCCCTCGACGTCGATGCCGCGCCGCCCGGCGCGGCCGGTGAGCTGGGTGTACTCGCCAGGTGTGAGGTCGAGGTGGGCTTCCCCGTTGAACTTGACCAACCGCTCCAACACCACCGTGCGGGCCGGCATGTTGATCCCCAGCGCGAGGGTCTCAGTGGCGAACACTGCCTTGACCAACCCACGGACGAACAGCTCCTCCACAGTCTCCTTGAACGCGGGCAGCATCCCGGCGTGGTGCGCCGCGACGCCCCGCTCCAAGGCTTCCCGCCACTGCCAGAAGCCGAGCACGCCGAGGTCGCCCTCGGGCAGATCGGCGGTGCGAGTGTCCACCACCGCGCGGATCTGCACAGACTCCTCGGGGGTGGTCAGCCGCAACCCGCTGCGGATGCACTGGTTCACCGCGGCATCGCAGCCGGCCCGGCTGAAGATGAACGTGATAGCCGGCAGCAAGGCGTCACGATCCAGCCGCGCCACCACGTCCGCCCGAGCCGGCGGCCGGAACCGCGGCGGACCGTCGCCCCCCCTGCGCGGTCGGTCCCACCCAGCGTGACGCTCCAACTCCTGCACGCGCCGAACCAGGTGCGGGTCGACGGTGGCGCGGCCATCGCTGCTGTCGTGAGTGAACAGGTCGAACATTCGCGAACCGACCATCATGTGCTGCCACAGCGGCACCGGACGGTGCTCGTCGACCACCACGGCGGTATCGCCGCGCACGTCGACCAGCCACTCGCCGAACTCCTCGGCATTGCTCACCGTGGCGGACAGGCCGACCAGCGCCACGCTGGCTGGGAGGTTGAGGATCACCTCCTCCCACACCGCCCCGCGGAACCGGTCGGCGAGGTAGTGCACCTCGTCCATCACCACGTAGGCCAGCCCGTCCAGCGTGGCCGACCCGGCGTAGAGCATGTTGCGTAGCACCTCAGTGGTCATCACGACCACCGGCGCGCTCCCGTTGATCGAGGTGTCACCGGTGAGCAGGCCGACGGTGTCTGCACCGTGCCGGGCCACCAGATCGGTGTACTTCTGGTTGGACAGCGCCTTGATCGGCGTCGTGTAGAAGCATTTGCGGTGTTGCGCCAGTGCCAGATGGACGGCGAACTCGCCGACCACGGTCTTGCCCGCACCGGTGGGCGCGCACACCAGCACCCCATGTCCGTCCTCAAGGGCAACGCAGGCCTGCCACTGGAACGGATCGAGCTCGAAGCTCAGGCCGCTGGCAAATTCCTTGAGGCGGGACGCGCGGCTGTCCACTGCCTCAGGCTAGGCCACGACGGTGAGCGCGCCGGGTTCGCAGTGCATGGTCACCGGCAGGGTGCCCTGCGGCTCGCCGTCGGCGTAGACCGGCCAGCCGGGGTCGCCGTCGATATGCACCGTCGCGGCCCGCAGGACGGTCACCTCCGGCTCGTGGACGTGACCGCCGGTGCGCAGCGAAGGGAACACCCGCAGCAGCCGGCGCCTGCTCACCGCGGCGATGACGATCACGTCGAGCAAACCGTCGTCCAGCGTGGCATCCGGGCAGATCCGCAACCCCCCGCCGTAGGCGGGTCCGTTGCCGACAGCGACGAGGATCGCCTCCAGATTCCTCTCGGTGTCCCCGGCGCACACCCGGACCCGCCGCGGGGTCAGTGCTGCGAGCTCGGCGAGTACCGCCAGGTCATACCGGCGCGGCCCGGCCGGCCAGCGCATCGCGTTGGCCCGGGCGTTGACCGCGGCGTCGAAGCCGGTGCACAACACGGTGGTGAAGCATGCTCCGCCGTCGACGCAGCCGAGGTCGATCCGCCGCCGTTGCCCGCCGCGCAGCGCATCGGCGACGTGCCGGGCGGCGGCTACCGGATCGGTAGGGATGCCCAGCGCCGCTGCCAGATCGTTGCCGCTACCGCTGGGCAACACCGCCAGCGCGGTGCCGCTTCCTGCGACGGCCTGAGCAGCCAGGTGCGCGGTGCCGTCCCCGCCCAGCACGGCCAGCACGTCGTCACCACGTCGCACGGCCTGCGTGGCCAGTCTGCTGGTGGCCGCCGCATCGGCGGTCACGGTGGCGGTCAGCCCGGGTACCGCGGCGCGCAGCGTGCTGGCCACGGTGCCGGCGCACCGTGCTGCCGCTCCGCGACCGGAATGCGGGTTGACGATCAACGTGACGCGCACAGGGCTGCATGCTACGACGTGTGAGTGGCGATGCGACCTCGACCGCAGTTCGCCTAGTTCGTTTAGGCCCCCGTCACCGACACGTCACCGGGCGAGTCATACGGAATCCGCAGGTCCAGGCGTCGACTGTCAGCGGCTAGCTGCTGAGCTACTCCGGCGGCGGTTCCCCTTACGAGCCGCTCGGCACGGCTGCGCCAGCACCCGCGCAGGGGCAGCGGCAGAAGAGGACGTTGCAGCCGTGCGACTCCCCCTGAATGACTATGCGCAGCTGATGGCGCCCCTGCCTCAGTGCGCTGTGATCGCCAGCCCGCCGAGGTGTTGAAGGCCGATGCTGTGTACCGGTAAAGGATCCTCGGATGATTACGGCAGCTGCCGTCCGGCGTTGTCGTCACGTGGGTGCACGACGAGTTGGAGGCCGAGCTCATCGCGGATCGGTAGTCCCGGGTGACCGTGTGTGGGGATCGTCGGCTTGAGCTCGCCCATCAAGCCCAAAATGCCCGAGGGGCTGTCTCCCACTTTGGTGCATGGCGAGGACTCTCTTCGCCTTAATGCAACAGTGCCTCCTCGACCACCCGGGGCAGGTAACATGCAAGCGACAAATCCTGCGACCGAGGCCGGACCTCGGCCAATTTGCGGTCCCGCTCTTCAAACACGCCAACCGTGTCGCGTCCTCATGAACCTGGCCCAGGCTATCGACGTTTTTCGGCGGTTGGACCCCGGTACCCGTCCTGGACGCCGCCGCACGCTCACGGGAGGAGCTGGAAGGCTGGAAGCCGTGGAGGAGCAGCCGCTGACGGGCGGCAGCACTGGCGGAGCCGTCCTCGTGGGGAACGGTGCGGCGGCCGGCTGGCCCGTGGACGCCAGCCGTGCACGCACTGTTGCGCCATCTCGAAGAGCACGGCTTCGAAGGAGCACCGCGTGTGCTGGGCACCGACGCGCAGGGCCGCGAAGTACTGACCTACCTGCCCGGGACGACGGTCGGGCACCTACGACCCTGGCCAGCATGGGTGCACTCGGACGAGGCACTCGGGCAGGTCGGCCGATGGCTACGCCGATACCACGACGCGGTCAACGACTTCGCCCCGCCGACAGACGCTCAGTGGCGGGCATCGGAGCGCCGGTTGTTCTCGGGTGGCGTTGAGGTTCGCGGAGCGGAACGCTGTCCTGGCTGCTGATGGCCTGGATGTCTCGAGCGTATGTTTACCGAGGGAGACGGCACGGATGCCGTCACCGGTCGCGTGCAGCGCGGCGAGGTACGTGGCGTAGGCGTCGCGACGCGCGTCATGGCGACGCTGGTGTTGGTCTCGTCGCCACCGCACCCGATCGGCCAGCAGCGTGACCGAAGCTCCGACGATCGTTCCCAACAAGGCCGGCAACGCAGTCGACCAATTCACGGCGGGAGTGTAGGCGCCCCGTGCCGAGATCGTGTGAGCGACGGTGGTCGTCCTGGTCACCACGGTGAGCCGGCTATCCCACCGTCAACAATCTCGATCACCCACGTCGCGGCATGAGCGGTTGTTGATGGCAACGGGGCCGAGATGCGTAGGTATTCAGTCGCCGGGCGGGGGTGAGGCAGCCTGGCTGCCTCACATGATCGTGTTCGAGCCCGCTGGTCAACCTTGACCCGCCTACGCGGCCTGTGCCGTAGAGGGATCCTCTTGCGGTCGGTGCTACATGCCGATGATGGTTAGGCCCTCATGCTCGATGAAGTCTTTGAAGTCCTTGATGTTCAGCGTCGCCAGCGGCAGGTCGTAGACCAGGCAGCATGCGGCGATCCAGGTATCGTTCTGGGGCCGGGGCCGACCGCGGCGGACGGCGTGGGCGGAGATCTCGCCCCACTTGCGCGATACATCATCGCTGTAGGGCAGGGTCGGACGTGTGCCCAACCAGATTTCGAGTTCGGTGCGTCGACCGGCGCCCCACTGCCGCATCGTCGCCCATCTGGTCAGCTCGCCCAAGGTGACGAACGTGATGCCGACCTGTACGCCGATGAGTTCGCGCAGCAACACCGGTGGCAGCTGCTGCTTGATGCTCAGGGAAGCGACGTCGGTATCGAGGACGACCCGCCGCATTCTCAGCCGACGTCCGAGCGGCGCATCGCATACAGATCAGCGAGAAAATCCTCTACCTCACCCTCGGCGAAGACCCCCTCGCGGGCCAGGTCCTCCGCGGAGCGCACCGGTTCGGTATCCCGGAACAGCTCGTCCACCGAGGGCCTCGACCCACCGGGCCGAACCGGCTGACCAGCATCACTCATCGTCACGGTCGGCACCTCCAAGGGCGGCTCTGGCACCAGTCTGTCATGGGAGCGGGCCAGTGCTCGTATGTCGGTCCCGTCATCCACTGGCGCGTCGCGTGACGTACCGCGACCAGCGTCTTCGCGCGTCCCGCAGCAGGATCGTCTAACGAGACAACCAGCACGCTAGGTCGCCAGCAAGTCGAACTGGAAGCCCAAGACG
The DNA here is from genome assembly GCA_050700495.1 of Pseudonocardiaceae bacterium. Taxonomy (GTDB): domain Bacteria; phylum Actinomycetota; class Actinomycetes; order Mycobacteriales; family Pseudonocardiaceae. Next base: position 41,127 of record JBOHHF010000166.1, read on the forward strand.
AATAGCCCCAGGCTAAAACCACCTGAGGTGATGACCAGGGTTGTCCTGATCAAGCAGCCACGACATGGCGCGGACCAGCAGCAGCCCTATGGTCGCGTATATGAGCGACCTCACGAGCGAGGCGATGTAGAACGCGAGGCCCGGCACGATGAGTAGCGGTGCGAACGCGAGCAACCACGGGTGGCCACCAACGACGGCGAAGACCCAGTCGACCACGGCCTTGCTGACGAGGTTCGCCATGATAAACCCGACGAGCAAGACGAGGGTGACGATTTCGAGCGTTTCGCTGATCCGGTACCGCTCCTTAAACTTCTTGTCCTGCTCTACCCAATTGAGGACCAGGTTCCGCCGGTCAGACTGGAGAGTCCGCGGCCCGAAGGAGGCACATTCCACAGAAAATCGCTCCACGCATCGCGGGTGGCCAGATTTCTCAACTGCCTCAGCCGCTCGCCGACGACCGAAGTGGATCGGTGCGCCCAGGCGCGAAGCCGCTCCGCCCCGACGAGGTCGAGAATGATTACGAGGCCGGCGGCGAATTGAGCGATCTTCCCGATCCGACCCCACCACAAGATCGGCTGGCCCCACAGCACGAGCGGCTGGATCGGCGACCCAGCCGCCCACAGCTGCCACGCCTCCCAGAAACCAACTGCACGCTCCATCAACGCCCTTTCGAACCACGAGCGCGGAATTCTCGCGTACGCACGTGCTACGAACATTCGATGCCGGTGGGGTCCTCTCGCCGTCTTGCTGGTCTGGAAGGATATTTCCTCTTGGGGCCGTGATGTCGCGGCGGGCTTTGCGATCAGAAGCAGGGTGCGCTTATGACAATCACTGTTCGAGCCGAGTTCCGCGCCGTTCTTCCCGAGAACACCGAGCGCTTCGCCCACGTAGGCCGGGCACTTGAGGAAGCCGCCGCGGGCGAGGCCGCGACCCTGCGCTACCGCTGGTACGAAGCTGAGGACCCGGGCACCTTCGTGGTCCTCGAGGAATACATCGACCCGGCCGCCGCAATAGCCCACAACAAGCATTGCGACGCGCTCATTCGACAGATGGATGAGGTTGCTGAGATGACCTCGGCCCAGTTACACGGCCACCTGGGGCCCGAGCTGGAGGCGTGGGTCGCTGACCATCCCCAAGCCCACGCCTACACGCCGATGCAGCACAGGTAGCAGTCGAAACAAGCTTGCCGGTAGCAAGATCGACCGCCGTCTGCTGTGCAGGCGAGTTCCGGCGAATGGCCTGCAGGTGTCCCGTAAGCCGAACCTTCTATGGGAACGTCGCAGGTCAAAACGGCTACACAGATGAA
>JBOHHF010000167.1:0-9202 GCA_050700495.1 Pseudonocardiaceae bacterium
GCGCCCACCCGAGGCGGCAACCGGGCCCTAAACCTGACCGTACCCTGACAACAACATCAACAAGCAGGTTGAAGATCAACAACCGAGGACCGGCAAGACACCCTGCAATCCCCGTGAATGATCAAGGTTAGCCTCCCTGTAGTATCTTACCGGCACGCAGGACCCGGCTAGTGTGGCGGTTTCCCCACCGTGCAGCGCCCGTAGTGCGGGTCACCTGCGGTACCACCACCGGCCATCACAGACCGGGCGAGCCGCGGGCCGCCACGCCAATACCGGTTGTCTAGAGTTCCGCGCGCCACGACCGGTAATTGCTGGCGGAGCACCAGACGCCGGATCCGATGCCGTCATGGGGTACCCACCAAGTCACGACTCTAAGCTGATCCGCCTGTCTTTTGACCGCCTCGGGCAACCTCCAGGCAATATTGCGATCCTCGCGTGCCTGCGGCCTGCCTGGAGTCCCCAAGCGCGGCACCATCACACCGCACGGGTCGTGGTCTCGACCGGGTGAAAGGCTCGAACTACCGGCTCGGCGATGGGAGGCCTCGGCGCTGGTGACGCGGCAGCGGACTGCGACGCCGAACTGAGCGGGTAACATGGATCAGCGGTGGCTGGGGGAGGGCACCGCTCACCTGGTGTCTCAGCTACCATCCCCCCCACGGGGCCGTTAGCTCAATGGTAGAGCTGCAGACTTTTAATCTGTAGGTTCTGGGTTCGAGTCCCAGGCGGCCCACATGTCTCACCAGCAGAAATAGACCTAGAAAGATCATATTTTCGGATCTTTGTCCATCGGACTGTCCATGACGGCGCTGTACGCTCTGCTGATCGCGCGGTTCGTACGCCCCGCGCTCGGTGACACGTCGCTGAGCCGGCTGCGCCGGTTGGGCCCACGCCCGTTCGAGCAGTTCTACGCCGAACTGCGAGTCTGCCGCCGCCGCTGTCACGGCCGCGCCTTCGTCGAACACCGCACACCCCAGCCGCACGACTGCGACGAGCGGTGTGCGCCGCACGCCTGCACGCCGCTAGCGGTCTCCACCGTGCGCCAGTGCCACGCCGTGCCCAGCGGTGCTCCGAGCGCCGCGAAACGGGGGGATGGATCACCGTCAACCCGCTGGACGCCGCCCAGCGACCACGCATCCCGACACCGCAGCCAACTCAGAGGACGGTTCGCTACTACCGGACTGCTCATGCCTGATGGTGAACGATGCCGGAAAACTGTGTGTCCTATTCGAGAAGCTTAGATGTTTGATACGACATTTAATGTGACGAATGTCTCACCTGAATGGCCGCCGGAACCGTAGCAGCCACGATGCGGAGAGTGGCCTTTTGTAGCGGGAAACGCCTCGATCATCGAGCCGTCGACCTGTTCGAGTGACGATAAATCCCTTGCGCATCCGGCCGGTTCCGTTGCAGAATCCGTCGGTGCACTGACGCATGCGGCCTGGTTGTGGTGGCTATGGCGATCGTGTGTCTTTGTGCTGCTGTCGTATTGCTGGGCAGTTCGGCAGGAGCACGCCTGTGATAGTTCGATCGGGGGAACGAGCATGGTCACCATTGGGTCGAGTGCAGTGCAACATGATCATTCCGTAGCGCGCTGTCTACCGGATCTGTTGTGGGAACAGGTGTTGGCACGGCCCGACTGTCCCGCGGTCGTCCACGGCGGCGTCCGACTCACCTATCGCGAATTCGTGCAATGGGGGACGCAGGTGGCCGTATTCCTGCGTGATCTCGGGGTGGTCCCGGACGACTGCGTGGGGCTCTTTGTCGAGCCTTCGGTCGAATTGACGGTGGGCGTCTGGGGGACGCTGCTCTCCGGCGGCGCCTATCTGCCGCTGTCGCCGGAGTATCCCGAAGAACGACTGCGCTACATGATCGAGGACGCGTGCCTGCCAGTCATCGTCTCCCAGGAAGGACTCCGGGAGCGGCTCACCCGGCTGGTGCCCCGGGGAACGAGGATCGTCACGCTCGAGGAAGCCGCGGAGATCGCCGCTCCAGCGCGCGCACCGACCGCTGGCCTTCGTCCCGGCAACCTGGCGTATGTCATCTACACCTCCGGCAGCACCGGCAAGCCCAAGGGGGTAATGATCGAACACCGCAGCGTCGTGAGCCAGCTGCGCTGGCTGCGCGAGGCACGCGGACTCGGCCGCGGCACGGTCGTCCTGCAGAAGACTCCGCTGAGCTTCGACGCGGCGCAGTGGGAGATCTTGGCCCTCGGCTGCGCCAGCACCGTGGTCGCCGGGAGCCCCGGGATACACCGGGATCCGGACCGGCTGATCGACACCATCATCGCCCACCGAGTGACCACACTCCAATGCGTTCCCACCCTGTTGCAGGCGTTGCTGGACACTGAGCGCCTGCACCACTGTGTGTCGCTCAGGCAGATCTTCAGCGGTGGCGAGACGCTGTCCCGGTCCCTCGCGCTGCGCTGTGTCGAGACGGCGCCGTGGTGCAGGCTGGTCAACCTGTACGGGCCAACCGAGTGCACCATCAACTCGTCCGCTTTCACCGTGGAGCCGGACAGCCTGGCCGCCAGCCCGCAGGCCGTCTCGATCGGCACGCCTGTCTACGGCACCCACTACCGCATCCTGGACGGACACCGCAGGCCGGTCGCCGTGGGCGAGGTCGGTGAACTGCACATAGGTGGCGTCCAACTCGCCCGTGGCTACCTGCGCAGACCGGCGCTCACCGCCGAGAAGTTCGTCGTTGATCCGTTCGCGGCCGACCCAGGCCAGGCCCGGCTCTTCCGCACTGGGGACCTGGCCAGCTGGAACGCCGACGGCTCGGTCCAGTTCGTGGGCCGCGCGGACAACCAGGTGAAGCTGCGGGGCTTCCGCGTCGAGCTCGACGAGATCCGGTTGGCGATCGAGACCCACGACTGGATCAAGAGCGCGGCGGTCATCGTCAGGGACGACCCCGGCACCGGGTTCCAGAACCTGGTCGCCTGTGTCGAGCTGGACCCGCGGGAAGCCGCGCTGATGGACCAGGGCAACCACGGCGCCCACCACCAGTCGAAGCGGAGCAAGCTCCAGGTCAAAGCGCAGTTGTCGAACCCCGGACTGTGGCTTGCGGAGGATCTTGCAGGCAGGCAGGCCATCGCCCTGCCGGGCAGAGAGCCGTTCCCGCGACAGCGGCGACAGGTGTTCGCCCGCAAGACGTACCGGTTCTTCGACGGCGGCGAGGTGACGAAGGCCGACCTCCTCAGCCTGCTGGGCAGGAAGGTCTCGAGCGCCGGTTCCCGCGGGCTGGACACAGTGGACCTCACCGAGCTGGGAGAGATCCTGCGGTACTTCGGCCAGTTCCGCAGCGGTGAACGGCTGCTGCCCAAGTACGGCTACGCCTCGCCGGGCTCGCTGTACGCGACACAGCTGTACGTCGAAATCACCGCTGTGGCAGGCCTGCGGTCGGGGTGCTACTACTACCACCCTGCGCACCACGAGCTAGTGCTGATCAGGGAGACCGCGGACGGGGCATCCGCGCGGGTCAAAGTCCATTTCATAGGGCGGACTCGGGCGATCGAGCCGGTCTATAAGAACAATATCCACGAGGTCCTGGAGATTGAGACGGGCCACATGGTCGGCCTGTTCGAGGAGATCCTGCCGCACCATGGGTTGGACATCCGGGCACTGGAGCACACCCCCGCGATCCGCGCCGAGCTGGGTTGCGCGGCCGAGGACCACTACGTCGGCACGTTCGAGATTGTCCCCTGGGCGGGCTCGCGGCCGGTCGACCCGGTGGACATTTACGTGCAGACTCATCCCCGCGAGGTGGCGGACCTGCCCACCGGTCAGTACCGGTACACCAGCGGCGGCCTAGAGCGGATCACCGACGAGCTGATCCTGAAGAAGCACGTCATCGCCATCAACCAGCAGGTCTACGAGCGCGCGAGCGTCGGTGTCACGGTGGTGGCCCGGCGCCGGGACGAATGGCGGCGCTACGTCGACCTGGGCCGGACGCTGCAGCGGCTGTCGATGAACGAGGCTGGCCTCGGGTTCATGTCCTCCGGGTACAGCTCCAAGTCCGGCCACGACCTGCCCACGGCCGTCCGGATCGACGACATCCTGGCCGCGCTCGGCCTGCCGACAGGGCCGTCGTACTTCTTCGTCGGTGGACGCGTCAGCGAGGAGCAGCGCTGCAGCGAGGGCATGCGGGAAGACATCGTGCACATGAAGGGGCCCGCGGAGATGGTCCGAGACGACCTGGTCGATCTCTTGCCCGACTACATGATTCCGAACAAGGTCGTGGTGTTCGACGCCCTGCCCGTCACCGCCAACGGCAAAGTCGACGTGCGGGCGCTGCTGGCCTCGGACCGGACCGACGTCGGCGCGGCCGACCGGCCGCTGATCGCGCCGCGGACGAGCACCGAGCGGCGGATCGCCGCCATCTGGGGCGCGGCGATGAAGCACGGCGCGGTGTCGGTGTACGACGATTTCTTCGAGTCCGGAGGCAACTCGCTGGTCGCTGTCAGTCTCGTTAACCGGCTGAACAGGGAGTTCGGCAGCGCGCTGCCGATGCAGGTCCTGTTCGAGTTGCCGACCGTCGAGAAGCTGGCCCGCAGGCTCGGTGACGCGGACGCCAAGCAGGTCTCGCGAGTGGTGCCACTGTGGACCCAGGGGTCGAAGGAGCCGATCTTCTGCTGGCCGGGATTGGGCGGCTACACCATGAACTTGCGGCTGCTGGCCGCCACCGCGGGTCTCGACCGCCCGTTCTACGGAATCCAGACGCGCGGGATCAACGCGGGCGAGACGCCCCATTCCACGATCGCGCAGGCGGCAGCCGGCGACATCCAGGAGATCCGCCTGCAGCAGCCAGAGGGGCCGTACTCGCTGTGGGGCTACTCCTTCGGTGCAAGGGTTGCCTTCGAGGCGGCCTACCAGCTGGGACGCGCGGGCCAGCTGGTAGAGAACCTGTTCCTGATCGCTCCGGGTTCGCCCGTGGTCTCGGTCGAAGGCGTGCCGGCCGTCGGCAGCTCAGCGAGCTACGACGACAAGGCGTACGTGGCGATTCTCTTCTCGGTCTTCGCGGGCCGCATCGACGACCCGGCCCTGGACGAGTGCCTGCGGGTTGCCCAGAACGACCAGAGCTTCGCCGCGTTTATCGCCAGGCGGTTCGATCTCGATCCGGACCTGGTGCGTCGAGTCACCACCGTCGTGCACCGCACGTTCGAGTCGAAGTACGAGTTCCGCGAGCTGACCCGGCGCCGGGTGCGCGCGCCGGTCACCATCTTCAGGGCCCGCGGCGACGACCCCTCGTTCCTCGAGGACAGCAGCAGGTTCTCGGCCCCGCCGATCGTCGTGGACCTTGAGGCCGACCACTACAGCATGCTCAGCAAACCGGACATCGTCGAGCTGGTGGGGAGGATCCGCCACCGGCTCGGTGCTCAGTCGCAGGAGGTCGTAGTGCCCCACGTCAATATCAAGCACTTCCCCGTCGAGCTGCCCGAAGAGCGGCAGGCGGAACTGGTTGCGGCGGTGACTGCGGCGGTGCAGAGCGCCTTTAGCTGCGACGAAGAGATGATCTCGATCGCCCTCGAACCGGTGGAGAAGGACGTGTGGAACGACCGGGTCTACATCCCCGAGATCGTCAACCGCAAGGAACTGCTGCGCAAGGCCCCGAGGTACTGAGCCTCCACGCGGAAGGGAAAGAGAATGCTCCACGGTCGATATCAGGATGTGCCGCTGGTGTTCGGCGACGAGGTCGCCGACGCTATCGGCGCGGGTGAGCCGGTGGTGGCGCTGGAATCCAACGTCATCACCCACGGCCTGACGTATCCGGAGAACGCCGCCACCGCGCGGAATGTGGAGAAGGCTGTCCGGGCAGGCGGCGCAGTACCCGCGACGATCGGCATCGAGGGCGGCCGCATCGTAGTCGGGATGTCCGACGCGGACATCGAGCGGTTCGCCTCCACGCCCGGCATCCCCAAGGTCAGCAGCCGGGACATGGCTGTCGTGCTGGCCATGGGCAGCATGGGCGCCACCACGGTCGCCTCCTCGCTGGTGGCCGCAGAACTGGCCCGGATTCCATTCTTCGCGTCAGCGGGCATCGGCGGGGTGCACCGGGGCGCAGAGACCACGATGGACATCTCGTCCGACCTGATTCAGTTCACCCGGTCGACGGTTGCGGTGGTCTGCGCGGGCGCAAAGAGCATCCTCGACCTGGGACTGACCATGGAGTACCTGGAGACGCACTGCGTGCCGGTGATCTCCTACCGGTCCGACGACTTTCCCGCGTTCTACTGCGTCTCCAGCGGCATCCGCAGCCCGCACCGGGTTGACGACGACGCGGTGCTCGCACGGGCGGTCGATACCCACTGGGGCCTGGGCAATCGCGGCGCGGTCCTGATCACCACGCCCACGCGAGAGGAGGACGCGATCGACAGCGCGGAGGTCGACGCCGCGATAGCCAAGGCTGTGGCCGCGGCCGAGCGCGACGGCGTCCGCGGTAACGCGATCACCAAGTACCTGATGCGCACGGTCGATAAGGCGACCGGGGGGAGGTCCGCCGAGGCGAACATGGCGGTCCTCGTCAGCACAGCCGAGGTGGCGGGCAGGCTCGCGGCGGCGCACGCCCGGCACCGCCGGGAAACGCTGTTCGGCCTGCCGCCGCAATCCGACTCCACCGTGAAGGGACCCTGATGACTACCCGGCTCGTAGTCTTCGATCTCGACGGCACACTGATCGACACGCCCCGCGCGATCGTGGAGACCTTTACCGCCGCCTTCGGCGCCTTGAGCGTGCCCGTCCAGGAGGCCTCGGCCATCCGCGCGACGATCGGGCTGCCCCTGGAGCAGGCGTTCGGCACGCTGATGGGGATCGCGCCCGACGATCCTCAGGTGGCTCTCGGGGTGGAGCAGTACCAGCGCTTCTTTAAGAAACTTGTGTTACCCAACGCCCGCGCCCTGCGCTTCCCCGGTGTCGCGGACGGGCTGGCGGCCCTGGCGGGCCAGGGGATCGCCCTGGCGGTGGCGACGAGCAAGTTCCACCACAGCGCCGACGCCCTGCTCACGGCGGCGGGCCTGCGGGACCGCTTCGACTTGGTGGTCGGCGCCGATCAGGTGACCAGGCCGAAGCCGCATCCCGAAATGGGCCAAACGATCCTGCGCGTCCTCGGCTGCGACGCCGAGGACGCGGTGATGGTGGGCGACACGACCCACGACCTGCTGATGGCCAAGGCCGCGGGCATGCGGTCCATCGCGCTTACCTACGGCGTGCACAGCAGGCGGGAACTGGAGGCGGCCGACCCCACGTGGGTGGCCGACTCGTTCGACGACGTCCTCGACTACGTGCGCAAGGCCGCCGAGGAGCCGCACGGGGAAGGTACCGCCTGATGACCGCGTCCGAAGTGGTCGACCGCCTGCTTGCTGACCAGACCTACCATATCGAGTTCAACGGACACCTCACTAACCACGCCAAACACGCCGTCGTCGCCTTGGCAGGGCTTGGGGCGTCACCGGAAAAAATTAAGGCGTACTACGACAACTACGCCAAGCTCACCCCCTATGGCTACGGCCTGGAAGCGCAGCGGCCCGTCAAACGAGTGATCTCGGCGGCGGACTGGGACCAGTTCCTCGGCAAGCGCGTCCATTTCGCCTCCTACTGCGCGTTCTTCGACCGGCAGGTGGCGGAGCTGGGGCTCGACGAAGTCCTGCGCCGCTATCTGCCGCGGCTGCTGCCGGGATGGGTGGGCTCGTTCACCCACGCCACGATCCACCTGGGCTGGGCGCTGGACGCGGGCAGCCGGTGGATGGCCGTGGAGGGCCTGGCGTACCTCTCCTTCTCGTACGTGTCGTGCCATCCGGAACGCACGGGCGGCAACCCGGTCCGAGACGAGCGGGCGGTGGACTCCCTGCTGCGCATCGCCGGCGTCTGGGAGGACGACCGCGACGCCCTCCGGCGCTGGGCGCAGACGCTGATCGCCGACACAGCGGCGGGTATCCACCCCGAGCTGGCCAGGTCCGGTTTGCAGTACCGGATCGCCCGGATGCTCAACGAAGGCCACCCACTGATCCACCAGACCCCGAGCTGGATCAACGAGCAAGACGTCACCACGAGCTGGGAGCAGTTGTATTACGTGGTCACGCTGCTGTACTTAGCCATGCCGGGCGACTTCGTCCTGCTGCACCTGATCACGTCGTTGCACGCGATGGAGCAGATCGCCGACCGGATGCCCGCGGAGCAACGCCAGGCCATCGTCCGGCAGTTCTGGATCGGCATGCTCTGCGTTGTCTTCGCCGAGGCGAACTTCCCGACCCGTACGAAGCTGGCCGCGCTGCACTCGACCTTCGAGGACGCCGTCGACGCGGGCGGGCCACAGGTGTGGGACTCGGACTGGCGGCAGATCGTGGCCCGCGCGGTCGAGGAAGAGGAAGAGCACAACCCCAAGCTGGTGTACGTGCTGCGCCGGGTGTGGCGGCTGACCGGGGGCCGGACGATCTACCGCGCCGCAGCGAGCCAGTTCACCGCGACACCACAGCTGCCGCCGTCGTTCGAGGAGCCGCCGACCGAATAGGGAGAGCCCATGACCGCGACCGCCGGTACGAACATGTCGATCGACCGGTACCTCGACAAGAATCTGCACTTGCTGCCGCAGACGAAGCAGCTGCGCGCGCTGCATACGATCATCCGGAATCGGGCCGTGCGCCGGGAAGATTTTGTCTTTTACGCGGACCGGATCATCCGGCTGCTGATCGAGGCCGGTCTCGGACTGCTGCCGTTCGAGGCGCAACAGGTGTACACGCCCGTCGGCAGGACCTACAACGGGCTGCGCTTCGCCCAGGGAATCTGCGGAGTGTCCGTGGTCCGCGCGGGCGAAAGCATGGAGGCGGGCCTGCGCGCGGTGGTCCGGTCGGTCAAGATCGGCAAAATCCTCATCCAGCGGGACAAGGTGACCAAGCTGCCGCACCTGTACTACTCCGCGCTGCCCGACGACATCGCGCGCAGGCACGTCGTGCTCCTCGACCCGATGCTGGCCACCGGCGGGACTGCGCTCATGGCCATCAAGGTTCTGCTCGACCAGGGCGTCGCGGAGGATCGGATCGTCTTCGTCAACCTGATCACGGTGCCCGAGGGCATCGTGGCCATCAGCGAGCATCACCCGAATGTGCAGATGGTGACCTCGTCCATCGAGGAGGGTCTCAACGAGAACGCCTACATGATGCCGGGAATCGGCGATTTCGGTGACCGGTACTTCGGCACGGACAGGTGACACC
>JBOHHF010000168.1:0-5354 GCA_050700495.1 Pseudonocardiaceae bacterium
GCGGACGGGTTGAGGCTGGGCACATTCGGCGCGCTGGGCTCCGGGTCGACCTCGCTCGCATCCCCCGCGTCGGCGGCCGCGAGCCCGTCGTGGGTATCCGGCTCCAGCACCACGTCCCGGGGCGCCATCCGGCCCAGCGGGTAGCGGTCGATGGGATTCTCGCCGGAGAACTCCTCGTCGTCACCCCCGAGCGGACCGTGCAGGTCCGCCAGCACGAGCCGCTGCAGCTCGTCCCGGATCTCCCGCTCCCGGGGCAGATCGAGCACGGTTTCTTGGGTCACGCGACGTACCGTAGCTGGTGGGCTTCAGCGTCGGAGGGGGTTGGTGAGGGGTCGGCGGTCGGGGTCGATGATCGCGGGTGGTCGGAATTCGACGCGCCCACCCTGGACCGTGATGTCCCAGCCCTGCAGATGGACCTGTTGGTGGTGCATGACGCACAACAGGCAACAATTTGCTACGGAGGTCTCACCACCGTCGGACCAGTGTGTGATGTGGTGCGCTTCGCACCGTCGGGGTGGTCGATGGCAACCGGGGAACGCGCAGCCACGGTCGCGGGCGACCAGGGCACGGCGGATGCCCAACGGGACGGTGCGCTGGGCGCGGCCGACGTCGAGAGGCTCACCGGCACCGCCGAGCACCACGGGAATCAGCTTGCAATCGCAGGCGATCCGGCGCGCGGTGGCGGCGGTGATCAGCTGCCCGTAGTCCAGGGTGGCGGTGCCCAGACCGGTACGCAGCGCATCCCAGTCGATGGTCACGGTGACATGCGGGGGCTCCCCGGCGGTGGTGGGGAACCCCTCCGCGGCGCGGGCCCGCTCGCACAGCTCGATCAGCGCATCGGCGTGGCGTTGCGGCACGGTGCGGTCATCGGCGACACCGTCGGTGGTGGGGCGGCGGGCGGTCAGCTGCTCGATCAGCGCGCGGACCATGCTGCCGTGTTCGGCATCCAGCCAGCCCTCCAACCCCAGGCGCCCGTCGCGACGATCCCGCAGCCACAGCTCTCCCCGGGCCGGGGTGACCGGGCTGGCGTCCTCGGCGGGCTCGGGGCCGTCGGGGTCCGCGACGTCGAGCATCCGCTGCGCGATGATGCGCAGCCGGCGGGGGTCGAAGTCGCGGGCGTGCCCGGCCAGGTCTGCTTCGATGCGTTCGCGGGCGGGTTCGGGGACCGAGGTCGGCATCAGCACCATGGTCTCGGTGATCACGCGGAGCTGCCCGGTGCCGATCGCTCCCGCGGCCAGCGCGGCCGCGGTGGCGGGCAACCGGGGTGGCAGGTTCTCACCGGTCAGAGCGCGGCGGGTGCCCACCAGGGCGGCGTGGTCGGTGCGGGCGCGCGCCTCAGCGGCGGAGAGTCGCAGCATCGCGGAGAGCATTCGCGGGGTGGTGCCGAATCCGGTGCGGCCGGCGATTCCCCGGGCCTCGGCTTCGGCGACCACGTCCAGCATCACCGAATACGTGGTTCGGGACAGTTCCTCGATCTGCCGCAGCGCGCGCACGACCTCGTCGTCCGGCAGGCCGCTCAGCCCGCCGCGCAGGTCCTCGAGACAACTCGAGATCACCTGCGCGGGATCGCCGACGGCTACGGTCACGCCCCGATTCTCGCACCCACCCCTGACAATTCCGGGCGATCAGAACAGCGGAGCCCGGACCGGACCCGCTGGTGGGCGCACTTGCTCTTCTTGACGTCTAAGCCCTGGCGGTCCTCGCCGGCATCACGCTCGTGGTTGAGCTCGAGCAGCCGGTCCAGCAGCTCGACCTGGACATCGGGCGCGATGGCGAACCGCCGCCCTTGGCGGCTATCACCGCTGGATCTCCTGTAGCTGGATCTCCTGTAGGGGTCGGTCCGCGGTGGCGGCCGTAGCATGGCCGCATCCCGCTCGATGCGGGTGACCTGCCGACCCGCGGTGGGCAGCGTCCGCACATTCAGCTGACCGTGACGCTTCCCCTTGAACTCGACGTTATTAGGGCTCGCCCGTGGCGATCCAGGCGCGCACCTGACTCACCGGAGTCTCAGCCTCGCCAGATGCGACCATCCTGGACTCCTCCAGACATGTTCATGCGCAGGTATGAGACAGATCGCAGAGTGGTGCGGACTGTCGCATAACTTTGCGACACGCGTGCATTACGCGGTGGCGGTGGCGGGGCGGTTCCCGATAAGCCGCGACACGATCAGCACCGGATTTGACCGATCCGCGAACGACGGCGGGGTGCCGGAAACGTACCTCAGGGCTGAGCCGACCGTGGAACTGGCTTCGTTGCGCGGGGCGCAACGGGTAGCCCTGGTACCGAACTCGGCGATACCAGGGCGGAGCCTGTCCCGGGCTACGGCGCGGTGGCGGCGATCTGGTCGAGGAGCGTGGCCCACTGGGGGTGGGTCGCGGTGATCGTCGGGCCGGTCCCGCGGTCCTTGCTGTCCCGGATCTGGACGAGGTCGGGGTGGGTGAGGTTGATCTCGACGCAGTTGGCGTTGACGGCGCTGCGGTTGCTCTTGCGCCACCCGGCCGACGCGGGGTCCACGCCCGGGCCCGGGCGTGTGTCGCGGTTCATGTCATCTCCCTGAGCATCTGCTCGATCAGTGCGACCGTCTCGTCGGCTCCGAGGGCCGATCGCTGGAGTCTACTCGCGGTGTCCTGGTAGGTGGCGATCTCGTCGGGCTCCTCCAGGAACAGGTCGGCGGTCTTGCCCTCCAGCAGCACCGCACCCGGTTCCAGGCCGAACTCGATGATCGCGAACGAGCCCTCGACCGCGGGGTGGGCGCCGGCGGTGAACGGGATCACCTGGACCGTCACGTTGGGCTGGGTGGTGGCGGCCTCGATCAGCTGCCGCAGCTGGCGGGCCATCACCGCGCGCCCGCCGACCTCGCGGTGCAGCACCGCCTCGTCCAGGATGGTGATCAGCTGTGGCGGGTCGGGCCTGGTGAGGATCGCCTGCCGCGCCATCCGGGCGGCGACCTTGGCCTCGACCTCCCTCGGCGCTTGCATCCAACCCGTGCTGATGACCGCCCGCGCGTAGGCGGCGGTCTGTAGCAGACCCGGCACGACGATTGTCTCGAAGTTGGTGATCGTGGTGGCGTCTTCCTCCAGCGCGATCTGGGTCTGGGTGGCGTCGGTCAGCGCCGAGCCGTAGGCCTGCCACCAGCCCCGTTCGGCGGCGCGCTCGGCCATCTCCAGGTACTCCCGCTGCTGGGGCACCGGCACCTGGTAGGTGTCGAGCAGCTTCTCCACCTCGTCGACGGTCATGCCGCGCTTGCCGCTCTCGATGCGGCTGATCGTCGGACCGGACAGCCCGGCTCGCCGACCGGCGTCGTCGACGTTGAGCCCGGCGTTGTTGCGCAGCCGCTTGAGCTCCCGGCGCAACCGCCGCGCCCGGACCGTCGGGCCACCTGCCATCTCCGCAACTCCCTAGCTTGATGCCGTGATGATCTGAATCGAGGTCACCCCGACTGGACACACCACTCCCCAGTGAGCTATGTTCCACCTCACGTGAAACATTTCAGATGATGCGACGGCGTATCTGCCAGGAGGAACTTGCTGATGCTAACGGGGAGACTCGTCACCGCCTGTCCCGCCTGTGACGTCGTCGGGTGAGTGAGTGGCAGTGGTGACCGGCATGGGCCATCGGCGGACCAGTCATCGGCTCGTCTGTGACGCCCTGCGCCAGGCCGTGGCGGCCGGGCCCGGCGTCGCCAGCGGGATCGACTCGATCCGGTACCGGGCTGCTGCCGTGTTGTACACGCTGCTGCTCGACCATCCCCTCGACCGGCGGGGCCGCTGCCGGTCCTGCCGGCGCTCCGGCGCGATGATCGGGCCGCGGCGCCGACCCTGCCGGATCCACCTCAGGGCGAGCTACTGGCTGTTGCACCAACCCGATGCGGCCGCGGTGCACCGCCACCTCGCCGACGCCCTCGGTCCCGGCGCCGTGCCTGACGGCTGGCTGGTTTCGGGAGGTGCGACCAGGTGACGCCGGATCGCGACCTCACCACACAGGGCCCGGCCGCCCCGCAGGTGCCCGGCCCCGAGTTGCCCACCAAGACTGTGTTGTTTTCGACACCTCCGGCTGGCCGCCGGTCGAGCACCCCCGAATCTCCTGGCGGCCAGCCGGATCCCACTCCAGTGATCACCAGACCGGTGATCATGAGCCCAGCCGGGGCCGCCCAGGTGCTCTGCGATCACTTCCTGGCCAACACCGACCGCGGCGACCACGCCGCCAACGACGAGCTCATCGCCGAGCTGCTGTACCGCATCCGCGCCCGCCAGGCCGCCACCGCGGCGTCAGAATAGGTCTTTGCGACAATCTGCGCGGTGGCCTGGACGATCTCTACCAGAGCACAGCACCCGGAGTCTTGGGTGGCACGCGCCGACCGCAGGCAGATCAGACGAGCCAGCGGATGTCGCCAGGACCGGGTACGCGGCCTTCGGAGATAGCGTTGTGCAGAGCGTCGGCCAGCGTGGGCACACCAGCCTTGGTTCTTGGCCAGCGCCTGGAGTGAACGAACAGAACGCCGGCATGGCTGGTGTGCCGCACCAGCATCGCGAAGTCTCGTACGTTCTCGGTGACCAGACATCGACCATCGCCGGTCGCGACGTCCAGGACGGTGGCGTCATCGCTGCCTGCGAGTTCGGCCGAAGCGGCGACCGCGATCACATCGTGTCCCTTGTCGTGCAGGGCATCGGCAAGCGCGGGCGGGTACATCTCGTCCAGCAGGAGCCGAACAGTCACGAGGCGCGATCATTTCCGCGCAGCAGGTCCTGCTCGGCGCGCCACGCGGCCTCGGCCTGCTGTGCGGCCTCGTGGTTCGCCGAGATCCGGTCGTCGATGTCCTTGCGGTACGCGGAGTAGTACCGCACCGCGGTCCTGACCTTGCGCTCCGGCAATCCCGTTGCTTCGGCCGTCGCGGCAATGAGAGCGTCATCAGCAAGGCCCGGTTGCGCCTCCCGCACGATCAGCAGAGTGTCGATGACCTCCCACACATCCGGACCACCGATCAGTCCGGCACGCCGGCCAGTCGGTCCTGGGCGGAAGGTGATGCCAGGGTGCTCCTCGGCGCGCAACGCCTCATCCACGAAGAGGTTGGTCACTGCGGAGATCGAGGTCCCGGGATGGCTGCGAACGTAGCCATCGAGACGCTGAAGCACCTCGCCCTCGAACCGCACAGATCTGGGTGACGTCATGACTACAGTGTAGTTGCGGTCGGGCCGGGTGTCAGCGGCAACGGCGCCGGTAACTGCCTGTCCAGCTGTTGCGACAGGCGCTGGGCGGCGAGTTGCGTGTCCATTTGATCCATCCGGGCCCTCGCGACGTACCCAACCCCTCCGGTAGCCGTTGGTAGCGGGCAAGTCCACCCCGGTAACGACTGG
>JBOHHF010000169.1:0-3402 GCA_050700495.1 Pseudonocardiaceae bacterium
GCCCCACCCGGCTCGCGCTATCGGGCGAGTACGAGACCACCGGGCCGGGCGGGATGCCGCAACCGCGCCCGCAGGTTGGTTGCATGTCGCTGGGTGGACGCGGCCGATGGCGCTGCGGCTGCTGCTCGACGAGTAAGACCCGGGTGTGCCAGCATTGCGGTGCTGGCGCTGGACCTCGCCCGAGGAAACCCGCCTGCCCCGACAACTGCGAGGCCGTCACCTCGGCGCTGGCCCGGTAGCTTCGCTGCCGATCTCCCGCCAGGTGGTTGACGTCCTCGTCAGGGGACGACGATGCACCCAGTGACTGAGCACAACCCTGCGCCTCGCTCACCATCGCCATGGTCGGGATCTCGGCACGAGACCCAACACCGGTGGCAGCTCGACGGGACCCGAAGCCTGGCCGGTGCCGCTGAGGACCTCTGTGCGCTTGCGGCCGAGCTCACCGCGGCACACGAGGCTGGCTGGGCGCTGGTGGAACCAATGCGCGACGGGCACCTGCTGGCGACCCGGGCGTCACGGCGCAAACGCGCGCAAGTGGCGCCGGAGCCGCGACTCGCGGGTGTCACGGCCGCCCCCGCGATCCGGTGGCGGCTACGGGTGGTCGACGAGCCGCCGCAGCCCGGCGACGAGGTGCTGCACCTCACGGGGACAGCAGCCGCGGAGCGAACCTCGGTCCTAGCGCCGACCGGCCGCTCGCTGCGTCAGGTCAGCGGCCCCCCGGTCCCCCGGAGCCTGTTGGACGAGGTGACGCGGCAACTGTTGCCGACCGGGCTGGGACGTCGGCTGTGGGGACTCGCCCCAGCCCGAGTCGGGCCAAGCGTCGACCTGATAGCCGACGGCAGTGCACTGCGCATCCACGCCCTGCACGCCGGTGCGCTGGTGCGCACCCAGGAAGCGCTCGCCTTCCAGCACGCAGCCGACGGAGCCACCACCCTGCTGGCCGCCGCAGCCGCCTACCAACGGCTGGCACGGGCGGCCGAGGCCATGGTCACCGCGGGCGGGCGCCTGCTCAGCGTCGATGACGGCCGTCTGTTCATCTCCTACGGCCGATCTATGCCTGATTTAGTCACATCCGAAACACATGGGATTTCGGCGGTGGATCCCCGAGCAGATGACAGGACAACATCATCCTGACGGGCGGCACTTACAGCTACGGCGAGGTGCCACGGGAGGCGTATATGACTTTCATTGTCCATCGCCGTCGACAGCCGTGGGCGCCTGTAAGGGCATCACGATCGCCCCGTACACTGCATTGTTCGATCTGTTCGACCCACCGCCGACCGTGCCACGGCCGGCGGTGTTGGCTTGGCGCCGTTGCCGCGTGCGGTGGTGACCGTAGCTGACTACAGTGAGTGGGTGTGGAAAGGGCTATCTCGGTGACCTTGTCGGCCCAGCCGGGCACAGACACTGATGTCGAGCCGGCAAGACGCGTGATGCAGGGCGGGCACATGAGTGACGTCATGATTCGCAGCCTGTTCGCCACGGTGATCGGGCTGGCGTTGATCGTCAGCGGTTGTACGGCTACCCAGCGCTCCGACCCTCCGCCTCCTGCCGCGGCGCCCCCTGCCAACGAGGTGGGGCCGCTGCCGGCGGACTGCACGGATCGAATTACCGAGCTCGAGCAGGTGCGCGCGGCGTTGGAAGAAGTTCGACCCGGCGCCAGCGTGTGTTTGAGTGGCGACGGCTTGACCGACGCTGAGTTGGAGGTGACGAGCTCGGGAACTCCTCAGCAGCCGATCACGATCGTGGCCGACGGCGCAACCATGCGAAGCCTGGACGTCAAGGCCGACTACATCGTCATCCAGGGTCTGACGCTGCGCGATGGTGATGGCCTGACCATGGAAGGCCGCGGGCTCGTGGCCCGCAACAACGTGATCTACAACGCCGCCGAGAACGGCCTGGCCTGCCTGGGCTGCGTTGACACGCTCATCGAGTCGAACACTGTGCAGCGTGCCGACGGGACCGGCATCTACGTCGCCGGTGAGCAGATCACCGTTCGGAACAACACGGTGAGCGAGTCGGTGCTGCGCACCCAGCGCGACGCCGACGGCATCCGGTTCTTCGGAGTCGGTCACCGGTTGATCGGAAACACGATCAAAGACATCAAGGCCAGCGGCTACGGCGACGAGGGTCCGCACACCGACTGCTTCCAAACCTATGACACCGACCGCGACCGGCCCGTCTCCGACGTCGTCATCGCCGAGAACGTCTGCACCAACGTCGACGTCCAGTGCCTGATCGCTACCATCGATGATCGCCGCGCCCGCCCCGCCCCGTCGGAGCAGCCCGCGATCATCTTTGAAAACAACACCTGCGCGGTCAACGGTTCCCAGGCCGTCTTGTTACGGAACTTTCCCAACGTCGTCGTGCGTGGCAACAGATTCTCCGGCCGTGGTGACCGCGCGGTGCAACTCGACGGGGAGTCAACCGGAGTTGCTGTGATCGACAACATCGTGAGAGGTCGGATGCGCCCGTTTGAGATCGACCGGAAGTCCGAGCCGGGATTCCAAGAATCCGGCAACACCCGGCGCTGAATCCCCACAGCTGGGTACGCCGGTGCCGGCGCGCCGTTCCCCTCGGCACTACCTCGACGGCCTACCTGCGCAGGGTGCCGTGAGCTGGCCAGGCTCAGCTGGGTGGACAAAGTGCGGCGGCGAAGTCTAGCCGTCGGTGTGCCTCGTTGCGCCATAAGCTAACGTCGCACAGGTGACTGACAGTAACGTTAGTGATACCGCCGACCGGCAGAGGTCGCCGGTGCTCATCGCAGGTGCCGGAACCCCCACTGGGCTGGCCATCGCTCGGGGCCTGCGCGACACGGGAGTCCCCATCATCGGCGCCTCCCTCAGCCCGACGGCGCCGACCTGCCGCTCAAGGCTGTGGCACAGTGTCCTGCCGGTCAGCGCATCGACCACGGAAGCGTGGCTGGCGACGCTGCGGGCGGCGCACGCGCGGTACGGCCCGATGGTCCTGCTCCTTGCCGACGACACGGTGGTGCGCATCGTCGCCGAGCACGCTGGCGAGCTGGCCACCCAGTTCGACTTCGTGCTGCCCGACCTGCCGACCGTTGATCGACTGCTGGACAAGTCGGTTTTCCACGAGTGGGCCGTGGCCAACGACTTCCCAGTGCCCCACACAACGATCGTCCACAACCCTGAGCAGCTGCGTGCAGCCCTGCACGAGATGACCTTTCCTGTGGTGTTCAAGCCGGTCGAGCACACGCCACAATGGCGGGCGGTCAGTACGCACTACAAGGTCCACCGATTCAACTCCATCACCGATTTTGAGCGGCTTCCGTTCGCTCCGTTCGATGCCGGTGATCGTTTCGTCGTCCAGGAGTGGATTCCGGGCCGAGACAGCGACGTCTACTTCTGTCTGACCTACCGCAACCGCAACGGGGACGAG
>JBOHHF010000170.1:0-7407 GCA_050700495.1 Pseudonocardiaceae bacterium
CGCGTCGCACAACGCCTACTGGCCATGGCCGCCGGGATCTGGCACAACTGGACCACCGGCGTCACCAGCAAACGATCACTGACCGCCTACGACCACTAACACCAACTTCACGGAATCAACCATCTAGGTGGTCGTCCTCGCTCGCCCCGGCCGGAAGTTTGATCACCGGCGCAGTCCGGTTGAAGACCTTCCCGCCGCGATCCAGCACGAAGTGGTTGTGAGATACCTTGAACGCGAACGCGATCGACGATTTGCTGGCTCCACTGTCCCGAGGCAGCTGATGCCACTCCCACCATCCGCGGCCTTTAGACCGATACGTTCTACCGCCGAACGTTGATCGCCCCCACAACGTCGTCCGCCAAGCCCAAAAGTACCGATGAGCGCCGACTGGGATCTCGTCGGCCGAGAACAACGTGTGCGAGTCGTCATACGGATGGAACGTGAGGTCGGACATTGAAGGCCCAGTCACGGGTTTGCTCGCCGCGATGCGATGTCCGGGCGGCCATCTCACGTAGTACCACTTTGTTCGCGATCGGGCTGGGTAGGGTGAAGACCTCGTCTGCGTGCGTGTCCCCGTAGAACCCAACTCGCACCAAGTCCATTCGCCCATGTTTATCGTTTAGCTGACGAACTAATCCGTCAGCGCCGCCGCCGGACAGGGACCACGGGGGCTTGCGAGCCGCGATCGCGGCAGATCGACCACGCTGACCCACTGCGACTCGCTCCCCTCGTGCTCGACCTGTTCGACGATCGCCGTCCACACCGGACCTTTTTCCGCGTCGTCGGGCTGGGAGGGCTTACCCCGCACCCCAAGTACCGCCCGGACCGCGTTTCGGCTAGGCGTGGCCCGGCGGCCGATAAGGATCACCGTCGGCGTGCCGTGGCCCGGGATGTCGGCTCCAGAGGTATCGACCACGTAGTTCAACTCGACTGTCGGGAAGAAGTCCTCGATTAGCTTCGTCCCGAACTCTCGCTTCATGAAGGCGTTCGAGGTGATTTGGCCGGTGTAGCCGGCGCCGTGGCCGTCCTCGGTGGGTCGTCGTGCTAGGTCGAAGATCCGCTGAGCGAACGGGACCGTGAGCTGGAACTGCCGGTGGCACGCCGACCAGCGCTTGCGGTAGTACTCGTTCTGTTCCGGATCTTTCACGGTGATGTACGGCGGGTTCGCGACCACGACGTGGTACGAGCCCGAGGCGAGCAGACGCTCGGGTCGGAAGCCGTCGATGTCCTCCCACCGGGCGCGATAGCCGATGGCCGCGTCCACGGCCGGGATCGACTCCTGGCGCTCCGATGTCCGCAGTGAGTCCGTGCATCCGATGATTGGGCGCCACTGCTGCCGGGCGGCCTGCGCCAGCGTCGTCACGCCAGCCACCTTCAGCGCCGCCACCAGCAGCCGGAACCGGGCGATCGCAACGGCAAACGGGTTCATGTCCGCGCCGTGCACGGAGTCCAGCGCGCGGCGGGCGACCTCGTAGTCGTCCAGTGTTGGTGCCTTTTCCTGCCACGCTGCAATGAGCCGGCTGAATGCGCCGAGTAGGAAGTGCCCGCTGCCGCAGGCCGGGTCGATCAGCCGCAGCCCGTCGAGCCCGAACTCGCCGATGGCCGGGGCCAGCGTCCGGTCGAGGATGAAGCTCTCCACAAAGCGCGGGGTCTGCAGCAGGGCGTAGCGCTTCTTCGCGTCCTCGGACAGGTCCTGGTAGAGATCGCCGAGGAAGCGAGTGTCCCAGTCGGGATCGGTGAAGTCGTGCCATAGCGTCCCGTCCGGGCGGCGGTCACGCCAGAAGCCAACCAGAGCCTTCGCCGCGTCGTGCGAGATCGGCACCCAATACATCGGGTTGTGCTCGCCATCGAACAACAGCCGGCCGGCGTCGGTGGCGCGCAGCACCTCGAATTGCTCGGCCAGCCAGTCACCGTCGTTGTGCTCGGGGTGACGGCGGTAGTGCTCCATCTGTAGCTCTTCGGCCGTGGCCAGCCGGTCCCCCGGCCCGGATAGCACCGGGTCGATGAGCCCGTTGTCCTCGGTCCACCGCAGGAACACCGTGCCGAGTACCCACGCCACGGCGATCTGGGTGAGCTGCGCGTCCCGCCACACCGGCCACTCGGCCGCGGTGCGGCGCGCCTTGCGCTCCGCGCTGTGCTCGTCGCGGAGCACACCGACCAGCCCGGGCACCGCGTCGAGCTGCTCAGCCAGATCGGCCTCCAGCAACCGGACCTGTCCCTGCAAGTCAGCGAGCAGCGCCTTCGAGTCGACCACGTGACGTCCCTTTCGTCCAATTCATCGTGGCCTTGTCACTGCTGCAACGGAAGCGGCAAAGTCGGGAGCCGAACCAGCGGACGTGCCGACGATGTCGGGGCCGCAGGCTACCGTGCGCCGACTGGCTGAGTTCGAGGTCCGGGATGTGAGCGCATGGGGAGCGGTGAGCCCAGAGGCGCCGCGCAGCCTGCGGGGCCGTCCCTTCCAGGTCAAGGGCGCCTTCGGCGTCGCTAACGCGATGCCGCTGCGCGGCACCCTGGACCTGGAAGCCTCGACGGCCCCCTCCGGGCAGAATTACGGGCAGGCCAGGGGCCTGCCCTCCACAACGCGCGGCACCGCCGGAGACCCCCGTGACCTCGAACGACAAGACGCCTGGCGTATCCGCAGGTCACCGTACCAATGGTGGAGCGAGTTCGCGATCATGAAAGTCCACCCACGGAAACGTCAGTAGCGCCCGGAGATGCCCTCCTGCGCACGTCCAACGCTCTCATGGATGCATGTGCACCTTCTGAGCCCGGCGTATCGGCTCTTATGGATGCTTGAGCACCGTGTCACCCTCTGCGAGAAACTGAACCTCGACGCAACGGGGCCCGCGCCGCGGCGTGGTCAAGCACGGCGCGCCGAGGCAGGCAGGGCCGGCGATGTCGAGCACCCGAGGGCTCCGCGCACGCCAGTAACGTCGCCAGCCGCGGATCGGCGGCCAGATCCGGGCTTTCCGCGCTCACGACGACGCACACTTCGCGCACCCCGAGCAGCGCCGTCGCACCGGCACGGCAACGCGGCACCACTCACCTCGTATCACACTGCAACGACACTTCGGCACAGTGGCAGTCCCGTCGGCGGCAATAGCCGGAACAAGATGTGGTCGAACCAGTTCCAGACCGGCTCCGCTACCCGGCCTGGCTGATCAGTGGGGATTCGGGCGTCAGTGCACGCCATTGACCGCGACGCGAAGCCCTGGGTGGCGTTCCCGTGGGCAAGTATCACGGTGGCCACTCGCAAACTGCTGTCTGCAGCACGGTCAGCGCGTCCCCGCGCACCTGCTGCGCCACCGGCAATCCCCCGGGCACGATCAGTGAGTACCGGCGGCGCCGGGTCGCATGGCAGGAGTTCTGCTGCCAGAACCCGCCCACGTAAATCTGATCCACCCACTCGCTGCTTTCGCGCACGCCCCACAGTGGCCCGTCCGGCCCCGGCGCGATCCGTGCGAAGGCGAACCCCTCGTCCCTGGCGACATCCAGCAGCCGCTTGGCCGCCGCCAGATCCGGGCTATCGGCCATCGGTCCCCTCCGCGATCATGGGCAGCAACCCGCGCAGCTGCTCGACGATGTGCTCAGCGGTCAACGGCGGCGCGGGCGTCTTGGCCTTGGCGGCCTCCATGGCGGGGCTGGGATCCGGCTGGCCGCCAGGAGCGTCGGGGGTCCTCAACCGGCGGCCAGCCGGAAACTTGTGACGGGGGAACCGCGGCGGCGTGAGCCGGTGTGCGAACCACGCATTGCGCCGACTCTCGTAGCTCACGACACACCTTCCTGGCAGGGCCCGCACCGGCTGTGCTCAGGTGCGGTCAGGCTCGCCGCCAGGACTTCCACGCCACACAGCGCCACATAGCGACCCGAGTGGCGATGCGCCATCGCCGACTCATCGCTCATCAGATGCTCGACACGGGTCCGCGCGTCGAGGACCCCCAACGGGCGCGTCCCGCGCTGTGCAGACACCTGCGCGTGCGCGGCGTGGCGCCTGTGCCTGCCATAGGCCCCGGCTCCAAAGGACGAGTGTCGAATGACTCTTGTCATTAGACACCATACGATGTCAAGTAGCCAAATGACAACAGTCGGGAGAGGGTGATCTGGTGGGACAACAACGCGGGGTCGACAATGGCGGGCGACGAGTGGTCAGAGAGGACGGGACGATGGCGAGTGGGGGTCCTGCGGTCCCTGCCCGGCGGCTGGGCAGGGAACTCAAGCGACTACGCGAGGCACTGGGCAAGACTCAGATGGAGGTAGCCCAGTACGTCGGCACGCCGTCGACCACGATCTCCAAGATCGAAACCGGCGAACGCAACTCACCGATCCCGCACCTGAAGCTGATGCTCCAGCTGTATCGGGTGGACCCCGAACATGCCGAGACGTTGATTAAACTCGCGGAGCAGGCGAGAGAGCCTGGCTGGTGGGTTGACTACAGCAGCGATCTGCCGAAGTGGTTCCGGGAGTACGTCCGCGTCGAGAGCGACGCCAGGCAGGTGTGGACCTATGAGCAGGGCTACATCCCGGGCCTACTGCAAACCAGGAAGTACACTGAGGCCATCATGGTCGCTACCAATACGCCGAGTACGCCCGAAAATGTCGAGGGGTTCGCCCGTGTGCGTGCCACGCGTCAGCAGAAACTGACCGGCGAGGGGTCATTGGTACTACGAGCGGTGATTGACGAGGCCGTGCTGCGCCGAGTGGTTGGCGGGCCCGACGTGATGCGTGAGCAGATCGCGCGACTGCGGGAGGCGATGTCCCAGCCGAATATCACCGTGCGAGTCCTGCCCTTCTCAGCTGGTCCTCATCCTGGTTTGACCGGTTCGTTTATTGTGCTGCGCTTCGTCGAGAAGGCACTCAATTTGGTCTATGTCGAACTGCGAGGTAGCGCGGTCTATCTTGACGCAGCGAAAGACATCGACGTGCATGAGTCGACATTTGAGAGACTCTCCGAACTCGCGCTCGGCAAAGAGGACACAACATCGCTGTTCAGCGAGATAGAGAGAGGATAGTCATGATACAAGGCTTAAGGTGGCACAAGAGCAGCTACAGCAGCGACCAAGGCGGCGCCTGCGTCGAGGTGGCTGGCCTCGGCAGCGACCGGCCTGCCGTCCGGGACTCGAAGAACCCCGATGGCATGGTCCTGACCTTCACCGCGGCCGCATGGTCCGCGTTCACGGCCGGCGTCCGCGCCGGTGAGTTCGACTGACCGAAACCGAACGCCCCTCACTCGCCGGTATCGAGTGGGGGGCAACGGAAGCGGCAAAGTCGGGAGCCGAACCAGCGGACGTGCCGACGATGTCGGGGCCGCAGGCTACCGTGCGCCGAATGGCCGAGTTCGAGGTCCGTGACGTGACCGCCTGGGAAGCGGTGAATCCGGAGCCCATTGGCCGCGACGCCAAGCTCTGGGTGCGCGAGCCCGGGGCGCCATCACTATCCCGCGAGCGGGACTGGTTGTTCAAGCCGGTCATCGTGACGACGAGCGGCCATCGACAGGGGGAGGACTGGACCGAGAAGATCGTCAGCGAGCTCTGCGGTCTGCTCGGTGTTCCCTGCGCCGAGATCGAGCTCGCCGTGCGTCACGGAGTGCCGGGATCCATTTCGCGCAACGTCGCGCCCGACGGATGGAACCTGGTCCTCGGCTCGGTGCTGCTCAGCACCGGGAATAGCCACTACCAAGAGGGCCAGTTACGGCCACCAGGGCGCCCCGGGCACTCGCCGCGAACGATCTTCCAAGTACTTGAGAGGTGCCAGCCTCCAGCTGGGTCCGGCCGGCTCACCGCTGTCGAGGTGTTCGCCGGATACCTGGTCCTGGACGCATGGGTTGCCAACCAGGACCGGCACGACCAGAATTGGGCGGTCCTTCGCCAGGCCGCCGCTCCGGGCGAACTCTGGCTCGCCAGCTCCTATGACCATGCAAGCAGCCTCGGCTTCAATCTGCTCGATGCACGGCGGGAGATTTTGCTCGGCTCCGGCACGGTCGCTGACTGGGCCGGAAGGGGAACCGCGCACCGCTTCGAGCACGACCCCGACCAACCGAAGCAACGGATCCCGACCCTGGTAGCAACTGCCCATGACGCTCTCGACCTCGCTGGCCAGAAAGCCAGCCAGCACTGGATCGAGCGCCTTAGCGGCCTCGAGTGGGCAGAGGTCGAGAACGTGATCGCTCGAACGCCGAACTTGTCAGACCTGACGGCTAGCTTCATCCTCGAGTTGCTCACCATCAACTGGAGGAGGTTGCTTCATGAGTGTTGAAGAAGTAGCCGCACGTCCGGATGGCGCAGCGACGGGCACCTGGGACGCCGGAAGGTCGCCGGGCAGTCTGATCGTCGCATGGCAGCACCCGGAGACCCGTCTCATCGCCCCCGTCGGGCTCCTTGAACACGGTGACGGCCTCGGCTATCGCTTCCGCTACCTGCGGTGCGCCTCAACGCTCGACGGTTTCCTGCCGTTTCTCAGTTTCCCGGAGTGGCAGCGCGCCTACACCTCGCAGCACCTGTTCCCGCTGTTCTCGCAGCGGATCATGAGCCCGCGCCGGCCCGACTTCAGCCAGTTCCTGCACCAGCTCCACCTCAATGAGGACGCGACTCCGTGGGAGCAGCTGGCCAGGTCGGAGGGCCGGCGCACCGGTGACACGGTGCAGTTGTTCCCGATTCCGGCTGTCCATCCCGACGGTTCGACAAGCTGCCGGTTCCTCGTGCACGGCATCCGCCATGTGGCGGGCGGGCAGCTGCCGCCGTCACTCACCCCGGGCGACGAGCTCGAGCTGCGGGATGATCCAGCGAACCCGGTCAACCCCGAAGCTGTTCTGGTATGCGCGCGCGGTGGCGAGAGGCTCGGCTACGTGCCCGACCTCCTGCTCGAGCACCTGCGGGTGCTCCGGGACACGGGTTCGGTCTGCCTCACCGTCGAGCATGTCAACGGACCAGAGGTTCCCGCCCACCTGAGGTTGCTCGTCCGGCTTGATGGCCACGCGCCGACCGGCTACCAGCCGATGAGCGGGCCGCGCTGGCAGACGTACTGACGGCTCCAGCTATCAGCAGTGTCAGCAGCACGTCTCGCAGCGCCTGCGCGGTTGCGCCGAGCTGGCGGTGGACCGCAATCTCAGAATCCAGCATACTAAGGACGGCACCGATCTCACGCTGCACGGACAGCGGCGGCAGGACGACCGGCATCCGTCCTAGGGTCTTGGCGGCTGACCTTTGTCGCGCCACCGGAGGACCTCGCTCACCCGGTCGAGCACCTCCAACTCCTTGACCATCCTGGGCGATATGTACCCGAGCAGGCGGTAGATCTTCGCATGGTCGGCGCGCAGGTCACGGTGATGAACAGGCTCGTGGTGCATGATCCGGTTCCGAAGCAGCACCATGGCCAGCAGGTTGTCGTGCAGCGGTTGACGCTTGCCCTTGT
>JBOHHF010000171.1:0-31954 GCA_050700495.1 Pseudonocardiaceae bacterium
AAGGTGAGATCCGGCGAGATCCAGGCGCCGCCGGGCTCACAGCGGGAGTACCGCCCCTACCCGTACATCATGGCGATCGTCGACGAGCTGGCTGACCTGATGATGACTGCCCCGCGCGACGTCGAGGACGCCATCGTCCGGATCACCCAGAAGGCCCGAGCGGCCGGCATCCATCTCGTGCTGGCCACCCAGCGGCCCAGCGTCGACGGGGTCACCGGATTGATCAAACCCAACGTGCCGTCCCGGCTGGCCTTCGCCACCTCCTCGCTGACCGACAGCCGGGTGATCCTGGACCAGCCTGGCGCCGAGAAGCTGATCGGCATGGGTGATGGGCTTTATCTACCGATGGGCGCCTCCAAGCCGGTGCGTATCCAGGGTGCCTACATCGGGGACGACGAGATCGCCAAGGTCGTCGACTACGCCAAGAACCAGGCCGCCCCGGAGTACAACGAAGGGGTTACCGCGGCCAAGGCGGGTGAGCAGCGGGCGATCGACCCGGACATCGGTGACGATCTCGACGTGTTATTGCAGGCCACCGAGCTCGTGGTGACCAGCCAGTTCGGCTCGACCTCCATGCTGCAGCGCAAGCTGAGGGTCGGTTTCGCCAAGGCGGGCCGGTTGATGGACCTGCTGGAGAGCCGGGGTGTGGTCGGCCCCTCGGAGGGGTCCAAGGCCCGCGATGTGCTGGTCAAGCCCGAGGAGCTAGACGGTTTGCTGTACTCGATCCGCGGCGGCGGCCCTGCGGCCGACGACGACTGCTGACTGGACCGGGGACGGGTTACAACTCGAGGAGCATGCGGGTGTTGCCCAGGGTGTTGGGTTTGACGTAGGGCAGGTCGAGGAATTCTGCGACGCCTTCATCGTGTGAGCGGCGTATCTCGTCGTAGACCTCCGCCGGCACCGGGGTCCCTTCGATGGCTCGGAACCCGTGCCGGGAAAAGAAGCACTCCTCGAAGGTCAGCACGAAGACGCGGCGCAGTCCCAGCGTCCGGCCATGCTCCACCAGTTGTGCGACCAGTGCGTTTCCGACTCCCTGCCGCTGAGCGTCCGGGTGCACGGCCAGCGTGCGGATCTCGGCCAGGTCTTCCCAGAGCACGTGCAGCGCACCGCAGCCCACCAGCACACGGTCACGTTCGGCCACCCAGAACTCCTGGACGTCCTCGTAGAGCGTCACGAGCTGCTTGGTCAGCAGCACCACACCGGCGTAGCAGTCCACCAGCTCCTTGATGCTGCGTACGTCCCCAACCCTCGCTCGACGCACAGTGATCGAAGGAGGCACGGCCGAGAACCTATCGGTGCCACCGGAACCGTCCAGCTTCCAGGTCGAGCTGGTCTTGGACGGTGTGCCCTATGCCTACGGCTTCGCTGTTGATGACGACCGGGTCACTAGCGAGTGGCTCCACGCGTACCCGCACGGCCGCAGGCGCGTGCTGTTCGAGCGGGAACACTCCTCGATCGTCTTCGGT
Organism: Pseudonocardiaceae bacterium; assembly: GCA_050700495.1. GTDB lineage: Bacteria > Actinomycetota > Actinomycetes > Mycobacteriales > Pseudonocardiaceae. Next base: position 1,467 of record JBOHHF010000171.1, read on the forward strand.
TCGACGATCACACAGCGCGCGCGGGCCGAGGTCATCGAACACTTGCTGACTGAGGACACCCTGTTCCTCGCCGTGGCGGCACGGCTGAAGGCGGACGAGTTCCAGCCGGTGGTTGGGTGGTTCCACCTGTCCCTGCTGTTCGGGGGGCCATCCCAGACCTGGAGAAGACACCGCGACGAGCGACTCGCACGGTTCGTCGAGCGCTCGGACTCCGACCGAGCCATGTTCGTCAAGCTGGCGCGCGCTGCGGATGTGGGGATCTCCGACATCACTGTCGAGTACGTGGACGATCCGCGTGCCGCCGCGCAGGCCGAGCTGCTGGCGAGAGAGGTGGAGGAGCTGGAGGCGCTGGAGTCTTCGGCTGGTTCCGCAATGCCCCGACAGCACGCGGAGCAGTTGCAGCGGGCGCGGTCGCGAGCCGCCGTGCTCCGGCAACAGTCGCGCCGAGCCAAGCTGCTGGTAATACACGGCAACGTCGGATTCGAACTGAGCGACGAATCCGAGGGCACCCGGTTGTGGCTGGATCTGTTACCTCAGGTGATCAACAGTTTGGCGAGTGGTAGCACGCTTGTGGTCGACGAGATCGACACGAGCCTGCACCCGTTGCTGGTCCGCAAGTTAGTCGGTTTGTTCCGCGATCCGGCGGTGAACCTGGGCCGAGCCCAGCTTCTGTTCACCACGCATGATGCGTTCCTGCTCGCGCCGGTCGCCGGTGAATCGGGCGTGGAGCGAGATCAGGTGTGGTTCGTCGAAAAGCATCCGGACGGGGCATCCGAGCTCTACCCGCTCACAGACTTCAAGCCACGCACTGAGCACAACCTTGCCCGGCGTTATCTGGGTGGGGCGTACGGAGCCGTCCCGATCCTCGACGGGTTCGACCTGCTCGGTTCTCATGTCTCACTGCTGACGCAGCCACCGCTGGCCGAGCAGTCGGATCTCGGCTAGATCAGTCCAACCAGACGGCGACACTGATATGGTGTCTAGCACGTCGACCACCCCGTGGTTCCCCACCTGCTGACCACTGAGGATATGCGCCACCACGTCGCCCCGTCGCCACCGGATGGTGTACCCGTCGTGACGGTAGCGATCGAGGAAAACCCAGCCGACCGGTGCTGTTGTGGGTGCAGCTCCACCCCGGCTCATGCGATTTCTCCCGCTATGACCACGGGGTTCTCAGCGCCCGGCCGCGGATACGTTCTGCCATATCAGTCATTGGTTCCGCTACTCGTCTGTAGACTTGGGTACCATTGTCTCGTTGCTGTTGCCGTGCTCGCTGGCAACACCGTCCGTGGGGTATCGCCTGTCGCAAAAGGTAGGTATCCTCTCCCACCACGAAAGCTGCTGGTTCACTCTGCGGATAGCCCACCAGCAGGTGCTGCCGTCACTCATGACCGCTACTAGCACGGTCTCGGGGCAGGGCACCCCCGGCCGAATACTGCGTCCTATGCCAGGTGACGCTTCGTGATCTTGGTACTCACCCGTGCCGCCACAGTAACGGGACCCGTCCGAGACCGGGTTGCCCGTCTGGCAGCTACTACAGTTCTCCACGCCTACAACTCCGGTCGTCTGTTCGTCTTATCATTGCATGGACGGCACCCAGGACCGGGAACGCCGGACTGGCGGAAATGTGCGATGCGTCCAGATAAGGGACGCATCAGCTCAGCGTTCGGCCTTGCCCTGGGACCTTGAGAGAAAACCAATCCCGCTGGCTCAGGCGCGGATAGTGCATCTGCACCGCATCCAGATGTCATCTACTCGCCGCTCCGGCGCGCCCTGTTTGCCCAGTTGAGATAGTGCGCCGCTCGCGTACTGGACCAAGGCCGTTATTGGAGATGAACCCGTGAAAGCCAAGCGTCACGCTCTGGCGGATCGCCGCGAGATCGTGGGCTACACTCAGGAACACCTTGGTGCCGCCTGCAATAGGCGGGCGACTTGAAGATGGTGACGAACGCTGCGGGACCGTGCCGCTGGTTGAGCCAGTCCGACAACTGTGCGAGCGACCCGCTGATCATGCTGGCGAGAATGAGTTGGTGGAGATCACCGGTTTCCTCTCGTCCGACTTCTCGCAGAAACGACTCGTAGCGGGTACCGACACCGTGCGCATAAGCTCTCATGTTCATCAGGAACTGTTCGGCGCCGGGCTGATCGGCGAGCGCAGTCCTTTGGAGCGGATCTTTGAGCACGCTGAGATCTGCTCCGTCGAGCAGGCCGGTTTCGTCGCGAAAAGCGAAGTAGTCCGTCCCCAAAGTGTCAGGATGCGGCACGCCTTCTCGTTGAGCAGCGTGCCGTGCGACCATCCGGGCTTCCCGGTCGGTCGCGCCTTCCATGACGATGCCGAGGTTGCGCGTTGATCGGTCAATGGCTCTGTCAGGTGATGAGTAGGTTCGGCCGTCGTTCTTACGGAAATTGATGCCGTACTGGACACGCCCGATCTCGTCGCCCGTGCTCGTTTTCCACATGCGGTAGCGCCGGTAGGTCCCGAAATGCAGGCAGTCGTGGGCGTAGGACCGAAGCAGGTCCAGGGCCGCTATTCGCGGAGATCGCGTCCAGTTACCAGTCAGGTCGCCGTACGCGGTGATGACGGCTGCCATCTGCATGTGGCGGTAGCCCTGGTTCGGATAGTGGAACCCGCCGAAAGCGGTGGCCTGGGACGAGCTTGTGCCAACCCACACCCGCTCCGTGGGCAGCAGACGGCGCAGACCCAGCGTTGCGTATCGGCGGGCCAGGATGGCCCAACCGGCGCTGAAGACGTCCGGATCGACCAGTGGCGGCGAACGGCGCAAGACGTCAGACATCATCGTGAAGCTGAGCTCGCTGTGGTGGCGATCCAGGCCGGGGCTCGCCCGCAGGGCAGCAAGTCGTCCCCAAAGATCGTGCTGCGCTTGCGGGCTACCGCTGAGCTGTTCGTTCGGGGCCAGGCCAGTCATTTTGCGGCCCACTCGGTCGATCCGTCCTGGGGGTATACCAGGCGCCATTCTTTTCGATCATGAGTCGATGTGCGTCCAGGACACCGGGCGGAAGCTCGTCGAGCGCGAACCACCGCGCCTCGAGGACCTCGAAGGAATCGAGTTTGAGAACCCCGCCGACCAACTCGGCGGCGTAGGCCACTTCGAGACGCAGCTTGTACCCGCTCTTGATGTTCACCAATTGTCCAACTGTCACATCGAGCCCGGTCTCCTCCTTCACCTCGCGCACCACCGTGTCCTCGAAGCGCTCCCGCTTGCGGGCGTATCCGGTGGGTAGACCCCACTGGCGTCCAGACGGCCACATACGGTGCCGGAGAAGGAGCACCCGGCCATCGCGATCCCGTACCAGCCCCGTCACCCCGATCATGAATTTGGCGTGAAAGACCCACAGCAAGTACCACTGGCCCGGGCCGCGCAGCAGCCGCCACATCCGTGCGAGCAGTTCGGACATGGGATCTCCCTCGGGCTAGTGCCACCGGTCGACGGCGGCCGACGTACGGGCCGGTCACGCTATCCGCCGTCCTCGGAACGTAGCGCGTCCGGCCGCTACCTCCCGGGTGTTTCGGATCTTCAATCTGTAGCGGGTCACACGGCGCCCCTTCCCTTTCCGCTGGTCGGGTGAGTGGGTCCGGTGTCCCGGGGGAGCGGGCGGTCGCCGCACGAGGGATGCGGGCTCGACCTCGGGACACCGGAGTTCGAGGGTTAGGCTCCGGCGGTGCGGCACACGCCCTGCTCATCGCTCGATGCCCCAGCGCCCAGCGCCACGGCCAACCTCGGCGCGCATATGCGCTCGCTCGAACGGATGCACCGATTCTCCTTCGGAGTGACGCCATAGTGGATACATTGAGCGAACCGCGAATTACCCCAGGTGGATACGCTGTCGAGGGCCGATGAGCGGTGAAAGTGGTGAAAGATCACTTACCGAACAGGGGCGCGCGATGGCGCAGGCGCGGCTAGGAAACGCTAAGCTCGCAGCTGTGATCGCCGAGACTGGCTGGTCACACGCTCAAGTCGCCAACGCCTTCGTTCGTGTGGCTGCAGAGAATGGTGCCCGTGAGTTCGCTCGAGTCGGTCGCTCACATGTCTCACACTGGGTCGGTGGGTCCCACCCATCGCGATGGGCGCCGGTCATCCTTTGTGAAGCCCTGTCCCGTCGCCTGGGCCGAACCGTCACCCTTGACGAGGTCGGGCTCACAGTCCAGTCCCTGTCCGCACGCGCTGCGTTGGACTGGCGTGTGGATACCCTGATTGCCCTAACCGATCTCGGGAGAGTTGACGTCGACATGGAACGCAGGCGCGTTCTTTCAGCCGCCACTTACTCCGTGGCCGCGCTCACAGTGCCTGACGAACCATGGTGGACGCAGATGGCCGCGCGCCGCACCACCCGCGCCACCGCTAGCGCCCGGAGTGTTGGCCGTGGTGATCTTGAGGCCGTTCGCGAGATGGCATCGATCTTCTCGCGGGTCGACCAGCGGCGCGGAGGCGGGCACGCCCGCACGGCTCTCGTCCAGTACCTGACTTCGGATGTCGCGAGCTACCTGCGTGGATGCTACACCGACGAACGAGTGCGCAGGGACATGTTCTCCGCGGCCAGCGAGCTCGCCTACCTTTCGGGTTGGATGGCCTTCGACAACGCGGAGCACTCCATCGCCCAGCACTACTTCGCCGTAGCGCTAAAGTTCGCCGCAGAGGCTGACGATCCGCCCATGGCGGGCCATGTCTTTAGGGCCATGGCGCATCAGGCTGTTGACCTAGGCCACTTTCACCAGGGGCTGGATCTGGCCACCGCGTCGATGGACGGCAAGCGGTACCTACTGGCCAGCCCGCGTGAACGCGCGCTGTTCGGCGTCGTCTACGCGCGGGCACTCGGCGCGGCAGGACAGAAGTCAGCCGCTGCCGAGGCGCTGATCAAAGCGGAAGACGACCTAGCCTCCGCGACCGTCGGCGATGAGGAGCCATCGCGGGTGTTCTTCTTCGGCGAGGCAAGCCTTGCTCACGAGACTGCTTGCACGCTGCGCGATACCGGCGACCTATCCGGCGCCCTCAAGGAGTTCCGCCGCAGCGTGCGCACCCGCAAGACAACGACGTTCACCCGCACGCACGCCGTGACCCTCGGCTACCTCGGCGCCGTGCAGGCGCGTCGCGGCGAGATCGACCAGGCGTGCTCCACCTGGTCCGACGCGCTGGACGCCATGGACGGCATCCATTCAGGACGCACCCGCCAAGCCGTAGCCGTCATGCGCGTCGCACTCTCGCCCTTCCGCCGTCGCGGTATCCCGGCGATCGTCGAACTCGACGCACGCGCCTGCGCCTACCTGAACTCAGCACCGTGATGCATCCGCTCGATGCGGACCACACGGTCGCTTTGAACAGGTCACCCGGATGCCCAGACCCGGCTACAACCCTGGCAGAAGGGGAGCTTCATGGCAGGCCAGTCGTTTGAAGTCGAGCCCATCGCGCAGGTGATCGGTGGGCGCATCGAACCGACCGATGACTACTGGGGCGGCACCCGCTCCATCATCCGAATCGACAGCAGCCGCTTCGACGCCGACGCGACGGCAGGACTAGACGCGTTCTCCCACCTAGAAATCGTCTTCCGCTTCCATCTCACCGACCCCACCGACCTCAACTTCGGCGCACGCCGACCACGAGACAACCCAGACTGGCCCGAAGTCGGCATCTTCGGCCATCGGAATATGCGTCGGTTGAACTGGCTGGGTGTCTCGCGTTGCCGTCTGATCAAGGTCGATGGCCTCGACTTGCATGTCGAGGAGCTCGACGCCGTTGACGGCACACCCGTACTCGACATCAAGCCCTGGTTCCACGAGTTCGGCCCGCGGGGCACCGTTCGGCAGGCCGCATGGTCGAGCGAGATGCTCACCGAGTACTTCGCCACACGGCCACGCGGGCCTAACTCGTGAACCACAGAGAACTTGTGTGTAAGGCCACCCCCCGGGGACCTTGTCCTCGACCCGCAGTGTTGACCGTATCCGCGACCTCTCCCGCTAGCTGAGCCGTACGCCAAAGTCCCGGCCGTACGGGACTTCGTGGAGCGGGTGCGGGAGTTTGCGGTGGTGCAGAGGTGAAAACGTAGCTAGCTTCCATCCCGGCTGCGACCACGGATGCGATCCGTCCAGCGGGGTCTGGAAGCTGGTGGGCCTGATAATGCAGGACGGCCAGCTACCCTGAGCCCGTGTCCCTCCCGCCGCAGTCTCCGCGTGCCGCGCTGCTCACCTTGGGCTGCGCCCGTAACGAGGTCGATTCCGAGGAGCTTGCGGGCCGCCTGACCGAGGACGGCTGGGAGCTGGTGGACGCCGACGGCGGCGCGGCCGACGTGGTGGTGGTCAACACCTGCGGTTTCGTTGCCTCGGCCAAGAAGGACTCCATTGACACCCTGCTGGCGGCTGCGGACACCGGGGCCAAGGTGGTCGCCGTCGGTTGCCTCGCTGAGCGCTACGGCACCGAGTTGGCGCAGAGCCTGCCGGAGGCCGACGCGGTACTGGGGTTCGACGCCTATCCGGAGCTGGGTGACCGGCTGCGCGACGTGCTCGCCGGCGAGGTGGTGGCCGTGCACCAGCCGGTGGACCGCCGCACCCTGCTACCGATCACCCCGGTGTCCCGGCCTGCCGCGCTCGCGGCCGGTCCCGCGCTGCCCGGGCACGGCTGGGGACCGCGAGTGCCACGCCGCCGGCTCGATGACTCCCCGGTGGCCCCGCTGAAAATTGCGTCGGGTTGCGACCGGCGCTGCGCGTTCTGCGCCATCCCCACCTTCCGTGGCGCGTTCGTCTCCCGCCCGGTCGACGAGGTGCTGGCCGAGGCGGCATGGTTGGCCGGCACAGGGGTCCGCGAGCTGGTGCTGGTCAGCGAGAACTCCACGTCCTACGGCAAGGACCTGGGCCGCACCGGTGCTCTGGAAGAACTGTTGCGCCGGTTGGCCGCCGTTCCCGGCATCCTGCGCACCCGGGTCTCCTACCTGCAGCCGGCTGAGACCCGTCCTTCGCTGGTCGCCGCGATCACCGGCACCCCAGGGGTGGCCGGCTACTTCGACCTGTCCTTCCAGCACGCCAGCGAGCCGGTGCTGCGACGGATGCGCCGGTTCGGCTCGCGGGAGTCCTTCCTGGCGCTGCTCGACCAGATCCGGCAGCACGCACCTTCGGCGGGGGCGCGGAGCAACGTCATCGTCGGGTTCCCCGGGGAGACCGAAGCCGATGTCGCTGAGCTGGAACGCTTCCTCACCGAGGCACGGCTGGACGCGGTGGGTGTGTTCGGCTACTCCGACGAGGATGGCACCGAGGCCGCTGCCCTGCCCGGGCAGCACGACGAGGGCACTGTCGCGGCGCGCGTCGCGCGGGTCAGCGGGCTGGTCGAGCAGCTCACCGCGCAGCGTGCCGAGGAACGGGTCGGGGATGTCGTCGATGTGCTGGTGGACGACGATGCGGGTGACGAGACGGTGGGGCGCGCCGAGCATCAGGCTCCCGAGGTGGACGGCGAGTGCGTGTTCGCCGAACCGGGAGCCGACTCGTTCACGGTCGGCGACCTGGTGCGCTGCCGGGTACTCGCGGCCCGGGGCGTCGACCTGATCGTCGAGCCGGTGGAGTTGATCGCACCTGCCGGCGGCGCGCCGTGAGCCCGCCGCCGGCAACCAGCGTCCCGCTGTGGAACCTGGCCAACCTGCTGACCATGTCACGGATGGGGCTGGTGCCGGTGTTCGTGCTCGCCTTGTTCACCGGCGGCGGCACCGATCCGGCGTGGCGGGTCACCGCAGCGGGGATATTCGCCGTCGCCTCGCTCACCGACCGGTTCGACGGCGATCTGGCCCGACGTCGCGGCCTGGTCACCACCTTCGGCACGATCGCCGATCCGATCGCGGACAAGGCTCTGATGGGGGCAGCGCTGGTGGGCATGAGCCTGCTCGGCGAGCTGGCCTGGTGGATCACCATCCTGATCGGTGTCCGCGAGCTGGGCGTCACCGCGCTGCGGTTCTGGGTACTGCGCTACGGGGTGATCCCGGCCAGTCGGGGTGGGAAGGTGAAGGCGCTGGCGCAGGTTGTTGCGATCGGGCTCTACGTGCTACCGCTGCCGCTGGCGGCCTATCCGGTGCGCTGGGCAGTGATGGGCCTCGCGGTGGTACTCACCGTCGTCACCGGCGTTGACTATGTCGTGCGTGCGTTGCGGTTGCGCGCCACCGGTCGCCGGGCGGTCGCCCTACCATGACGCTGGCCATCACGTTCGCCCACGGCGGACGCCCGAGCGGCCGGCTGGTGAGTACGGTAGGGACAAGGCAGCCGGCGCCCGCTAGGCTCGGCCGACACCCAGGAGGGAAACGCGATGACGCTGCTGCGGGAGGCTATCGGCGAACGGCTGCGCCGGACGCGGACCTCGCAGCGCCGTACGCTGCGTGAGGTGTCCCGGGTTGCCCGGGTGAGCCTGGGTTATCTTTCCGAGGTGGAGCGGGGTCGCAAGGAGGCGTCCAGCGAACTCCTGGGGTCTATCTGCCACGCACTGGACCTGCCGCTGGACGAGCTCTTGCGGCTGGTGGCGGATGATCTCGGCCCGGTGTACCTGCCTGAGGTGCCCGACACGGTTCCGGCCGAACTGGTTGCGGCCTGATCCGGGTAGCCGGATCCGGGGTAACCCCCAGTTCTCCCTGGGGGCGGTGGAACCGCTGCCCCGCACCTGACACCATGGAGTCAGCACGCGGCTCCCGCTGGTCGGCTGGGGCGTAGCCGGGCCCGATTCGTCAGGAGGCAGCGGAGGAGATGGCCAACCCGTTTGTGAAGGCATGGAAGTACCTCATGGCGGCGTTCTCGTCGAAGATCGACGAGCACGCTGATCCCAAGGTGCAGATCCAGCAGGCCATCGAAGACGCGCAGCGGCAGCACCAGGCACTGTCCCAGCAGGCCGCCGCCGTCATCGGCAACCAGCGCCAGCTGGAGATGAAGCTCAACCGGCAGCTCGGTGAGATCGAGAAGTTTCAATCCTCGGCCCGGCAGGCATTGGTGCTCGCCGACGAGTCGAGGGGCAAGGGCGATGAGGCCAAGGCGCAGCAGTACGAGCAGGCCGCCGAGTCGTTCGCCACCCAACTGGTGACCGCAGAGAAGTCCGTGGAGGATCTCAAGACGCTGCACGATCAGTCCCTGCAGGCCGCGGGTCAGGCCAAGCAGGCGGTCGAGCGCAACGCTATGGTGCTGCAGCAGAAGATCACGGAGCGGACCAAGCTGCTCTCCCAGCTGGAGCAGGCGAAGATGCAGGAGCAGGTCTCCGCCTCGCTGCGGTCGATGTCCGAGCTGGCCGCGCCGGGCAACACACCGTCGCTCGACGAGGTCCGGGACAAGATCGAACGCCGGTACGCCAACGCTGTTGGGTCCGCCGAACTGGCCCAGAACTCCGTGCAGGGGCGGATGCTCGAGGTGCAGCAGTCGACGCTGGACATGGCGGGTCGCTCCCGGCTGGATCAGATCCGCGCCTCGATCCGGGGAGCGCCGGTCGCGGGTGAGGTCACCGCTGGCGAGCCCGCACCGCAACCCGCCGCGCCGCAGCAGGCCCTGCCCCCGAACAGCCAGCCTCAAACCGGACAGGGCTGATCCTCCGCGAGGGTAGCGTTGCGGTCAGGCGTCCGTCGGATGATCCGTCGCAGTGGTCGCTGGCTGCCTCTGCGCTCCGGTGCGCCGTCTGAGCTGGCTGGTGCGCAGCATCCGGGCCAATAGCACGTCGAAGGCCACGGCAATCTCCCGCGCTCCGGGAGTGCTCCAGCGCTGGATCGGCTGGCCGGCACCCTGGGCTTGCTGCACCGCCGAGCGGTCCGGCAGCACGGTGGGCAGCACCAGCGGCCCGAAGATCTCTCGAAGTTCGTTGATCCGGTAGTTGTGCTCGCTGGAGCGCACCCGGACCCGGTTGACCACCACGCCCAGCGTTTGCAGGTCGGGGTTGTGCTCGCGTTCGTACTGGACGGCTTCGAAGGCGCGCTGTACACCGGCGACGGCGTAAATGGTCGGTTCGGTGACCAGCAGTGCGCGGTCGGCTGCGACCAACGCCGAGCGGGTCAGCAGACCCAATGAGGGCGGGCAGTCCAACAGCACCAGCCGGTACGGTGAATCGTTCTGCACATCGGCTGTGTCGTCTAAGGTGGACAGCGCCTGGTCCAGCCAACGGAGCTGGGTGGCGTCGGCAGCCGGCCGGTTATGCGCCTCGGCCTCCTCGGAGCTGACCAGAACATCCAGGCCCTCGCCCCAGCCGCTGGGCGCGATCGCAGACCTCAGCACCGAGAGCTCTGGATCGACCAGCACGTCGGCCAGCGTCGACTTCGTCGCGTCCGGATCCAGCGCTGCGGTGCAGTTACCCTGTGGATCGAGGTCAACGACCAAGGTCCGGATCTTCCGCTGCAGGGCAGCCCCGGCAAGCCCGAGCACCACCGAGGTCTTGCCCACTCCGCCCTTGAGGCTGAGCACCGCCGCGGTTCGCACCGGTGCAGCTTATGGGGCCCCAGCTCAGTGGTACGTCGCACCGTCCCCCAGCACAGTCGCTAGGATGACAGAAATCGAACAGAGGTTCGAGTCGTGGAGGCTTCATGGGTCGCAGCGCTGACTTACGCCGTGGTGATCTACCCGGCGTTGATTCTTCCCGCGCTGGCTTACCGGCCGGGCAAGCCACCGACTCTGGCTGCCACGTGCTGCACGTCGATATGGACGCCTTTTACGCGTCGGTCGAGGTGCGCGAACGTCCTGAGCTGGCCGGATTGCCGGTTGTGGTGGCAGGCGGTAGCAACCCGGCCGGAAACCGCGGTGTCGTGCTCTCGGCGAGTTACGAAGCCCGTGCTCACGGGGTCCGCTCGGCGATGCCGGTGGCGCAGGCCCGCCGGCTGTGCCCGCACGCGGAGTTCGTTCCACCGCATTTCCCGCACTATGCGGAGGTCTCCCGCGGGGTGATGGCACTGTTCCGCGAGATCACTCCGCTGGTCGAGCCGCTGAGCCTGGACGAGGCCTTCCTCGACGTCGGGGGGTCGTTGCGACGGCTGGGGATGAAGCCGGCCGGGATCGGGGAGTGGATCCGCGGCCAGATTTATGACGCCCACCGGGTGACCTGCTCGGTGGGGGTGGCCCGGAGCAAGTTCCTGGCCAAGCTCGCCTCCGGACTGTCCAAACCGGACGGGATGCTGGTGGTACCCGCCGACGGCGCCCTGGAGTTCCTGCACCCGTTGCCGGTGTCGGCGTTGTGGGGGGTGGGACGGCGCACTGCTGAGGTGCTGCATCGGTTGGGGTGCCGCACCGTGGCCGACGTCGCGAGCATTCCGCTGCCCGCGCTGCGCCGCGCGGTGGGCGTCGCAGCGGCCCAGCAGCTGCATGAGCTCGCCAACGGCCGCGACGAGCGGCGGGTGGTGCCCGATGCGCCGGACAAGTCCGTGGGCGCCGAGGAGACCTTCGCCGACGACGTGGCCGACCGGGCGGTGCTGCGCCGCGAACTGCTGCGGCTGGTCGAGCGTACGACGGCCGCGCTTCGTTGCCGCGGCCTGCGCGGACGGACGATCGCCTTGAAGGTTCGCTATCCCGACTTCACCACTATCACCCGTTCCCGAACCCTGGCCGGCCCGACCGACTCCGCGCAGGAGGTGTTCGGGGTGGCCGCGGACCTGCTGGATGGTCACCTGCCGCGCGGGATGGCTGTCCGGCTGCTGGGGGTGCGGGTGAAACAACTGGCCCGGGGCGCCGCGGCTGAGCAGCTCACCCTGGACGGTGTCAACGCGAACTGGGGCAACGCGAACTGGCCGGACGCCGAACGCGCCGCGGACGCCGCGCGGTCGAGATTCGGCAGCGCAGCAGTGCGGCTGGCGACTCTGCTGGACGCCCCAGGGCGGTCCGATTCGGGCGAAAATTCGCGCAACGACCGGCCGTCACCTGAAACGAATGAGCGGATCCGCTAGTCGGCGCAGCCACGGGCTCGTATCCTCGAGGGAGGAGCCCACGGTGGGCACCCGGCGACCCCAGGGACTACGGTCGAGACTAGTCACGATCGTCCGCCATCGAAGAATCCGGAGTGCCGGAGGAGGAGCGATGCCACTCTCCGAGCACGAGCAGCGTCTGCTCGACCAGATCGAGCGCGCGCTCTATGCAGAGGACCCCAAGTTTGCGTCGAACGTCCGGGGTGCCCGGATGCGCAACCGGTATCACCGCCGCCGGATTCAGGGAATCGCGCTCTTCGTGCTGGGTTTGCTGCTGTTGGTCGCTGGTGTCATGCTTCCGGTTCGCCCGGTGGGAATCCCGGTTATCAGTGTCCTGGGCTTCCTGGTGATGTTTGCCGGCGCCGTCGTCGCGATCTTCTCCCGTCGCGGTGCCGTGGACGGCCGAGGCGGGGTGTCACCTGACCAGGCGGCTGCCGGGCAAGGCCGCGGCACGTTGGCCCAGCGGATGGAGCAGCGGTTCCGCCGCCGCTTCGAGGAGCATTAGTTCCGCGAAGCCGTCAGAACCCTGCGAGCAGCACTTCCCTGATGGTCAGCGCCGCCGCCGACGCAGCACCGAGCGCGGTAGTAACCGGGCCATCCGGTTCGGCGGGGCACACCGCGCCAAGCTGGTGCGCACAGCATCAAAGGCACCGTACAGTTCACGATCGGCCTCACGGGTGCTGGTGTGGCCGGATGTGTGCAGGGCATACCAGCTTCGCTCCACCGCACCGACCAGGGTGTCCAGCCCGGCTTGCCCAGGTTTGTCCAAGACGTGCTCGTCGGCCAGCCGCCGGGCCGTCGTCCGTACGGTCTCGCCCACCGGGAGCACGACGCCACGGTCTGCGAACTCGGCCAGCACCTCCTCCCACGCGGCTGAGACCGCATCCGGTCCGCCGGCGCCGACCAGGTGCAACCGCCGCCGACGGCGGATCTCGCGCACCGTCGCCGGGATGAGCCCGGTCAGCACGGCGAACACCAGCAGCCCGACGACGGCCAGCCCGATCCCGGTGCCGAGGCCGGGATCACCGGCGCCAGGATCCTGCGACGACTCGGAGGCCATGTCCGGTGCCGGCGCGGTGGTGGCGGCCGCCGGTGGCGGGGCCGGCGGCGGCGCTTGCTCGGGTTGGGTCCCGGCAGGGGCCACATAACCCGGTATCGCGGTGCGCCCGTCGGACAGCGGGGTCGGATCGAACGGCAGCCACCCAGCGCCCGGGAACCACACTTCCACCCAGGCGTGCGCGTCCTCGGTGGTGATCAGCCGGGAGTCGCCTGTGGTGATGCCGGGGGTGAAGCCGACGGCGACCCGGGCCGGCACGTGCAGCGTCCGTAGCATGATCGCCATCGCCGAGGCGAATTGCTCGCAGTAGCCCCGGTGGCCGGTGAACAGGAAGTCCACCAGGGCGTCCCCGCTGTTACCCGGCGCGGTCTGCAGGTCGTAGCTGAACCCGCTGCTGGGCTGATTGAACCACTGGTTGACGGCGACGGTGGCGTCGAATGCCGTCCGACTGCCCGCAGTGACCTCGGCGGCCAGCCGGGCTACCCGTGGGTCCACCCCGCCGGTGTCGAGGTACCGCGGATCGATCGTGGCGAACGGCGCGCCGACGCCAGGACCCGCCGCACGGAGCGACTGTGGATCCGGCTGCGGCAGCACCCCGAACTCTGTATAGGGCTGCGCCCGCTGGCGACGGTCGGAGAAGATGGTGGTCGCGTCGGGGTCATAGTTCCAGTCCGGGCCGATGCCGGCCAGGACCAGCGGGTAGCCGACGGACGGCAGCCAGTTGTCCACATAGTTGATCGGTTCGATCTGTACCTGCACCACCGATCCCGAGACCGGCTCGGCCACCCCGACGGGCAGTGGTAGTCGCCGCCTGGCCGGTTGCTGGGCGCCGCCGGCCGGTAGGGCGCCATCCAGCTGGCCTGGCAGCCAACCCACCTGGGCGTCGAACCGGCTCAGCGTCAGCGCCCGCAGGTAAGTGCGCTGCTCCAGCCCCCGGACTCGGAACAGGTCCACGACTTCTCCGGCGTTGAGCTGTCCACGCAGGGAGGTGAAGGGATTCAGCCCGATCCCGCTGATCTGCTGACCAGCGCCCGGCCGGCTGGTGCCCACGGCGGTGGCCGACGTGCCGACGATCAGCGCCAGCACCATGGCGCCGGCGCCCACTGCGACTGCGACAGGCGCCGCGCCGATGTGCTTCCAAGAGTCGACGAAGGTGTCCCACGCCAGGTGCCGGCGCGCAGCTGCCCGGCCCTCGTTATTGCCGGTGAGCAGCAGCGCGAAACCCAGCGCTCCCAGCGCGAAGCTCCACCAGGGCAGCATCTGATCTGACACCGCGGTAGGCACGACGACTACGCCCACCAGCACCAATCCCGAGATGGCGGGGGCTGCGGCCGAGACGGCCAGGGTGTCCACGGCAACGGTGACCAGTCCGAAGGCGACCATCACCAGACAGAGGAGTTCGGTGCTCTCGGTCACCGGGGGTATACCGTCTCGAACCTGCTGGGCGGCCCTTCCCAGTAGCGCGCCCAGCTCGGCAACCGCATCTGCGCCGGGCAGCACGACCAACCGGCCGCTGCGGGTGAACACCGCGGTGACCATCCCCACCAGCGCGGCGAGTTGACCAGCCGCGACCACGATCGGCGGCATCCGCAGCGCGCGCAGCAGCACGCCGGCAATGACCACCACCGCGCTGGTCAGCACCACCGCGCCCCACCAGCGCGGCCCAACCAACACCCCGGTCAACGACGTCGCGGCGAGCGCAACGGCCAACCCGGCCACTGCACCGGTCACGGCAGCGGGCAGTGCACCAGTCAGTGCGCCGGCCAGCGTCCGGCCGGCGATCCCGCCGATGGCTCTCACCGCAGCGCCTCGCGCTTGCCGCGGGAGCTGATGCACAATCGATCCCACACCAACGACGGTGGTTGTTCCGGCCGTGCCACCGTGACCGACCAGCCCGCTGCGACGAGCAGGCGAGCAGCTCGCGCCGGATCAGGCGGGGCAGCGATAGATGAGCCGTCCCCTGCACTGCTCCACGCTGCGATGTCGAGCAGCACAGCGTGGCTGCGCATTCCGCGCGGGCGGTGCGCCAGCAGCTGTTCGACCGCTGCCGGACCCACCGCCCCGAGTACCGCCACCACTTCTCGGCCCCCGATCAGCGCCGGACCACTGGCGAGGTCGGGTCGGTGGCTCGCGCGCAGGGCGGCGAGCGCATCGAGCGCGGAGTCGATGGTGTGGTCGGTGCCGCCGGCGCGTGCAGCGCCGTCCTCGGTGACCAGCCGGACCCGCTGACCGTGCCGAGCCAGGTGCACGAACGCGCTGGCGGCCAGTGACACCGCGTACTCCAGGCTCGATGTGCGCCCACTGCCGCGGTGTGCCACCGCGCGGTGGTCCAGCAGCACGGTGGCACCGCCGCGCCAGGGCCACTCCTGCACCCGCACCATCAGCTCGTCTCGACGGGCCGTCGTGCGCCAGTGCACCTGGCGCAGGTCGTCGCCTTGCCGGTAACTGCGCACCACGACGGCGTCCTGACCTGGCCCGGCGCCCACCCGGCCGGCACCCGCTGCGCCGCTACCCAGTTCACCACCGGCGGGCATCCCGGTCAGCGGCACCACCGCGGGCGTGACGATCAACCGGCTGCGACCGGCGAGCGTGCAGCGGTACTCCGCCAAGCCGAACGGGTCAGTGATCCGCGCTACCAGTGGACCGAGGGTGTGCACCCCGCGTTCTACCAGGCGTAACGGGTAACTCAACCGGACTGCACGGTCCCGTGGCAGGCGCGTCACCTCGAACTGGACGCAGTTGTCCAATACCGAATCACCCGGTGCTGAGTCGCCCGGCACCGAATCAACCGGCACGGAGGCTCCCAACGCTGCGGGCACCCCGTCCTCGAGTAGCAGCCTGCCGCTCAACCACCCGGTGGAACGCACCACCAGCCGCACCTGGCACTCACTGCCGACCGGGATCCGCGATGGTCCAGGCTCCCTGGTGGCTCGCACCTTGACCTGAGCGAACGCGACGACCAGAGCGGCCAGCAGCGGAAGCGCCATGGCGAACGCTGCCACCCGCAGCAGATCCCGCTCGTTGAGCAGCACCGCGCAGAGCGCCGCCGCGAGACCCGCGGCCAGCAGGCACCAGCCGCGGGTGGTCAGGCCGCATCGCAGCCGGGGCACCTATGGCGCCTGGGGCGGGCGGTGCCAGATGACGGCGCCATTACGGTTGCCGCGGCCGTCAACGCTGACCGGCGCTGCTCCGGCCGGCGCTTGGGGTACCGGCACTCGCGCCAGCACACTGCGCACCAGTCCCTCCGGCGACAGCCGGTCGGCCTGCGCCTGGGCGGTGAGCACCAGCCGGTGACCCAGCACCTGCGGCGCCATGGCCTGCACATCGTCGGGTACCACGTAGTCCCGGCCGACCAGTGCCGCTGCTGCTCGGCTGGTACGGATCAGCTGCAGGGTGGCACGCGGCGAAGCGCCCAGTCGAAGTTCGGGCAGCCGGCGAGTGGCGCCGACCACTTCCACGACGTAGCGGCGCACATCGGTAGCCACGTGGATCAGGCGTACCGCCTGGCACAGGGTTTGCACCTCGGCTGCGGTGGACACCGGCCCCAGCGTGGCCAACGGGTCGGTTGCCGCGTGCTCGTCCACCATCGCGAGCTCCGCGGCGGGATCCGGGTAGCCCAGCGAGACGCGGGCGGTGAACCGGTCGCGCTGAGCTTCGGGTAACGCGTAGGTGCCCTCCATCTCCACCGGATTCTGGGTCGCGATCACCATGAACGGACCGGACAGCGGGTAGCTGCGCCCGTCGACCGTGACCTGGCGTTCCTCCATGCACTCCAGCAGCGCGGACTGAGTCTTGGGGGAGGCCCGATTGATCTCATCGCCGACCACCACATTGGCGAAGACCGGGCCTGGCCGGAAGTCGAAGTCCCCGGTGTTGCGATTGAAGACGGACACGCCGGTGATGTCGCTGGGCAGCAGGTCCGGGGTGAACTGGATCCGGCTGACCGTGCAGTCCACCGACCGGGCCAACGCCTTGGCCAGCGATGTCTTGCCCACTCCCGGCACGTCCTCGACCAGTAGATGGCCCTCGGCTAGCAGTGTGATCAATGCGGTCCGGATCGCGTCGGGCTTGCCGACCAGCACTCGCTCGACATTGCCTGCGATCCGCTGCGCGATAGCGCGCACGTCCGCCAGGTGCGGCGGCTGTACCCCCGTGGGCGGCACGCTCACGAAACCTCCTGACCGTCGCCCGCGACTGTAACCGCCTGGACGGCGACAAGTCAGGTGGCGTCTCAACGCGCTCAGAGACAGCGACACGTCCAGGTGGCAACTCCGCCCCACTTTCCCCCACCGGCCGGGCATCGGATGCCGGGTGGGAGGGCGGTGGGGGGGTTGCTGGGGTCGGAGGTTTCGCGGCCCCAGCGGTGGGCGTGGTCGTCCCCCACTTGGCAGTACCGCGCTGAACTGCCCTGATGGCGTCTGTTGACGGGAAAACGGGGTGCTCGCGCGTTGACAGTGGCGGAGAGTGGGGTAGGGTGGTGGGCAGTGGAGAACAAGGGTGTTCTGCGCCAGTCCACCGGGTCAGTCCACCGGGCTGCTGGGGAGGTGGGTGACCGTGTTCCTGGGCACGCACACCCCCCGGCTCGACGACAAGGGCCGGTTGACGCTGCCGGCGAAGTTCCGCGACGCGCTCGCAGGGGGGTTGATGGTCACCAAGGGGCAGGATCACTGCCTCTACGTCTTCCCGCGAGCCGAGTTCGAGGAGATGGCCCGCAAGGTGGCGCAGGCGCCGTTCACCAACGAGGCGGTGCGGGCCTACCAGCGTTACCTGTTTGCCGGCACTGACGAGCAACGCCCGGACGGGCAGGGCCGCATCTCGATCGCGGCCGAGCTTCGGCGCTATGCAGGGTTGAACAAGGACTGCGCAGTGATCGGCGCGATCAGCAGGCTGGAGATCTGGGATGCCGCTGCCTGGCAGCGCTACCTGGAAGAGCACGAGGAGTCCTACTCCCAGGCGCAGGAGGTGCTACCCGGTGTGATGTGACCGGATTGATGTGGTACCTGGGCGGGATCTGCCAGTGCGGCAGCACTTTCCGCCCCGGTGCCGTGAGGCCTCCGTCCGGGTCTGCATCGAATCCGATGCAACGACGCGGACAGCAGGGTCCTGACGCACCTTCCCCGGCGCCAGGATCTCGTACCGGGCGGAGACCTGGCGGCACCGGGGCGGATCCGCCGAGCTGGTGATCTCGGTGGATCCGTAGCAAGAAGTGAGCAGCAAGAACTGAGGTGGGGAGTAACAAGCCGAGGTGGGGAGGTGGATGTGAGCGAAGGGAGGTTGGCGGTGGCCGATCACCCGCTCGGTGGCGCCGGGTCGCCCCGGCACATCCCCGTCCTGCTGCGCCGGTGTCTGGAACTACTCGAACCCGCGTTGGCGAACCGGCCGGCCGTGGTGGTCGACGCCACGCTGGGTCTGGGTGGGCACGCGGCCGCGCTACTCGACGCTCATCCCGAGCTCACCTTGGTCGGGCTGGACCGCGACCCGCAGGCGCTCGCCGCGGCCGGCGACCGGCTGCACGCGCACGGTGGCCGTACCCACCTGGTGCATGCGGTCTATGACGAACTGCCTGACGTGCTGGCACGGCTCGGCATCCGTCGTCTGGACGGCGTGCTGTTCGACCTGGGAGTGTCCTCGCTGCAACTCGACGCCCCGGAACGCGGTTTCTCCTACGCTCGCGACGCCCCGCTCGACATGCGGATGGACCCCAGCACCGGGCCGACCGCGGCCGACGTGCTCAACGGCTACTCGAAGGCCGAGCTGGCAAGGGTACTCACGGAGTACGGCGAGGAGCGCTTCGCCGGCCGGATCGCCGCTGCGATCGAGGCCGAGCGGCGGCGGGCACCCTTCGGCAGCACCAGCCGGCTGGTAGAGGTGGTCTACCGCAGCGTGCCCGCTGCGGCGCGAAGGCACGGTGGGCATCCCGCCAAGCGGACCTTCCAGGCGTTGCGCATCGAGGTCAACGGCGAACTCACCGCGTTGCGCTCGGCGATACCCGCCGCGCTGGATGTGCTATCGGTCGGTGGTCGGCTGGTAGCGATGTCCTACCACTCGCTGGAGGACCGCATCGTGAAACGGGCGCTGGCGCAGCTGATCGTGTCGCGCACCCCGCCCGGCCTGCCGGTGGAGCTGCCTGGCCACGGACCCCAGCTGCGCGCGTTGACCCGCGGCGCCGAGCAGGCTGGTCCGCCCGAGACCGAGACGAATCCAAGGGCAGCCTCGGTGCGACTACGAGCCGCCGAACGCATCGCTGCGGCTTCCCAGCACCGATCTCACGGCCAGCACCGATCTCACGGCACGGAGACGACCTCGTGACGGCTTCGGCGCGTACTGCGGCCCCACCGACGGCCCCGCTGACAGCCCAGCGCAGCAGGACTGCCGCGTTCACCCGCCGCCGGGGCGCCGAGTCCGAACGGGTGCGCTCCCGGGCCGTCCAGCGGGCATACGCTCGGCGCGCGCAGCGCACGGGGGTGTCGCACGCTGCTCGGGACAGCGCGGACGCCGCGCGCCGGGCACCCTTCGTGGTGCTGGTGATGGTGTCGCTGGCGGTGGCACTGGTGGCCACGCTGTGGCTGTCCACAGCGGCTGCCGCGGACTCCTACCAGCTGCAGAGCGCCCATGAACAAGCCCGGAACCTCACCGAGCGTTCGGAGAATCTGGGCCGCGAGGTGGCCAATCTGGAGACCGCGCCTGAGGTGGCTCGCCGGGCCCGCGAGCTGGGCATGGTGCCGGCCGGGGATCCAGCGCGGCTACTCGTCCGCCCAGACGGCAGCGTCGTCCGGATCAGTGAGCCTCGACCGGCTACGGCACCAGCACCAGCGCCCGCCCAACCAGCGCCCGCCCAACCAGCGCCTGCCCCGCCGGCGGCGCCACCTGCTCAACCAGCGCCCGCTGCGCCTGGCCCGGCCGGCGGCACGTGATGGGCACCCGTCGCCGTCGCCGCCGTAGACCCGGCTCGTCTGCAGGTGGTTTGCGCAACCGGTTGGTGCTGGCGCGGGTGGTGCTCGTTCTCGCGCTGGTGGCTGCTGGACTCAAGCTGGTCCACGTGCAGGGGCTGCAGGCGACGGAGCTCTCGGCGCGCGCCGCTCACCAGCGCACCACGGCCCAGACGTTGCCTGCCGAACGCGGCACGATCACTGACCGCAACGGCACGCCACTGGCGTTCAGCGTGCAGGCCCAGGCCCTTTATGCCCAGCCCAATCGGATCGTCGCCGAGCAGCGCGCGGTCCGGGCCGATCCGGACCTGCACAAGCAGGCGATGGCCCGCCGGGTAGCCCAGGTGCTCGGGCCGCCGGTGTCCGAACAGGAGATTCTCAGCCAACTACGCAGTGACCGCACCACGGTGCTGCTCGCGCCTTTCGTGCGGCCGGCCCAGGCCAGGATCATCCAGCAGGACTTCCCGGAGATCAGTGCGGAGCACCGGGAGATCCGGCAGTACCCCGGCGGTGAGCTCGCAGCCAACGTCCTGGGCGTGGCGAATTGGCGGGCCGACGAGCGCAAGGTGCGGGGACTGGTCGGCCTGGAGAACTATGCCGACACCTTACTGGCCGGCCGCGACGGTCGCCGGGTGGTGGACACCGCAGAGGGCTCGGACGCGATCATCCCGGGCAGTGAGCGCGCGGTCCGGGCGCCGGTACCCGGTTCGGGGTTGGAGCTCACCCTGGACTCCGACCTGCAGTTCACCGTTGCGCAGATGCTCAGCGACTTCGCGCGGAAGTACCGCGCCAAAGGGGCCAGTGTGGTCGTGCTCGACGCGCGCACCGCCGAGGTCTACGCCATGGCCAACGACGTCACCTTCGACCCGAACAACCTCGCGTCGGCAACTCCAGAGCTGCTGTCCAATCCGGCGGTGTCGGCACCGTTCGAACCGGGGTCGGTGAACAAGGTCGTTACTGCTGCGGCCGCCATTGAAAGCGGCATCATGGCACCGGACACCCCGTTGCAAGTCCCCGGCCAGATCCGGGTCGCGGACCGGACGGTCTCCGACGCGTGGAAACACGGCACCCTGAACCTCACCTTCACGGGGGTGCTGGCCCGCTCGTCCAACGTCGGAACGCTGCTCACCGCGCAGCGCCTCGGCGCGGACCGCTTTGTCGACATGCTGCAGCGGATGGGTCTGGGTCAGGACACCGATCTTGGTTTGCCAGGGGAGAGCGCCGGCCGGGTGCCGGCCCGGGACCGATGGTCGGGCAGCACGTTCGCCAACCTGCCCATCGGGCAGGGGCTGTCGATGACCGTGCTGCAGATGGCCGGCATGTACCAGGCAATCGCCAACGACGGCCTGCGCATCCCCCCGCGCATCATCAGCGCCGAGATCGCCCCCGACGGCACCCGCACCGAGACCTCACGACCCGAGGGCGTGCGGGTGGTCAGCCCGGAGACCGCGCATACCGTGCGGGACATGCTGCGCGCGGTCGTGCAGGACGAGCCCGGGCAACAGGGAACCAGCCCGCAGGCGGCGCTGGACGGCTACCAGATCGCCGCCAAGACCGGCACCGCGCAACAGGTCAACCCCGCTTGTGGCTGCTACAGCAACTCCGACTACTGGATCAACTTCGCGGGAATCCTGCCCGCCGACGCCCCGCGCTTCGTGGTCGGGATCACCCTCGACAATCCGGCCGTCGGCAATGCCGCGCCGCTGTTCCACGACATCGCCTCCTACCTTGCGGGGCGCTACCAGATCCCGCTGTCCCCCGGGCCCAGTCCGATCGCCACCCTCACCCTGGACTAGCGTGCCCCCAGAGCCCGACCCACCGCGACGGTGGTCGCCTACCGCTCGGGCCTCCACGCAACCCGTCCCGACCCACGATCTGACTGCCCTGTGACTGCCTCTGTGACTTCTTCGTTGACCGAGACACCGCTGCGGCCGTCGCAGACTGTTCCGACCCCGGTGGCCGCGCTCGCCGCGTTGGCCGGTGCGGCCGTCGTGGGGTCTCCGGCTCAGGTCCTGGTTACCGGTATCACGCTGCGTGCGCAGCAGGTGGTCCCCGGTGACATCTTCGCGGCGTTACCCAGCCTGGCTCCCGGCCGCCCACACGGCGCCGACTTCGCCGGCATCGCGCTGAAGGCCGGCGCCGTCGCGGTGCTCACCGACCCCGCCGGTGCGCAGCGGTCGGCGCTGGCCGATACCGCGGTCCCGGTGCTGGTGCATCCCCACCCACGAGCGGTGCTAGGTGCGCTGTCCGCCCGCATCTTCGGCGATCCCTCCACCCGGCTGGCGGTGCTCGGGATCACCGGGACCGCCGGCAAGACCACCACGGCGTACCTGCTCCAGGCGGGATTGCGGGCCGCCGGCGCCACCACCGGCCTGCTCGGCACTGTGCAGCTGCGGATTGGTGCGCAGCACCTGGCCACCAGGGGCGGCACCACCCCCGAGGCCCCAGACCTGCAGGCGCTCCTAGCGCTGATGCTTGAGCGCGGTGTCAGTCACGTGGCCATCGAGGTCTCCAGCCATGCACTGACGCTGGATCGGGTGGCTGCCACCACCTTCGCGGTCGGCGCCTTCACCAACCTGTCCCAGGACCACCTGGACTTCCACGCCGACCTCGAGGACTACTTCGCCGCTAAGGCGAGGCTCTTCGACGGGCGGGCCGGCGCCGAGGTGGTGTGCATCGACGACGCCTGGGGCCAGCGGCTGGTCACCGATAAGACGACGACGGTGTCCCTGGCCGGCCAGGCCACCTGGCACGCGGCTGACATCGAGGCCTATCCGTCCGGCTTCCAGTCGTTCCGCGCCATGGGGCCCGACGGGTTCGACCAGCGCGCACTGGTGCGGTTGCCGGGCCCGTTCAACGTCACCAACACGCTGGTTGCGCTGGCTGTCGCGCACGCAGCGGGTGCTGACCTCCGGCTGGTGCTACGGGGAGTGGCCACCGCTGACGTGCCCGGCCGGATGCAGCGGATCGACGCCGGCCAGGATTTCTTGGCGATCGTGGATTACGCGCACAAACCGGCTGCGGTCGCTGCTGTGCTCGACGCGGTGCGGGCTCAGGTCGCCGGGCGGCTGCTGGTGGTGCTGGGTTGTGGTGGGGATCGCGACACCGGCAAGCGGCTCCTGATGGGGGCCGAGGCGGCCCGTCGCGCGGACCTGCTGGTGGTCACCGATGACAACCCGCGCACCGAGGATCCCGCCGTGATCCGCGCCGCGATGCTCGCCGGCGCCCGCGCCGGGTCCGCCGAAGTAGTGGAGATCGCCGACCGGACCGAGGCGATCTCGTACGCCGTAGGCCGGGCCGGTCCCGGGGACGCGGTGGTGGTCGCAGGCAAGGGTCACGAGACCGGCCAGCGGGTACACGGCATCACGCATCCGTTCTCCGATGTCGAGGTGCTCACGCGGGCCCTGACTGACCGGAGCGCCCGGTGATCCCGTTGACCCTGGCCGAGGTGGCCGACGCGGTGGGCGGCGCCGTGCACGGCTGCGACGGCGCCGGCGTGGTTTCCGGCAGCGTCGAGTTCGACTCCCGCCGCGTCGGGCCCGGCGGGTTGTTCGTCGCGTTACCCGGTGAGCAGGTCGACGGGCATGACTTCGCCGCTGCCGCGATGGCCGCGGGCGCTGTCGGGGTCCTTGCCGGGCGCCCGGTCGGCGTTGCCGCGGTCCTCGCCTCGCCGGTCAGTGCCCCGGCAATCAGTGCCCCGGTACCTACCGCCTACTCACTGGCGGCAGATACCGACGGTGCGGGCGCGGCGGTGTTGGCTGCAATGGCCCGGCTGGCGCGCGCCGTGGTGGACCGGCTCAGCCAGGCTCGCGGTGATGTTCCAACGGCCCTGCAGGTGGTGGGCCTCACCGGCTCGTCGGGCAAGACCTCCACCAAGGACATGGTCGCCGCGATGCTGGCCCGATTGGGTCCTACCGTCGCGCCGCCGGGATCGTTCAACAACGAGATCGGCCACCCCTGGACCGTGCTGCGCGCCGACGCGGCCACCCGGCACCTGGTGTTGGAGCTGTCCGCGCGAGGCCCCGGCCAGATCGCCGCGCTGTGCCGGGTGGCGCCGCCGTCGATCGGGGTGGTGCTCAACGTCGGCTCTGCGCACCTCGGCGAGTTCGGCTCCCGGGACGCGGTGGCCACCGCTAAGGGCGAGCTGGTCGAGGCGCTGCCGGTGGCCGGGGTCGCGGTGCTCAACGCCGACGACGCCGCGGTTGCCGCGATGGAGCAGCGCACCGCCGCCCGGGTGGTGCGCTTCGGGCGGTCGGCTGCGGCCCAGATCCGCGCCACCGACGTCGTCCTCGACGATCGCGGTTGCCCCTCGTTTCGCCTGGTGACCCCAGCCGGTGAGATCCCGGTGCAGCTGGTGGTACCCGGCGAGCACCAGGTGTCCAATGCGCTGGCCGCAGCTGCGGTAGCGCTGGAATTGGGTGCAACCCCGGTGCTGGTAGCCGAGGTGCTGGCCGGTTACCGGCCGGTGTCGCGGTGGCGGCTGGAGGTTACCGACCGCCCCGACGGGGTGACCGTGGTCAACGACGCCTACAACGCCAACCCCGAGTCGGTCGCCGCTGCGTTGCGAACCTTGGTCGCGATGGCTGGTGGCGGTCGGCGCAGCTGGGCGGTGCTCGGCCCACTTGCCGAGCTCGGCGCGGCCGAGGCGCAGGCGTACCGGGAGATCGGCACGCTCGCGGTGCGCCTCGGTGTCGATCGGCTCGTCGTGGTGGGGGAGCGTGCCCAACCGATCTACTGGGCCGCACAAGACGGAGCCGCAGCGGAGTACCGGGCACCTGACGCCGACACACTGGGCACCAGAGGCCGACCCGCTGGGCGCGCAGCGCCGGTGTTGGTGCCTGATGTGCCCGCGGTGCTCGAGTTGCTTGGCGGCGAGCTGGCCCCGGGGGACGTGGTGCTGATCAAGGCATCGCGGGCTTTCGGGCTGGAGCAGGTTGCCGAGGGCCTGCTCTGCGCCGCTGGCCCGACCGGTGGAAGCAGCATCAGGTGAGCACCATCCTGGTCGCGTCCGGGGTCGCCCTGCTGGCCTCGATCCTGTTCACGCCCTACCTGATCCGGCTGTTCACCCGGCAGGGTTTCGGCCAGGAGATCCGGCAGGAGGGGCCGCAGACTCACCAGAGCAAGCGGGGCACACCCACCATGGGGGGAGTCGCCATCCTGCTGGCGATGTGGAGCGGTTACCTGGTCGCCCACGTCACCGTCACCCGGCACGGCATCACCGCATCCGGCCTGCTCGTGCTGCTGCTGGCCACGGTGCTGGGGGTGGTCGGCTTCCTGGACGACCTGATCAAGGTCCGCCGGCAGCGCAACCTGGGCTTGAGCAAGACCGCCAAACTGGTCGGGCAGCTGGTCGCCGCGGTGCTCTTCGGGATTCTGGCGATGGGTTTCCGCGACGTCGACGGCATTTCCCCGGCCTCGATGCAGCTGTCCTTTGTGCGGGATGTCGCCGTGGTCTCCTTTGGCACCGTCGGCTTCGTGGTCTTCAGCTACCTGCTGGTGTCCGCCTGGTCGAACGCGGTGAACCTCACCGATGGTCTGGACGGGCTGGCGGCGGGATCGGCGGCGATGGTACTGGTGACCTACGTCATCGTCTCGTTCTGGCAGTTCACCCAGGATTGCACCGTCCAGGCGGTGCCCGGCTGTTACACCGTGCGCGACCCGCTGGACGTGGCGGTGGTGGCCGCCGCAGCGGTCGGTGGGTGTATCGGGTTCCTGTGGTGGAATGCTCCCCCGGCGAGGATCTTCATGGGTGACACCGGGTCACTGGCCATCGGTGGGCTGCTGGCCGGCCTGTCCGTGGTCACCCGAACCGAACTGCTCCTCGTGGTGATCGGTGGGCTGTTCGTGGTGGAGGCGCTGTCGGTGGTGATCCAGGTGGCGGTGTTCCGGACCACCCAGCGCCGGCCGTTCCGGATGGCACCAT
Organism: Pseudonocardiaceae bacterium; assembly: GCA_050700495.1. Classification (GTDB taxonomy): domain Bacteria; phylum Actinomycetota; class Actinomycetes; order Mycobacteriales; family Pseudonocardiaceae. The sequence goes on from JBOHHF010000171.1 coordinate 27,277, forward strand.
TTCACCACCACTTCGAGCTGGCGGGGTGGGCCGAGACCACGGTCATCATCCGGTTCTGGCTGCTGGCGGCCATTTGCTGCGCGTTGGGCGCAGGGGTGTTCTACAGCGAGTGGCTGACGGCTGCGGGGGGGTGACCGCGCTGTCCACATCGATCAGTGGCCTCGGCACCTTTACCGCCGACCTCGCCGGGGCGCGGGTGTTGGTGGCCGGGGGACGCGTTACCGGCGTCTCGGCCGCACGGGTGCTGGGCGAGCTGGGCGCCGTCGTCACTGTCACCGACTCTTGTGCGGCGCAGCTGCAGGCGTTGGCCGGCACCTCGTGGGTTGGTGGTCCAGTGCAGCTGGCGGTCGGGTTGGTCGCACCGCCGCCGGGCACCGACCTGGTGGTGACCAGCCCGGGTTTCCGGCCGGACGCGCCGCTGATGGTGGCCGCGCACCGAGCCGGCGTGCCGGTGATCGGGGATGTGGCACTGGCCCGCTGGCTGGACTGTGCCCGATCGGAGCCGGCACAGTGGCTGGTGGTCACCGGAACCAACGGCAAGACCACCACGGTGGGGATGCTCGAGTCGATCCTGCACGCCGCCGGCGTCGACGCTGTCGCGTGTGGCAATATCGGCCTGCCGGTGCTGGACGCGGTGCAGGCCGGCCACCGGGTACTCGCCGTGGAGCTGTCGTCGTTTCAGCTGCACTGGTCACCCGAGCTGAATCCGCGGGCCGCTGCGGTGCTCAACGTCTCCGCCGACCACCTGGACTGGCACGGCGGTATGGAACGGTACGCAGCAGCCAAGGGCAGTGTGTACGCCAAGAACACCGCAGCGGTGTTCAACGTCGACGACGAGTGGTCCACGCGGCTGGCCGCCGGGCGCGGCGGGGTCGGCTTCACCACTGGTGAGCCGGCAGCCGGGCAACTGGGCGTGGTAGGCGACCAGCTGATCGATCGGGCCTTCGGTGGCCAAGACGGCGTTCTCGACAGTGCCCCCGACGGGACCGCTGTCGGGGGCACTGTGCTGGCCCAGCTCGCCGATGTTCGCCCGGCCGGTCGGCATAACCTTGCCAACGCGCTGGCCGCCGCGGCACTGGCCCGCTCTCTTGGAGTCACCGCACAGGCAGTCGCGTCCGGACTGCGCGCCTTCACCCCCGGCGGGCACCGTGGCGTACCCGTTGGCACGTACGCCGGGGTGTGCTACATCGACGACTCGAAGGCCACCAACCCGCACGCGGCGCGGGCCGCGCTGCTGGCCCACCACCGGGTGGGGTGGGTGGCCGGGGGACTGCTCAAGGGCGTCGACGTGGACTCACTCGTGGTGGATACCCGGGATCGGTTGGTCGGCGCGGTGCTGCTCGGCGCCGACCGCAGGGTGATTGCCGCCGCGCTGGCGCGACACGCACCCGATCTCCCGGTCCGGGTGGTGGATTCGGGAGACCATGGCGCCATGACGAAGGTGGTGGCCGCCGCCGCTGAGCTGGCCCGTCCGGGAGATGTCGTGCTGCTCGCCCCGGCGGCGGCGTCGCTGGACATGTTCGCCGACTACGCGCAGCGTGGTCGGGCCTTCGCCGCTGCAGTGACCGCAGTGACCGCCCACACTCGCCGTACCGACCCATCCGGGAACAGTTCCATTCCGGAGGTCCGGTGAGGAGCAGCTCCCCCCGGCACTCAACTCAGACCGCGGCTCGGCTGAACGCCGCTCGCGACCTGCTCACCGCTTGGCTGGCCCGGCCGCTCACCTCGCTGCACCTGGTGCTCGCCGTTTTCGGCCTGCTGACCCTGTTCGGCCTGGTGATGGTGCTCTCGGCATCCAACGTGGAGTCCTACACCCGAGCCGGGTCGTCCTATGCAGTGTTCGTCCGCCAGCTGGTGTACTGCGGCGTCGGCCTGGTGTTGTTCTGGGCGGGGTTGCGGATGCCGGTGCGGCTGCTGCGCGGCACCAGCGGGCTGTTCCTGGTGGTGTGCGTGGTGCTGTTGGTCGCGGTGCTCAGCCCGGCGGGCACCGAGATCAACGGCTCGCAGAACTGGCTGCGGCTGGGCCCGCTGTCGCTGCAGCCTTCCGAGCCGGCCAAGCTCGCCCTGGCACTGTGGGGTGCGCACGTGTTGATCACCAAGCGAGCGCTGCTGCACCAGTGGCGGCATCTGCTGGTTCCGGTGGTTCCGGTGGCTGTCGCGATCTTTGTGCTGGTGCTGCTGGAGCCTGATCTTGGTACCACGATCACGCTGGTCATCGTGCTGCTCGCCCTGCTGTGGTTCGGTGGAGCACCGGCTGTGCTATTCGGCGCGATCGCGGTCGCCGCGGTCGCCGGGGCGCTCGCCATGGCCGGTATCGCCAGCTACCGATCGGCCAGGATCGGGTCCTTCCTGCACCCGGGCGCCGATTCCCAGGGCGCGGCCTACCAGGCTCGCCAGGCGATGTTCTCACTGGCCGACGGTGGTTGGTGGGGCGTGGGTCTCGGGCAGGGCAGCGCCAAGTGGGACTACCTGCCCAACGCGCACAATGATTTCATCTTCGCGATCATCGGGGAGGAGCTGGGCTTCCTGGGCTGCCTGGTGGTGCTGCTGCTTTTCGGCAGTCTGGCTTACGTGGGGATCCGGATCGCAGCGCGCAACACCGACCCGTGGATCAAGCTGGTATCCGCCACGGTCACCACCTGGCTGGTCGGTCAGGCCGCGATCAACATCGGGTACGTGGTCGGCCTGCTGCCGGTCACCGGCATCCCGCTGCCGCTGATCTCGTCGGGAGGCACCTCCATGGTGCTGACGATGCTGGTGTTCGGACTGCTGGCGAACTTCGCCCGACACGAACCGCAGGCCGTGTCCGCGCTCCGTTCGGAGCTCGGTGGGTCCGGGCGTCAGGGTGTCGTTTCTGGGCTGCTGCGACTGCACCCTCCCGTTCCTTACACCCCAGCGCCGCGACGACCCAGGATTCCCCATCCCGCGCGAACCGGGGTCAGGCGATGAGTGCGGGTGCGTCGACACCGGTGTCCGTCGTCGTCGCCGGAGGTGGCACCGCGGGGCATATCGAACCGGCGCTGGCGCTGGCTGACGCGGTGCGCCGCGCGATACCCGAGGCTCGGATCACTGCACTGGGCACCGAGCGCGGGCTGGAGACCACCCTGGTGCCCGATCGGGGTTACCCGCTGGAGCTCATCCCCGCGGTGCCGTTCCCGCGCAAGCCCGGCGCGGACCTGCTGCGGCTGCCGGTGCGGGTCCGCGCTGCGGCGCGCCGGGTCCGGGAGGTGCTCGAGGCGGTAGGCGCCGATGTGGTGGTCGGTTTCGGCGGCTACGTCGCGTTGCCCGCCTATCTCGCCGCCCGGGGCCGGGTGCCGATCGTCGTACACGAGGCCAACGCCCGTGCCGGGCTGGCCAACAAGGTCGGGGCGAGGTTCGCGGTCCGGGTGCTCGCCGCAGTGCCAGGCAGTGGACTCCCCGGCGCCGACGTGATCGGGATCCCGTTGCGGCAAGCGATCTCATCGCTGGACCGGGCCGCCCTGCGGGATCGGGCCCGGGCGCACTTCGGCCTGGACCCGCAGGCACCGACGCTGCTGGTGACCGGGGGCTCGCAGGGCGCCCGCACCCTCAACGCCGCGGTGTCGGGCGCTGCGGCCGAGCTCGGCGCTGCCGGGATCGGGGTACTGCATGCCTACGGGCGACGGAACACCGTGCAGGTGCAGACGCGGGTCGGCGCGCCCCCTTACGTCGCGGTGCCTTACCTGGAGCGGATGGATCTGGCGCTGGCCGCCGCCGATCTCGCGATGTGCCGGGCCGGGGCGATGACCGTCGCCGAGCTGTCCGCTGTCGGTCTTCCCGCGCTGTATGTGCCGCTGCCACACGGCAACGGCGAGCAGGGACTCAACGCGCGGCCACTGGTAGTGGCGGGAGGTGCGATGCTGGTGCCCGACGAGGAGCTGACCCCGGCCAAGGTGATCGAAGAGGTAGTGCGGGTCCTGACCGATCCTCACCGACTCACCCGGATGAGCGTTGCCGCGCGAATGGCCGGCCACTCCGACGCTGACGACGTGCTGGCCAAGATCGTGCTCGAGGTTGCGGGGTGACCGCCGGACCTCCGGCGGTACCGCCGCCACCCCCAGCGTTGCCGCGGCAGCTCGCCCGCACCCACCTGGTCGGGATCGGGGGTGCCGGGATGAGCGGGGTGGCCCGGATCGTGCTGGCCCGCGGCGGTGCCGTGTCCGGTTCGGACGCCAAGGACTCCCGTGCGCTGCTCGCGTTGCAGGCTTTGGGCGCCAAGGTGACCGTCGGGCACGCCGCGGCCAACCTCGACCAGCTCGGCACCGACCCCACTGCGATCGTCAGCACCAAGGCGGTGCACCAGACCGACCCTGACAACCCGGAACTCGTCGAAGGCGCCCGACGGGGCATCCCGGTGATCCACCGCTCCGCGGCCTTGGCGGCCCTGATGACCGGTTACCGGGTCGCCTGCGTCACCGGGACCGCCGGCAAGACCTCCACCACGTCGATGCTCACCGTTGCGTTGCAGCATTGCGGCGCCGACCCGTCGTTCCTCATCGGTGCCGACCTGAACACCTCCGGGTCGGGTGCCCACCACGGCAGCGGCGACATCTTCGTGGCCGAGGCCGACGAGAGTGACGGATCCTTCCTGGCCTACGCACCCGACGTCGCCGTGGTCACCAACGTCGAGTCTGACCATCTGGACCATCACGGCACCGTC